>JAFTTN010000024.1 GCA_017466805.1 Clostridia bacterium
ACCGCGGTGTCGGACTCGTGTTCCAGAATTACGCGCTTTATCCCCACCTTACAGTTAGGCAGAACATTACCTTCCCTTTAGAAAACCGCAAGGGCAAGGACAAGCTAACAAAGGAAACGATGAACAGTATGGCAGAGGAGGTTGCCAAGCTGGTGCAGCTTGACGAGCTGCTTGACAGAAAGCCGAACGAGCTTTCGGGCGGGCAGCAGCAGCGCGTTGCCATTGCGAGAGCTTTGGTAAAGCAGCCACGCATTTTGCTGCTTGACGAGCCTTTATCGAACCTCGACGCGAGATTAAGATTGCAAACACGTGAGGAAATTCGCCGTATTCAGAGGCAGACCAAGGTAACCACCATTTTCGTTACCCACGACCAAGAGGAAGCGATGTCGATTTCCGACAAGATTGTGGTTATGAAGGACGGCGTAATTCACCAGATCGACAAGCCGCAAAACGTATACGACGACCCGGTTAACCTGTTCGTTGCAAAATTCCTCGGCACGCCTCCCATTAACTGCTTTGACGGCTGTATTAAGGACAATTCGCTTTACATTGGCGACGAAGCCGTGCTCTCTATGGACGGTATTTCCGACAGAGATGTTACGGTTGCAATACGTCCCGAGGGCTTTTCGCTTGATGACGACGACGAAAAGGTATTCACCTGCGGTCTTGAGCGGGTTGAGGTTATGGGAAGAGATATAAGCGTTGTTGCAAACCATGCGTGTGCGCAAAGCGTGGTTATTCGTGCTATTATCGATTCCGATAATCTTGCTTCGATAAACGGTGCGACGGTTAAATTCGGACTGAAGCGGCACAAGGTATACGTATTTGAAAAGGAAAGCGGCGAACGCATACGCTTTTGATAGGAGCATAATATGAAAAACAACAATATTAAGGGTTGGCTGTATTTGCTGCCCGCGATGCTGTTTTTGGGCTTCTTTCTCGTTTATCCGCTTATCGACGTATTTATATATTCGGTTGAAGAAGGCTACAATTTTGCATCGCAGACCTATTTCGGCACGGGCGTCTATAATTTTTCCTACGTTCTGCACGACCCGTATTTTCTGCAGGCGCTAAAAAACACCTTTATTCTCGTTATGATAACGGTACCGCTTTCTACCGCGCTCGGCTTGGTTATAGCGGTGGGCTTAAGCTCGATAAAAAAGCTTCGCGAGCTGTTTCAGACCATATTCTTTCTTCCCTACGTTACCAACACGCTTGCGGTCGGCTTGGTATTTATGATACTGTTTAAGCAAAGCCCCAATTCCGAAGGCTTTATAAACGTTTTGCTTGGATTTTTCGGGGTGGCGCCAATCGACTTTATTAACGGTCCCTATTGGGCGAAGATGACGGTTTTGTGTCTTTACACGATATGGGTGGTGCTTCCCTTTAAGATTCTTATTCTTACAAGCTCGCTCGCATCGGTGGACGAAACCTATTACAACGCGGCGAAGGTAGACGGAGCAACGCGCTGGCGTGTGTTCAGAAAGATAACGCTTCCGATGATTTCACCCACGCTGTTTTATCTTATTATCACCGGCTTTATAGGCGCGTTCAAGGCGTATTCCGACGCGGTCGCGCTGTTCGGAACAGATTTAAACGCAAACGAAATGAACACCATTGTGGGTTACGTATACGATATGCTTTACGGTAATTCCGGCGGATATCCCTCGTATGCATCTGCGGCGGCGGTTATTTTGTTTGCTATAGTGCTTACCATAACCTGTATTAACCTTTTGGTAAGCAAAAAGAAGGTACATTATTAACGGAGGGCTTAAATGGATTATTCTAAAATAGAAAAAAGCGCCGCAAGACGCGAGCTCGCCGTTAAAACGATAATATACATTATGCTCGCCGTTTGGGCTTTGATAGTTTTGTTCCCGTTTTATTGGATGATTCTTACTTCGATAAAAAGCAACGGAGAATACAATTCCGAGCTTGTTCCGAAGCTTTTTACCCTTTCGCCCACGCTTGAAAACTACGGCGAGGCGTTTACGGCGGTGCCGCTTGGCGGTTATTTTGCAAACACGCTTATATTCACTTTGGCAACGACGGCGATTATGCTTATCGTAACCATACTTGCGGCGTTTGCTTTTGCAAGGCTGGATTTCAAGGGCAAAAACCTTGCGTTTACGCTGTTTCTTGCGTTGATGATGATTCCCACCGAGCTTGTGGTTATTACCAACTACGTTACGATTACCGATTGGGATTTACGCAACACTTTTTCAGGTCTTATTCTTCCTTCGGTAACCTCGGTGTTTTACATTTATCTTTTGAAAGAGAACTTTGCACAGATACCCGACGAGCTGTATTACGCCGCAAAGGTCGACGGCACGGGTGATTTTAAATATCTTTGCAAGGTTATGGTACCGATATGCCGTCCGACTGTCGTTACGGTAACGATACTTAAGGTTATCGAATGCTGGAACTCTTACGTATGGCCGAGATTGGTTACCGACGACCGCGCATATTTCCTTGTATCGAACGGTATTCAAGAAATACGTGAAAGCGGGTTTGGACGCGAAAATATACCCGCAATGATGGCGGCGGTTGTGGTTATTTCGCTTCCGCTTATAGTGCTGTTCCTCGTTTTCAGAAGAAAGATTATGGAGGGTGTATCGAGAGGAGGCATGAAGGGATGAAAAGATTTATTGTTTTTCTGCTTCTTATCTGCCTTTCGGTTTCGCTCGTTTCCTGCCACGGCAGCAGAGAAAAAAAGGTTTTCGAGCTGCCCGAGGGATTTGATACAACGCGAAATTACGAAATAAGCTTTTGGGCAAAGAACGACACCAATCTTACACAGGTGGGAATTTACAAAAAGGCGATCGAGGATTTCCAAAAGCTTTATCCCAACATTACAGTAAAGCTGAAGCTTTACACCGATTACGGCAGAATTTACAACGACGTTATTACCAACATATCTACCGACACGACGCCGAACGTGTGCATTACCTACCCCGACCACATCGCCACGTATTTGACCGGTGAGGACACGGTGGTGCCGCTGAACGATTTATTCGAAAGCGAAAAATACGGCTTGGGCGGAAGCGAATTGAAATTCGATTCACCCACACAGGAGGAGATTATTCCCCAATTTTTAAGCGAATGCGAATTTAACGGCAGCTATTACGCAGTGCCTTATATGCGTTCGACCGAGGCGTGCTACGTAAACAAGACCTACGTTGAAAAGCTCGGCTTTACGCTTCCCGAAACGCTTACCTGGGAATTCGTTTGGGAGGTAAGCGAGGCGGCGATGAAGAAGGACGAAAACGGATTTTTCGAGCTGAACAACCAAAAGGTGCTTATACCCTTTATGTACAAGTCCACCGACAATATGATGATACAGATGCTGAAGCAGAAGGATGCGGACTATTCGACTGTTTACGGCGACGTATTGATATTTAACGAGGACACGAAAAGCATTCTTTCGGAAATAGGCATACATTCGAAAAGCCGTGCCTTTAATACCTATAAAATGAACGGATACCCCGCAAACTATTTGAACGCGGGACAATGTATATTCGCGGTCGACTCGACCGCAGGCGCGACCTGGATGGGCTGCAACGCTCCGCTTATGGACATACCCGAAGAAAAGCTGGTGGAATTCGAAACCGTGGTTATGACAATTCCGCAGTACGATATCGAGAATCCGAAAATGATTTCGCAGGGACCTTCGATGTGTATATTCAACAAGGAGGACCCACAGGAAGTGCTTGCATCGTGGCTGTTTATGCAGTATATGCTTACCAACGAGGTACAGATTGCTTATTCGCAGACAGAGGGCTATTGCCCCGTGACCTCGAAGGCACAGAATTCCGAAGAATACAAGGATTACCTTGCGCGCGGTGGCGAGGACAACGATTTTTATTACGGCATTAAGCTTGATGCAACCAAGCTTTTGCTTGAAAACACCGAAAATACCTTTGTTACGCCCGTATTCAACGGCTCGGCTTCGCTTCGTGACGCGGCGGGACATTTGATCGAAACGGTTAACAAGGCGGTTAAGAACGATATAGAGATTAACGACGAATATATCGAAAAGGTATTCGACGAAACCGTTGCGCTGTATAGGCTTGATCAAATGAACGCCACTACCGGCAAGGTAACGTTGGGCGAGCTTCCGACCGCTTCGGTGGTATTGCTTATATGTATCGCGTTGTGTTGGATATGTATGGGTATTTATGTAGGAATTGACAAATTAAAAAAGAAAAACTGAAATAAAATCTATGAGTGCAACATTGATTTTGTGCAAAATTGTTGTATAATCTAAATTAGTATTTAATTTTCGCAATAAAAAAGGAGTTCAAAAATGAAAAAAATTATTGCTATGCTGTTGGTTTTGACAAGCCTTTTCGTATTTGCGGCTTGCGCAGGAACCGACGAAACCTCGAACACTTCCTCTGCTGCAGAATCCTCTGTTGCCGAATCCTCTGTTGTTGAATCCTCGGTAGCAGACACCGAATCCTCCGAAGAAGAAGTTAAGGTTATGACCTACGCTGAATATCTTGAAGCAGAAGTAGGCGCAACCGTTACCGTTGAAACCTACGTTCAGGCTAACCAGAGCTGGTGGAGCGACAAGATTACCCTTTATTGCCAGAGCGAAGAGGGCGGTATCTTTGTTTATGAGCTCGCTTGCACCGAAGAAAACGCTGCTAAGCTCGTACCCGGCACCAAGATCCGCATTACCGGCGACAAGGCTGAATACGACGGCGAAGTTGAAATTATGAACGGCACCTTCGAATTCGTTGAAGGCGATGACACCTACGTTGCAGAAGCTATCGACCTTACCGACAAGCTCGGCACCGAAGACCTCATCAACTATATGAACCAGTTCGCTTCCTTCAAGGGCCTTACCGTTAAGAACATCGAATACAAGAACGGCGAGCCCGGCGACGACGTTTACCTCACTCTTACCAAGGGCGATGCAGACTACAACTTCTGTGTTGAAATCTACCTCACCGGTGCTGAAAGCGACGTTTACACCACCGTTTCTGCTCTTAAGGCAGGCGACGTTGTTGACGTTGAAGGCTTCGTATACTGGTACCAGGGCGCTAACCCCCACATTACCAAGATCACTGTTGCAGAATAATCAAAAAAGCAATCTTCACCCGAGCTTAACCGCCCGGGTGAATTTTTTTATTGCAATATTTGAAATTTTGATATATAATGCATTGGATAATTATGTTTTTAATATTTATTTAACATTTAGGAAATATAATTATTTAAATATACTGAAGGCGGGGTGGCTTTTTTGTCAAAAAGCAAAAAGAAGGAAAAGTGGATAAAGTTCAGGCACCGCGTGGTTACGAGTACCGTTCGCTTTTTTCTTAAGCCCTATTGCTTATACAAATACGGCATAGAATGCGTTAAATTCAATGAGCAGGGTGACCGGCAATATCTTATTTTACTTAACCACCAAACTCCGTTCGACCAGTTTTTCGTTGGCATTTCGTTTAAACGCCCCGTATATTATATGGCAACCGAGGACATTTTTTCGAACGGATTCGTATCGAAGCTGATACGCTATCTCGTTGCGCCGATCCCGATAAAAAAGCAGACTAACGACATTGCCGCGGTGCTTAATTGCCTGCGAGTTGCGCGCGAGGGCGGCACGATTTGCATCGCGCCCGAGGGCAACCGCACCTACAGCGGCAAAACCGAATATATAAACCCGACTATAGCATCGCTTGCAAAGCGTTTGAAGCTTCCGATCGCACTCTACCGTATCGAAGGCGGATACGGAGTTCAGCCGAGGTGGAGCGACGGCACCCGCAAGGGCAAAATGCGTGCTTACGTTGCGCGCGTTATCGAGCCCGAGGAATACAAGGCGATGACCGACGACGAGCTTAACGGCGCGATAAAGGAAGGTCTTTTTGTTGACGAAGCCTGTATCGACGGTGTATTTAAAAGCAAGAAAAAGGCGGAATACCTTGAACGCGCGATGTACGTTTGCCCGTATTGCGATCTTGCGGAATTCGAAAGCAACGGCGACAGCATCGTTTGCAAAAAATGTAAAAGGCGTATATATTACACCGAAACCAAGGAATTGAAGGGCGACGGATTTGAATTCCCCTTCCGCTTTATTTCGCAATGGTACGATTACCAGCAGGATTTTATTAATTCGATAAATCCTTCGGAATACACCGAAGAAGCGATGTTTGTAGACTTTGCAAGCTATTTTGAGGTTATAGTTCAAAAGAAAAAAATATTATTGCGGAAGAACGCCAAGATAGAGCTATACGGCAACAGAATGGTTATCGACGGCGGAGCCGAAAACGAAATCGTTTACAGCTTTGACAAGCTTACCGCGGTTTCGGTTTTAGGCAGAAACAAGCTTAATATTTACCTCGGCGGAACCGTTTATCAGTTTAAAGGAAGCAAGCGGTTTAACGCTTTGAAATACGTTAATATATATTACAGATACAAAAACATAACCAAAGGAGAAGGCGATGGAAAATTTTTGGGACTATAGCGTTTGGGGCATAATTATTCTTTTTGGAGTTTTGCTCGGCAGCTTACTCGTCGGCAACATTTTGAAAAAAGGACTTCCCTTTTTACGCAATTCGCTTATACCCACGTCCGTGCTCGGCGGCGGCGTATTGATTATTGTCGCAGCCGTTTACAAGGCGATTACCGGCGAGGTTATGTTTGATTCCGAGGTATTTGGAGGAAACGGCACCGCAACGCTTGAAACAATCACCTACCACACGCTTGCCTTGGGCTTTATCGCTTCGGCGTTAAAAACCTCGGATAATAAGCTTACAAAAAAGCGTTCGGGCGAAATATTCAATACCGGCGTTACTACGGTTGCTACCTATCTGCTTCAAGGCATTTTCGGTTTGGTTATAACCATTATTGCAACCTATTTTATTACCGATTTCTTTGCCGCAGCAGGCGTATTACTTCCCTTCGGCTACGGTCAGGGTACCGGTCAGGCAATGAACTACGGCAATATTTACGAAACCGAATACGGATTTATCGGCGGCAAGAGCTTCGGTCTTACCGTTGCGGCGCTTGGATTTATAAGTGCGGCTATCGGCGGTGTTATTCACCTTAACGTTATGCGTAAGCGCGGCACGATAAAGATCAACGGCGACAAGGACAAGCTTAACACCGAAGTAATCGAAAGCGAAAATGAGATTCCGATGCAGGAAAGCATCGACAAAATGACCGTGCAGATCGCTTTGATTTTCGTAGCTTATATCGTGGCTTATCTTATTATGTACGGTCTGGGATTACTTTTACCCGGAATGAAGGCAACGGTTTACGGCTTTAACTTTCTTTTGGGTGTTCTTTCGGCAACGCTCGTTAAAACGATTGTTAAGCTTTTGCGCAAGGGCTCGGTTATTAAAAAGGAATACACCAACAACTTCCTGCTTACCCGCGCAAGCAATTTCTTTTTTGATGTTATGGTAGTAGCGGGTATTGCGGCGATCAGGCTTGATTATCTTGAAAGCTATTGGGGAATATTGCTTATTCTCGGTGTGGTCGGTCTTATTGTTACTTATATTTACAACCGTATCGTTGCAAAAACCTTATTCGGCGAATACGTTGAAGAACAGTTTTTGGCGATGTACGGAATGCTTACCGGCACGGCAAGCACGGGTATTATTCTTCTGCGCGAAATCGACGGCGAATTTAAGACGCCTGCGGCAGACAATTTGGTTTACCAGAATTTTCCCGCTATCGCATTTGGCTTTCCGATGATGCTTTTGGCAACGCTCGCTCCCAAAAAGCCTGTGCTTACGCTTATTATTTTCGTTTTGTTCTTTATTACGTTGAATATAATTCTTTTCAGAAGCTTTATTTTTAAACGCAGAAGCAAGAAATAAGTTTCAAAAAAACAACATAGAGGCAAAGCGGTGTTGTTCTTATCGGAGAAATTGCAATCATACCTTTTGCTGTCAGGAACCGTCACCGCATTTGTATGCACAAATACACTTGGGCAGTAGCCCAAACCCACTGATAACGGAAAAGAGAAGATTCGTTTAGATAACGAGTCTTCTCTTTCTTTTTGTCTGTATAGTGATACTCCGTTAAGAGTATCACGCTAAACCTCTCTGTTTTCTTTATTTATTACACTATTCTGTTGCGCGATTCTCGGTTTATAAAGGAAATTATATTTTGCTTAATTTCATTCATACAACGCTCGCGCGATTCGTATGCACCCCAAGCCATATGAGGCGTTAAGCAGACGTTTTCCAAGTCTTTTATAGCATAAAACGGGTGGCTTTGCGGCATAGGCTCGGTCGAATAGACGTCGCAGCCGAAAAAACCGAGCTTGCCCGAAAGCACTGCTTCGGCAACAGCAGATTCATCGGTAACGGCACCGCGGGCGACATTGACGAGAAAAGCACCGTTTTTCATAAGTGCAAGCTCGTTTTTGCCGATCATACCGCGCGTTTCATCGTTAAGCGGAAGGTGCACGGTAACGATATCGGATATTTCCAAAAGCTTATCGAGCGGCAAGCATTCCTCGTCTGCTATGGGGGTACGTTTATTAACTACAACTTTGCATCCGAGCGCTTTTGCGGCGGCGCCGACCTTTTTTCCGATCCCACCGTAGCCTACTATGCCCCAGACCTTGCCCGCAAGCTCGTGGTATACGGGTGTGAGTATATTTTGCACAGAGCCTTTGGAATAGCTGCCGTCGGCAACCGAATTGCGAAAGCTGTTAAGATTAACCGATGCCGAAAGCACCATTGCAAGAGTTAACTGCGAAACCGAGTTTGCGGAATAGCCCGCAACGTTGCAAACAGCGATACCGTGCGCTTTGCAGTATTCGGTATCGATATTATCGTAGCCGGTTGCGGCAACGCAGATAAGCTTTAAATCACCCGCATCCTTCAAGACGGACTCGTTTAACTTAACCTTATTTATTATACAGACGTCGGCATTCTTTATACGGTTCGGAATTTCGTTCGGTTCGGTAAGCGGATAGACCGAAACTTCGCCGAGAGTATTAAAAAGCGAAAGATTTATATCGTTGCCGAGCGTTGCGGCGTCGAGTATTGCTATTTTCATAAACATCTCCGATTTTTTGCTTGATGAATGATTATAGCATATATTTTTTTGTTTGTCAAAAAGACGTTTGTTGTTGCAATACAAGCGCTTAGGTGGTATAATATCCTTTAAGGAGTTGGTATATTTGAAGCGTTTTTTTGTATTACTGCTCGCATCGGTGCTGTTTTTGCTTTGTGCCTGCGCTGCAGACGACAGTCCGCTTGAATTTTTTGAAAGCAGCGAAAGCGGAAGCGAAAGTCAAGAGGAAAGCATAGGAAGCGAGAGCGAGGACAGCTTGAACGATTTTTTTCTTGACATTGCGGTAGACCTTTTGCCGCTTTTTGATAATCCCGAAAAAGACCCCGATTACGAGGACAAGATAAACGGCTTTTTGAATTTTATATATGACGAATACGGTGAAAATGCTTTGCGCGGTATTTACCTTGAAATGAAAAGCGAAGGATATTCCGACGAAATGTGGCTAAAGCACACCGGAAGCAGTATTCACGTTTTGCGCTCGCTTTTTACCAAAGAGTACGAATCGAGCAATTACAGGCTGATAAGCCGCACGGAAAGCAAGGACGAAATAACCGTTGCGTTCGGCGGTGACGTTTGTTTTGGCGATAACTACGCCACTATGCCCTATTTACAGAACCGCAAAAACGGCATTCTTAACAAGTGTATTTCGCAGGAATGGATAGACTTTATGAACGAGGTCGATATTGCGACAGTAAACAACGAATTTTCGATTTCGTCACGCGGGGAGCCGCTGCCGCGAAAAAAGTACACCTACGTTGCGAAGCCCGAGCACACGCGTTATTACAACGAAATGGGAATAGATTTCGTTACTCTTGCGAACAACCACGTATTCGATTACGGCGAGGACGCTTTTTTCGATACGATGAGCGTGCTTGACGAATACGGAATTAATTATGCGGGCGCGGGAAAGAATGCCGAGGCGGCACAAAAGCCGTTTTATTATATTATAAACGGCAGAAAGCTTGCATTTATTTCGGCAACACGCGCCGAAAAGCATATTTTAACCCCCGAAGCGACCGAAAGCGCACCCGGTGTATTTAGGTGCTACGACCCCGAAAGGCTTTTAAGTGTTATTGAGCAAGCCGATCGGGAAAGCGATTTTATTATACTTTTCGTGCATTGGGGCGAAGAGAATTCGAGCAGACTCGAAAGCGTTTTAAAAAAGACATCGCACCAATATATCGATGCCGGTGCTGACCTGATTATCGGCACGCACGCGCACCAGCTTCAAGGCATTGAGTATTACAACGGCAAGGCAATATT
Source organism: Clostridia bacterium (assembly GCA_017466805.1). Classification (GTDB taxonomy): domain Bacteria; phylum Bacillota; class Clostridia; order Oscillospirales; family CAG-382; genus Coliplasma. The sequence goes on from JAFTTN010000024.1 coordinate 10,303, forward strand.
TTACAACCTCGGCAACTTTTGGTTTAATGCGAAAGAGGTTGAAACCGGTCAGGTAAAGCTTATTTTGAGCAACGATTTAAGCACCGAATACTATTTTATACCGGCGATGCAAGCCGCCTGCAAGGTAAGCTTTGAGCTTGGCACGGCACGCGGCCGCGAGATTTTGAACAACCTGCAATCGCTCGAGCCGTCACAGGTGGTTATCGAGGATGACGGGCGTATTATATTTGAAAACTCGGAGGAAGAATGATGAAAAGGCTGATTTGTTATATATTGGCGGCGATGATGGCATCGGTATGTATGCTTGCTGCCTGTGAAAGCGGAAGCGGCGAGCAATCGAGCACCGAAAGCAGTATAGCTTACGAAAGCGGAGCTGATTCGAAGGTACAGAGCGAAGAAGAAAGCATTGAAAGCGTTGGCGAAAGCTCGATTGAAGAAGAAAGCGAAGCAGAGAGTGAAGCGGTAAGCGAAGAAGAAAGCAATACCGAGAGCAAAGAAGAAAGCGATGAAGAAAGCGGCGAAGAAAGCGAAAACGAGATAGAATACGAGGGCGAGGTCGAGCCGGTAAACCTGCTTTTTGCACGTTACACGCAAAGTCCGCATTTCGTTGTAATCGGCACCTGCACGATGGGTGCGAAGATTACGGCGGAATACAGGGGACAAAAGGTTACGGTTGATTCTTATATGGGCTGGTTCGAGCTTACCTTGAAGAACACTGCAAACGATACCTTTCTTGATATAGTTTTCACTCAAAAGATAGACGGCAAGGCGATTTCCAAGCCAAAAACATTGAAAGCGAAGCCCTCGGTACCCGAATACAAGGGCACGAGAGCTATTGGCAGCAACGGTGCTTTCCAATTCTTTTTGGAGCAGATGGTTGCCGATTACGAGGGCGGTAATTTGTTCAGCGACAGCGCGATAAGCACGATGACCAACCGCGTAGCAGGCAGAATAGAACAGCTGCACGGCTACAACCGCGACGCAGAAATTATTTATATGATCGTTCCCTCTCCGATGACTACCTACCCCGAGCTTGTTCCCGATTACTACACCAAGGGCGGCGGCAAAACGAGGTACGAGCAGGTTAAGGAAGGACTTGAAAACGCCGGTGCGACGGTTATCGACCTGCGCGAAACCTTTAACAAGCACAAGCACGACGAAATGCCGCTTTATTATCACCTCGACAGCCATTGGGCAGATTACGGTGCTTATCTTGCATACGTTGAGCTGTTCGAGCATATTTCGAAGCGTTACCCCGATGCGAAGCCGAGAGGTATAGATGAATTTACCTGGACGGCAGACTTTTACACCAGTGCGGACGCCTGCCTTTACCTCGACATTCCGCAGATAAAGGTAAAGGAATACGGCTATTACCGTGAATTTGATTTTAAAGACCCATCGAACATCACCTCGGTACCGAGATACAGAGGTATGCAGTTGATTTACAACGACCTTACCACCGAGGAAAAATACTTTAACAACAACAATCCCAAGCTCCCCTCGTGTATGGTATTCCGCGATTCCTACAGTGCGGGTATTTACGATATTCTTGCCGAAAGAATGAACAAAACCCACTACATAGGTATGTGGAACTATGCTTGGCAAAACTGGCTTATCGACAGCGAAAAGCCCGACTACGTTATTTATATTATTGCGGAATGGAATATGCCGCAGGTGGTTTATAACTGATGATTGATTACCGATACACCTCGAACACGCTCGGTGCAAGCGCAAACCAGCTTTATTTCGAGGCAGACCCCGAATATATGCTTACCGGCCGCGTGTTTTACAAAATCACGCAGGGAGGAAAGTATAGATATTCGCTGTTATTCAACAATATTATCGACAGTACCTATTCCGACGGAAGCAAGAGCAAAAGCAACCGTATAATGAAGGAGTGGACTATTCATTCGGCGCGCTATGCCAAGTACTCCGCAGACATATTTAAAAACGGTATAACCGAACCGCCGTTTCGATCGTCGTACGGCGGTGCGGCTATTGCAAGGGAGCACGGAATTGACGGCGTACCGTTCGAAGCCGAATTCCAGCCGATAAGCTTTGACGGAAAAATAGGAAAACGGGTAAGCCCCGGTGAAATATTTGAAACCGACGAGTTTGAATTTTACGCCGAAAGCGGCGAATATATTTGCATTGAGCTTGTTTTTTCGGGAACAGAAATACCCTACCACGAGGAAAGCCTTTTGCCGATATACAGATTTCGCGGAGGAAAATGGTTTTACGACAAGCGGGTTCCTCTTCCCGCCTGCATAGGCTGTGACAGAACGGTTAACAGACGAATCGGCTTTTTGGGTGATTCGATAACCCAAGGCATCGGCACGCGTGAAAATTCTTATTTGCATTGGAACTCACGACTTGCGGAGATGCTTGGAAACGGTTATTCCTATTGGAATTTGGGAATAGGCTATGCAAGAGCCGACGACGCAGCGAGCGCGGGCATTTGGCTTGAAAAGGCTCTGCTTTGCGATATTCTGTTCGTATGTATTGGTGTAAACGATCTTTTGCAGGGCTTTTCGGCAGACGATATAAAAAGAAATCTTTTTAAAACAGTTACGCTTTTAAAAGACGCAGGCAAAAAAGTTATTTTGCAAACCCTGCCGCCGTTTGACTATTGCGGAAGCAAAATTGCCGAATGGGAGGATATAAACGAATATATTCTTACCGTACTGAATAATAAGGTTGATTTTGTTTTTGATTGCGTCGAAATACTCGGCGCAGAAGAAGCAAGGCACAACGCCAAATACGGCGGACACCCGAACGAAAAGGGTTGCGAAATATGGGCCGAGGCGCTGTTTAAAGGCATTAAGCAGAAAGAATTATTATGATTAAATTACGTATTGCAAGCGTTGACGATGCAAAAGCAATTTCCGAAATTTACCGTTATTACGTTGAAAACACGGCAATTTCGTTTGAATACACGGCACCGAGCGAAAAGGAGTTTGCCGAGCGTATTGCACACAAAAGCGAAAGATACCCGTTTATCGTTGCGGTCGAAGACGAAAAATGCGTTGGGTACGCATACGCCTCGCAGCTGCGCGAGAGGAAAAGCTACGATTGGGACGCAGAGCTTTCGGTATACGTCGACAGGGGTTTTCTTCGCAAGGGGATCGGAAAGCGCTTATACGGCGCGATAATCGAGCTGCTTACGGTTCAGGGCTTTGCGATTTTGTATTCGGGTATAACCCCGCCGAACCCGAACAGCATTGCTTTGCACGAAAGCTTTGGATTTAAGCTTATCGGCACCACCTATAGCATAGGTTACAAAAACGGTGCCTGGCACGACGTGGTATGGTACGAAAAGAGAATTAATTATTTCGACAGAGAAGCTCCGAGAGAGATTATTCGCTTCCCCGAGCTTGACGAAAAAGTAATCGAAAATATATTATCGAAGTATTAAATGGGGTGCTTTTATGAAAAAATTTCTCCCTGCGGCTATCGTAATATACAGCATAATATATACGATTTTGGCAAACGGATATTTTTATGCCTTGGAAAACGCGGCGTTTATATATATTTCGATCGGTGTTGCTTTGGCGATTAATCTTTTTGCGGGGATTTTTTGTATTAAAAGCGTAAAAACGCGTTTGCGCATCTGCTTTCACGGTGCGGTGATGCTGGTAGTATTTCAGGCATCGACGGCGGTATCGGTAATATACCAGATAATAGTTGCGGCGCTTACATTGCCGAACGGCGATTGGAAAAGCTTTATATTCAGCGCACTTTACTGTACAGCGTTCGAGGCGTTTTTGTTTTGGAACGGTATTATTTGCGTTTATCTTGCTTCATATAGGCTTGGGTTAAAAAAGCGTATTACCGGCATTTTGTGCGGTATGGTACCTATTGCAAACTTGATTATGCTTAACCGTATACTCAAAACCGTTTTTGAGGAAGCAAGGCTTGAAACCGCGCGCGAAATGCTTAAACGCGAAGAGGTTGAAAAGCAGTTGTGCAAAACAAAATACCCGATATTGCTGGTGCACGGAGTATTTTTCCGCGACAGAAAGCTTTTGAACTATTGGGGCAGAATCCCAAAGGAGCTTGAAATTAACGGCGCAAGGATATATTACGGCAACCACCAATCTGCAGAATCGGTTGCAAACAGCGCACTCGAGCTTAAAAACCGAATTGAAAGAATTATTAAAGACACCGGTTGCGAAAAGCTGAATATTATTGCACATTCGAAGGGCGGGCTTGACTGCCGCTACGCAATGCGCTTTTTGGGAATGGACAAATACGTTGCGTCGCTCACAACGATTAACACACCGCACAGAGGATGTGAATTTGCAGATTATCTTTTAGATGAGCTTCCGCCCGACATAGTCGGCGCGATAGAACGGTTTTACAACCGAATGTCGAAGCGTTTGGGCGACCACAGTCCCGATTTTATGGCGGCGGTAAACGACCTTACCGCGCAAAAGTGCATTATACGCAACGAAGAAATGACTTTGCCTAAGGACGTATACTGCCAAAGCGTCGGCTCGGTGCTTTGCAATGCGAGCGGGGGGCAGTTCCCGATGAACTTTTCGTACGTGCTGGTAAAGCATTTTAACGGCGACAACGACGGACTTGTAAGCGAGGATTCGTTTAAATGGGGCGAAAGCTACACCTTGCTTAAAGGCGAATGCGGCGAAGGAATTTCGCACGCCGACGTTATCGACCTTAGTCGAAGCGATATAAAAGGATTCGACGTTAGAGATTTTTACGTTTCACTTGTAGACGGCTTGCGAAGGCGCGGGCTGTAAGAAAGGATAATTTATGAGAATAGGCGTACTCGGTGCAGGCACCTGGGGCATGGCTTTGAGCGCGTTGCTTGCGAAGAACAGACACGAGGTTACCGTTTGGTCTGCAATCGAGCAGGAAATAGAACAATTAAAGGCAACGAGAAGACACAAAAACCTTAAAAACGTTATTTTCCCCGAGGATATAGAATACACGACGGATATAGAAAAGGCCTGCAGAGCGCAGGATATGGTGCTTTACGTGGTGCCATCGGCGTTTATTCGCGCAACGGCGAAAAGATCTCTCCCCTATCTTGAAAACGGCGTTACTCTGATAAACGCGGCAAAGGGGATTGAAAAAAACACCCTTATGACGATGACCGAGGTAATTGCCGACGAGCTTTCGGCGAGAAGCGAGCTTGAATACAAGCTTACGGCACTTTCGGGCCCGACACACGCCGAGGAGGTAGCTATAGGTATGCCGACCTCTATCGTATCTGCCTGCGAGGACGAAAGCGTTTCACGCGCGGTCGCCGACGTTTTTCACAACAGCTGTATGCGCGTTTACACCAACAACGACGTTAAGGGTGTTGAAATTTGCGGCGCGCTGAAAAACATAATCGCACTTGCCGCAGGTATAACGCGCGGTATGGGGCTTGGCGACAACGCTATTGCGATGCTTATGACGCGCGGTATTTCGGAAATGACGCGTATCGGTTTGGCTATGGGCTGTAAACGCCGAACCTTTATGGGCCTTGCAGGGATAGGCGATCTTATCGTAACCTGTACCTCGCGGCACAGCCGAAACAACCGTTGCGGCGAGCTTATAGGAAAGGGCGCGAGCTACGAGGAAGCCGAGCGAGAAATAGGTATGGTGGTAGAGGGCTACCACGCTTTAGAGGCGGCGATAGCTTTATCGCACAAGCACGGTATTGAAATGCCGATTACCGAAGCAGTATACGATATTATTAAAAACGGCTGTTTACCGCAGGATGCGATGCTGCGTTTGATGACGCGCGACATGAAAAACGAGCTTGATACTTAGGAGGATATTACTATGCGCAAGAATTTCGGTGTAAAAACCTGGGCTTATCCTATGCCGGTATTTATCGTTGCGGCATACGGCAAAGACGGCATTCCCTGCTGTATGAACGCGGCTTGGGCAGGCACTTACGACACAAATCAGATTATGGTTTGTCTTGCAGACGACCACAAAACCACGAAAAACATTTTGGAAAGCAAGGCGTTCACAATAAGCATTGCAGACGCAAAGCATATCGTCGAAGCAGACTACGTAGGAATAGTTTCGGGCAACAGCGAGCCAAACAAAATGGAAAAGGCGGGGCTTACGGTTACGAAATCCGAATTTGTGAACGCACCGATTATAAACGAATTCCCGATGACGATCGAATGCGAGCTTTTGAAATTCAACGAGGACGGGATTTGTATCGGACAGATTATTAATATTTCTGCAGACGAATCGGTTTTGGGCGAGGACGGACTTATAGACCCAAGCAAGCTTAACGCGATTACCTACGACCCGGTACACCACGGATATATTCAGCTCGGCGACAGAGTCGGCAACGCTTTTTCGGACGGAAAGAAGCTTAAATAATGGAAAGACCTTATATTATTTGCCATATGGTTGCCTCTATAGACGGAAGGGTGACGGGCGATTTTCTTTCACACAGGAAATGCGAAAGAGCGACCGAAATTTACTACGATATAAACCGCAGCACAAAATCCAACGGATTTATTTGCGGCAGAATAACTATGGAAACCAGCTTTACTAACGGTTGGTACCCGATTCTTGATGCTTTTGAGGACACGGCTTGCAGAAGCGATTTTGTTCCGAGCGATTTAAGCGGATTTTATGCGGTTGCATTTGATACCAACGGCAGACTCGGCTGGCAGGACAGCGTTATTCACGATTGGGACGAGGGCTACGACAAAGCGCAGATTATAGAGGTTTTGAGCGAAAGCGTTGACGGACGGTATTTAAGCTATCTTAAAAGCAAGGGTATCGGATATATTTTTGCGGGTACCGAAAAAATCGACGTTCGAACGGCGCTGTGCAAGCTAAAAAGCCTTTTCGGTGCGGAAATACTTTTACTCGAGGGCGGAAGCGTTATTAACGGCGCTTTTCAAAACGCCGACCTTATAGACGAGCTGAGCCTTGTTACCGCACCGTTAACCGCTTCTGCCGACGGCAAGCCTTTGTTTTGGAACGGAAGCATTGCCGATTTTGATTTGATAAGCATCGAAAGCAACGACGGCACTTCGGTTGTACGCTACAAAAGGAAAAGTATATGAAAAAAGCAATAGTAATAGGCTGTCCCGGCTCGGGAAAAAGCACGTTTTCCCGCAGGCTTGCCGAAAAAACTGGGTTGCCGCTGTTTTATCTCGACACGATATGGCACAAGCCCGATAAAACGAATATAGAACGAAGTGAATTCGATTCTATCCACGAGGATATTCTGAAAAAGGACAGATGGATAATAGACGGCAATTACAGCCGCACGCTTGAAGCACGTTATTCACGGTGCGACACGGTTTTTTTGTTCGATTTACCCACCGAGGTATGTCTTTCGGGGGTTGAGGCACGAATTGGCACAAAGCGCGAGGAAATGCCTTGGATCGAAGAGGAATTCGACCCCGAATTCAAGCAATATATTATCGATTTCCCGAACACAAAGCTTCCGCAGATATACGAACTGCTTGAAAACCGCGGCGAAAAAAGCGTTTATATTTTTAAAACGCGCGCCGAGGCAGACGAGTATATTGAAAAACTTTAAAAACGAAATGCGGCGTGCCGCTTTGAAAATACGGGGCGTTTGAATTATGAAGGATATTATTGTAACCGGCGCATACGGCGGAATGGGACGAGCTTGCGTAAAAGCGTTGCGAGGCGCGGGGTTCCGTGTATTTGCGCTTGATAAAAAAACCGAAGCCGCAGAGGAAGGCATTATACCGATAACCGCCGACCTGACGAGCGAAGAAGAGATCAAATCCGCGTTTGATGCGATTTGCAAGCAAACCGAGGATATACACGCAATTATACATTTTGCAGGGATATATATGCTCGATTCGTTTATAGAAATAAGCGACGACGAGTTTCGAAGAATATTCGATATTAATCTGCGCGGGGTATTTTTGACGAACAAAATATTTTTTCCGCTTTTAAAAAAGGGCAGCCGAATTATTATAACCACGAGCGAGCTTGCACCGCTCGACCCACTTCCCTTTACGTCGATATACGCGGTAACAAAGAGTGCGCTTGACAAATACGCATATTCGCTGCGTATGGAGCTGCAGCTGTTGGGTATTTCGGTTTCGGTATTACGTGCAGGCGCGGTAAGCACGGGAATGCTGAAGGCATCGACCGATGCTTTGGAGCGGTTTTGTGAAAAAACCGAGCTTTACACCTGCAACGCAGACCGATTCAGAAGAATAGTAAACAAGGTCGAAGCGCGCAATATTCCGCCCGAAAGGCTTGCAAAAAAGGCTTTGGCGATACTTTGCAGGCGCAAGCCGAAATTTGCCTATAGCATTAACCGCAACCCGCTGTTATTGCTTTTGAACGCATTGCCGAAGCGGTTACAGCTATTTGCCATTCGTTTGATTTTGCGTTAGGCGACGCAAAAGTTGACAATTTACGCCGTATTTGATAGAATAAACGCGAAAGCTGTATTTTTATTTGGAAAGGAAGAAAGAAATGCGAAAGATTTGCGATGAATTTTGGAAAACGGTAAACCCCGCATACGCCTGTATTAACGAGCTGGTAGTATTACCCGAAAACGGCGATTGCGGATTCGTTGAATATTTTGAATACAAGGCAGAAAGGATTATCGACGAAAAGAAGATATTTTCTTCGTTTGCGCCGCAAAACAAGCTTATGCTTGAATACCCCGAGCCCGATTGCAAGGAGCCTAACGTATTCGAAAAGTTTTTCGAATCGCCCTGCGTGGTAGCGCAAAACCACAATTTCGAAGGGTTATTCGCTATTGATATTTCCAACTACGTTAACAAGCTTGAGCACGACAGATTTTTGTCGTTGATTTCTTATATAAAGGCAAATCCGCAGACGGTTTATATTCTTTTCTTCTATTCCGACAACGAAAAGGAAATGCAACGCGTTTACCGCGCGCTTTTGCACCATATAGACATTATAAAAACCGTACTTCCCGAGCCGACGCAGGCACAGTTGCTCGATTACACGCTCGAAGGGCTGTCAAACCTTAACGTTCCGCTTGAAAACGGAATTAAAGGATTCTTTATTGATTTCTATGCAAAGAACAAGGTCGGTTACGATTCCGCCGACTTCCTTATTCGTCATTTGAAGCTTTCGGGCTTTAAAGGCACGCTCGAGGAGGTACGCACGCAGATAGAAAGCCTTGATATTCAGAACGCAACGAGCGGAAACTACACCGGTATGGGTTATTAAGAGGTGACGATATGAAAAGACTTTCTTTACCCTATTATTATTCGCGAAGCGGTGCAAAGTTCGAATCGACCGACAGATTTCTCGAAAGCTCGATAGTGGTCGACACCAACACCGAAAAGCTTAAACGCGCCGGTATTCCTATCGCGCAGATAGACCACGACACATATGCCACCACCAAAGAAGAAATGCATTGCTTCGTTATCGGCGAAACCGGCTGCGGTAAAACGAGAAGAGTTATTCTGCCCACTATCCGCCTGCTTGCAAAAACCGGCGAATCGATGGTTGTTTCCGACCCGAAGGGTGAGCTTTACCGCCACACTGCCGATATTTTAAGAAAAAAGGGCTACAACGTTAAGGTACTGAACTTCCGCAAGCCGCGTTGCGGCAACCGTTGGAATCCGCTTGCGCTTATCGAAAAGCTTTACCGCTCGCCCAGCGCCGAGGACCGCGACAAAGCAACGATGATGCTTGACGACCTCGTGGCGATTCTTTCGGGCGATATGAGCAACGCCGAGGATCCGTATTGGGCGATTGCGGCGGCGATGTTCTTCCGCGGGGTTGCACAAATTATACTTGAATACGGCAAGGTCGGCGAGCTTACCTTTGAAAGCATCGCGCTTACCGCAAAGAAGATACACAAGGCTTACGACACTAAAGCGTTTGCCGCAGACAAATATATTAAAGCGACGAAGGCGTTTATTGCTTCGCTCCCCCGCGATTCGACAATCGTACAGAATCTCGGCGTAGTTATTGTTAACGCCGACAGCACGCGTAACTGTATTATGTCGATGTTCGACAGTATGATTTCGCAGTACGTCAACCAAGAGCTGATGCTCGATTTGTTCTCGAAATCCGAAATCGATATCGACAGCATCGGCAAGGAGCCGACGGCATTATTCTTTATTCTGCCCGACGATTCGAACGCGATGTACCCGATTGCGACATATTTCGTTAAGCAGGTTTATTCGACTCTTATCAGCCTTGCGGACGAGCAGCCCAACGGTGAGCTTCCCAACAAGGTAACCTTCCTTTTGGACGAATTCGCAAACTTTGCGAAGCTCCCTGCGATGCACGCGATGCTTACGGCGGCAAGAAGCAGAAAGATTCGATTTGTTTTGGTTTGTCAAAGTATGGACCAATTAATAGAAAAATACACCGAGCCGGGTATGGAAATTTTGCTTTCCAACTGCCGTGTATGGCTTTATATGAGCTGCAGAAACCTTCCGTTTTTGCGGCGCTTGGAAGAGCTTTCGGGTAAATACACCAGCCCCTACACAAACGAAAGCTGTCCTTTGGTTGATATAAGCACGCTGCAGCATTTTTCGATGGGACAGGTATTGGTATTCAACGACAGATGCCGTCCGCTTATCGGATATTTGAACGATTACAGCGCATATGATTTCGGCAGTGAGGGCAGCGGCAAGGTTATTGATATTCCCGCACCGCACGCGTTGACCGCGCGAGATTGCTTTGATTTTGATGCGCTGTGCGAAAAGCATATTAAAAGAGAAAATTCGGAAGAATGGTAAAGGAGAACCGATATGAGTGAATACACTGCAGACGGAAGAGGCGGAAACGTTTCGTTTTCGCTTTTGGAAGGCACGCGAATTATATACATAAACGGTGTTATTGATCAGAATATGGCTTATTATTTCAACACCACGCTATTGCGTCTTGAGCAGGAGGATTCAAGCAAGGATATAGTCGTATATATCAACAGTCCCGGCGGAAGCGTTATAGACGGACTTTCGATGATCGACACGATGAATCTTATAAGCTGTGACGTATCTACTATATGCGTCGGCTTGGCGGCTTCTATGGGCGCAATGCTTTTGATGTCGGGCGCAAAGGGAAAGCGTAAAATATTGCCGCATTCGCAGGTTTTAATACACCAGCCTTTAAGCAATCTGGGCAATTCCTACCGCCAAGCGAGCGACCTTGAAATAGTTGCAAGAGAAGCGGTTAAGACCAAGCAGACCTTATATTCGATTATTCACGAAACCACCGGACAGCCTTATGAAAAAATCGAAAAGGATTGCGACCGCGACTATACCCTTTCGGCAAAGGAAGCGCTCGATTACGGCATAGTTGACGAAATCATTTCCTCACACAAAAGATAAAATTAAAGCTCTTTGCAGAAAAATCGGCAAAGAGCTTTTTATATTACACCTTTTGCAGTGCGGGCTTAGATATATTGATGCTTTCCGTATGGGACTGCTTCTTTTCGCGCTTTAGATTTATAAAATACAGCGCAAGGTCGATAGAAACGACGGCAAGATTGATACAATAAAGCACCAGCACGTACGATATTTGACCGTTTACGATTTTGCCCAAAATGCCCGAAATATAACCGAGAATTATTGCAACGATAAAGACTACGCTTTTTCCTTTTGTCGATTTAGAGCGGAAGCTCTTGTAGACCGAAATCGGCCACGACATACCAAAGCATAACAGCATAAAGATTTCAAAAATTTGCATAACCTATTCCCTCCTGTTTTTCTGATATTTATTATACTCTTGACAAAGCATAATGTAAAATATATAATATTTATCGTTATTATAGGTTTTTCCTATATATCGGAGGATTTATGGATATTCAAAAGCTTAAATATTTTCACACGGTAGCAGAGCTGGAGCACGTTACACGCGCCGCAGAGATTTTGCATATTTCTCAGCCATCACTTACACAGGCAATACGTCTGCTCGAAAGCGAGCTTGGAGTACCGCTGTTTCAGCGCCAAGGTCGAAAGATTGCTTTAACCGAATTCGGCAGATATTTAAAACAGCGTTTGGACCTACTGCTGCCCGAATTCGATAATCTTGCTATCGAGATAGAGGAGCTGAAGCAGACGGTTACAAATACGGTAAAGCTGAATATATTGGCTGCATCTTCTTTTGTTATAAACACTATAATGGAATACAAAAAAGAAAATCCCGAAGTGATTTTTGATTTCGAGCAAAACGAATTAACCAACAACTGTGATATTTTAATAACCACAAACGGATTGAACGACGAAGGCGAAAAGCGGCAGTTGAAACGGTACGTTAAAAAAGAGAACATCTTTCTTGCCGTGCCGAAGGATTCCGAATATGCAAAGCAGGAAGCTGTTGCACTGGTTGACGTAAAGGACGAAAGCTTTATTATGCTTTCGAGCACACGTCTTTTCGGCGCTTTGTGCAAGAAGCTTTGCTCTGCCGCGGGGTTTTACCCGAAAATACTGTTTGAATCCGATTCGCCTACCGCGGTGCAAAATATTATAAGCATGGGTGCAGGTATAGCGTTTTGGCCCGAATACTCTTGGGGCAAGCTTCACAACGAAAATCTTCGGCTTGTTCCTATCTGCGAGCCTATATGCCAAAGAGATTTGATAGTAGAGCTGCACGAAAGACAGCCGAAATCTATATATGCAGAGGATTTTTACATCTATCTGCTTAACAATTTGTAATTCAAGCAAAAAAGAATTCGAAATAAGCTTTTGCTAAAAAACGGAGATTTAATATGAATGATACAGAATATCTATCGAAAGAGTTTGACCGTGATAAGCTTTACTTTTTGCTTACCACGATACCGCGCGGGCGCGTTGTAACCTACGGAAGACTTGCGGGAATGCTGGGCAACAGGCTTTGGGCGCGCGCTGTAGGCAACGCTCTGCACCGCAACCCCGACGGAGAAAAATACCCCTGCTACAAGGTTGTTAACAGCAAGGGCGAGCTTGCCGATTCGTTCGTTTTTGGAGGGATAGAAGAGCAAAAGCGACGTCTTGAAGCCGAGGGCATTACCGTTATCGACAACAAGGTCGACTTGAAAAAATACGGATATTAGCGGCGGTTATATGCAATACGTCGAAAAGAAAAGAGCATTTAATGCTCTTTTTCGTTTTATAAAAGCTTTTATATCTCCGAAAAACGTTGTATCCAACCGTCTTCGTCTTCGAACGCAATTTCTGCCCCTACTTCTTCGCTTACATCTAAAATATTGTAATCTTTTCCGTTTTTGGAAAGGATCAATTTCTAACGTATTCGTTATATGAACCCATGACTTTTTGTTTGATTGACTAAATGATTATATACAACTGTTTCAACGTCAACGTTTACACCATATAGCGTAGAAGATACGAAACCGGATGCTTCATAATACTCATTGTTGCCGTCGTATGCAGGTATATATAAGAAAATGCTATTATTTGGTGTTTCGTTCCCATTAGTCTGATTGTTATTTTGTGGGTTTTCGCCATAACGTGAAATTAGCGATTCGACGCTTTCTTTCTCTTCAGCGGTTAGTTTGCGAGAACGATTATTTGCAAAGTCAGAAATTGTTCCGCAATCGCAATACCCAACACTCACAGAAACGCCGGAGAACCAACAAATCCAATCACAATCCGGAATGTCAGAAATCCATCCCTCATCGTTTCCAAGAATGCGCATTATGATTTGCTTGTCGGAGTCGGCCAAATCCTTTTGCGAAAGTAAGTCTCCATCAGAAAAGGTTATACGAGAATCCTCGCCCGAAGTGTCGTTTTCGGACATAGTATTTGAGGTATTGTCCTCATTTGAAGGGTCATCTTCCGGCATCGTGCTTGAGATGTCGCTCATATTTGCATCTGAAACATCCGGAATAGAAATATGATTTACGCTTTCTTCAGATGCTTCACTGCTTTGTGCTTGTGAATTATTGTCAGTTTGCGATGTGCAAGCACACAATAAAAGCATCAACGATAAAAATAATACAACTACCTTTTTCATATTTTTTCTCCTTTGAAAATTATATTTCTGTATTTACTTACCTACAAAGATTTAATTTGTTCGATAATTCGACCGACCAAATAATCGCCCGCAGGAAGGTAAAAAACGTATTGTTGATTTTCACCGTCTTTTGAAGCAAGCAGATTGCATTCGAAATTCCCTTTCGGAAACTCACTTTCTTTCTCGTTAAATCCAATTATATCCGAGACGTTAACATGGAAAAACTTTTCAACAGGAGAATCCTCCGAAAGCATATTGTATATTGTAGTAGAAATAATGCATTCGGTTCTATTGACTGAAATAGCAGTTACGTAGTATTGACTTGTGCGCAGTTTTCCATCTCTGCACGACTTGAATCGCACATCTGAATTCTCGCGAATAAATCCACTAAATACTGAAAAATCAGCAGGATTAAGCTCACGCTTGCCTATCATTTTGCCTTTTATATTATTTTTGAGATAATCTTCAACTGATTTATTAACCAACTCATCGATGCTCTTGTCAGAAACTTGTTTATGATAAGTAAGAAAAAATGGAAGAATGCCAATTGTACAGTATATTGCGCCCCAATAAGAATTTCCTACAACTATATTAAAAGCACCATATACCAACAGACTCCACGATATTACATATATTATCCTGGCAATGTTGCGACCAAAATAGTTTTCGTATATATTCTTCTTTTTCTTTTTCATATTAAACCTCTCTTTTCCCAATGCAATCACGATCAATTGCATTTATAAAACTATTGCCTGTATAAACAAGATGTTCTCCTATACGATCGCCGTTGTCCAATTCAGATACAATCCCATCATTGATGGCATAAGTAAACTTATTCGAGGGATTGATTATCAGTATTTTCGTCGAGTCTGATTCATATGCATACTCAAACTTTTTCGTAGATTGAAACCAATTAACACCCGCAAAAGTGATTCCATGAAGAAAAGTAGCAGACCCATCTTTATCAAGGAACAACGGAGTAGCGGGCTTCGAACAGGATATGAATTTACAAGAATAAATCTTACCGTTTACTGCCACGGAAAAATTTTTACCATTGTGCAGAGAAAACAAGGACTTGTAAGGGTTATAGATTTTCGACAGTTTGTACTTATTGTTCTTGCATACGTTTTTAAGACGTCTCAAGAATTCATAACGGCTAAGCCAAGCTCTTATTATCCTCGATAGAAATACTATACCTATGAGCGCACCTATTATCGCCCACGTTTGCCACATAACCACTAATTCAACCAATATCCAGCCCAAGACTTTAACAGCAGAATATAGGATATTAGATAGCACAACCATTAACACTGTTGGAAGAAAAACAAATAGAAATGTTTTGAATTTTGCTTTCTTTGTGAAAAGAGATTCGTCAATTTTATATTCTTCAGAACGTTCTAATATAGGACTTACAGAAGAATTTACGGAATATGTCCTTGACAAAAAACGCATAGCATGTATTTCAGGCGCTGTCGGTATCAGTTTTGCGGAGTTTTTAGCCATAGGATCATTTCCCAATGACGGAGTCTGTATATATATGCCTGATTCGCTACCTTTTCGAAACCAGCAGCCGATCGCCATATACCTTGCAATAAAATCAAGTAGCATTATTATAGGCAACACAATACATATTACCTCTAATTTCATACCTGTTTCATTTTCGTTTCCGAAAAGTTCTGATAAAACCGTAAAGGTTTTAGATATGTCGAAAGCACATAAAACAAATAGAAATCCTATGCAATCGAACCAAAAATCGAATGATTTAAATATAAGTTTAACACGGTCGATACTCGATAAAGAGGCCACGCATTTTTTACGCAAGAATGTATTATGAATAGTTTGTGCTCTCACTAACATATATAAGAAGAGGCAAGAAATGAATAGAGTTACGATTATGTGCCTAACCCCGTCATAAGTTGTCAATTCATTTGTCTCAGGAAGCGATACATAATACGAGGCCTGTGCTACCGCCACAAGACATGCTATCAAGAAGACTGAAGATAGTATCTTTTTGGTTGTAAGAAATATTCTTTTTACGCTTTCATTTAACATTATTAAATACCTCCCGGAAGGAATGCAGAAAGCCCGATACAATAAAATAGATGTTTTTGGTTTTCCTCCATTTATAATATAATCCAAAAAAGCTTTGCGATTTTAATTTTGGTGCGAAAACTCACATTTCTGGTGCGGATTGATATAGCGTTGCGTAAAAAGAGAGGATATATAGAGAAATCCCGCACATTTTTATTTGTGCGGGATTGTTTAAAGCAGTGTGTTCTTTTAGGATATAGATTCAGTGGGCGAGCTTGCCGATTCGTTCGTTTTTGGAGGGATAGAGGAGCAAAAGCGACGTCTTGAAGCCGAGGGCATTACCGTTATCGACAACAAGGTCGACTTGAAAAAATACGGATATTAGCGGCGGTTATATGCAATATGGCGAAAAGAAAAGAGCATTTAATGCTCTTTTTCGTTTTATAAAAGCTTTTATATCTCCGAAAAACGTTGTATCCAACCGTCTTCGTCTTCGAACGCAATTTCTGCCACTAATTCTTCTCTTACATCTAAAATATTGTAATCTTTTCCGTTTTTGGAAAGAATCAATTTCATCTCATCGGGGTAATAATCAAATAATTTGAAAAAACGATAGATAGTAGCAGTTACTGTTGCAGAAAGCAAATCGCAAACGGCATTTTTCTGTTCATCTGTCAAGTCGGATAATGCCGCATAAGTCTTACGGTCTACCGGATTGACGGTAGTATAGTTTGCTCGTGCTCTTGCAATATATAACGCACCGTCTCTTACCTCTTTAACAACCTTTTCTCCCAAAGCATCCATTAATTCTTGCTGTTCTTTTTCGTTAAGAGAGTTCATATTTGCCTTTTTTTCCGCAGAATCATCGCGGGTATTTTTATTATCGCTTTTAATAAATCCTTGTATAAATTTCCTTAAACCCATTACTTTAAACCTTTCTTTGTTACAGTATTATCGTTCAATGCACGGTATTATAGATTATTCTTTTTTACGCCTTGGTTTTTAAGCTCGTATAAAAGCGCGTCGGCGTATTTGGACACAACGGGAATTCTAAAAGTACGGTTATTACAGCGAACGCGCAGCTCGTTGCGCTTGATACAATAGCTGTCGCAAGATGCATAGTATATTCTTTTGTTTTTTGCGAACAACGAATTATAAACAAAATACGATTCGTCATAAACAAGAACTATACGCCAATTTATTAAGTATAACATAAAAACGCATAAGATCAAAGTCAAGCCGAGCATACCACATACGATTTCCCAATCATCTTGATTGATAATCATCCATAAGACTAATGCAATGAAAGCACACACAACGGCTGTAAAAATACATATATGTAGCAACGGTTGCTTTATAACTATCTTTTTTTGCTTTTTTAAAGACAAATCTTTAACATTAACGCCGTTTTTAAATACCGTTTCCTCGCAGTGATGTTTATGCTTTATCGATTTCTTTACTATAATCGAATGGATTAGTTGTGTGTCTCCAACCATATAGTTTATCTTTACTTTTTTATCTTCGATATAGACACAAAGTTCTTCAGGTGTCGAATTGAGTTCTACATACTTAATATCAATTTTTGTTATATCGTCGTACTTATATTTGTGTGTGATACGAAATATCGTTCTATATATTATTTCCTCGTCTGTAAGCTCGATTTTCCAGTTCACGCGCCACGCTATTAATACAATACCCATAATAAATATTACAAAAACAGCAACTAACAACGGCCAATATGCTTCAAAGTCATCTTTTTTAACACCAAAATAAACAGCAACCGCAATCATCAAATCGACTAATACCCCCATATACAAAAACGCCTTAGGGTATCTGAAAGTATTGCCTTGTTGGTTGCTCGCAGAAATTCTTAGCGAAGCCAAAGATATCGGAATGATTATTAAAATCAATGGTAATACAAATCGCAGCATATATACTCTCCGCTACTCGATAATATACGCAGCTTCACGGTTATTTTCGTATTCAAGCCCGTTCTTTATTGATATTATATATTACAATGATTGAAGTGTCAATACAAACAGCAAGCGCTTATAATTCTATTTCTTTTTAGTTGCATTATAGCTCACGTCGAGAAGTGTTTTTATAGCTTCGGGCGAAACGCTTCCGTCGAGCAGGACCGAAATCCAATGCTCCTTGTTCATATGATACGCCGGGTATATTCCCTCCTCCTGCCATAGCTCGTCGAGCACTTCGGGCGTACATTTCAAATTAACGACGTTAACCTCGCGGTTTTCAAGAACGCCCAATTTAGACATAGGGATACGCATTACGACGGCAAACCATTTTTTGTTATCGTTGTGGCGGAAAACCTCGTAGCTTGGATATTTTTGCCACGGGCGCTCGCCAACGACGGAATATTTATCTAAAACGTGTTTCGCAAGCTCGGTACGGTTCATTTCTGCACTTCCCTTCTGTTTTAATTATAACACGTCAAACGGCAATTTTCAACCGTTGCAATTATCAGCAAAAGACACAAAAACGCACGTTTGTGGACAACGTTGAACAAGAAAGACGGCTAACGGTTCAAACGGCATCTCTGACACGTTTGTTCGTTTTGCTTGACATTTCCGAAAAAGTGTATATAATAATGTTAGTGTTTGCGCGGTTGCGGTTTGAAGCCTTTCGGTTTTTGACCACAGTTTTGACCACAATTAGACCGACGACTTTTCGAGCACACGTGTCAAGGCTTTCTTACTTTGGTATCTTGCTTGGTTTGGGAGCGTGAACAAGCTTCGCCGTTTCGAAAAATCAAAAGTGCGAAAAAGCCTTTGTTTATGCAGGTTTTCGGCACTTTGCAAATTTACAAAAATGCGTAAAAATCGGACTTGACCACAGTTTGTCCCACTTCTACGCAAAAAACTGAAAATTTAATACAAAATCGGGGTGTGGCGCAGTTGGTAGCGCGCGAAGTTTGGGACTTCGATGCCGCAGGTTCAAGTCCTGTCACTCCGACCAAAAAGGCTCAGGAATCAACGTTCCTGAGCCTTTTCTTTGTTTACTGCGGGGCAAATATTGTAACAGTTTATAGTCGCTTTTTGTGCTATAGAAGCTACGGTGCTTATAATTGTTGAGCTTTTATGTGCGCGTCTATACTTATATCCAGTTTGAACGTAAGTATTTTAAGTATTTTAGGAAGTAATTGCACCCCCTATTGAAAAACATGTCGAATTATGATAAAATATTAACTAATATCCAGTCGGAGGAACAATTTTATGATGCAGTTTTTTTCTGAGATAAGTAAACAATATAAAGGAATGGCTTTTACAAAGTTTATAACTACTGTTTTACAGCAGAAATCGTTGAAAATGAAAAAAGAAATTGAGTTTAACGTTGAGTTAAATCCATTTGAAACGAAACCATCTAAATTTGGTGATACTCTTCTTGATGCATATGCACCAAGTGGATTCGATTCAGATATTCCAACTATTTTTGAATTCAAGCTTCAAGTAACGAATAAAATAGAAAGCACAATACAACAACTTTTCCAAAAAATAAATAGTAGTAATTGCCCACCTAATATTAGGTTAATAATTATCACATACTCGGATTTTGAGGAAAGTTTTGCGTTCAAATTCCAACACAAAATCTCTGATAATATAGATTTTGAAGTTTTGTATAAGCATATAGTAGATTTATGGATAGGCGAGTTTCCTATTGACTATAAAAACACCATTGCATATTTCGTTAATAAAAGCGTTGTTCCTAAGGAATCAGAAAATAGTTTTCATATCACAGAGAACGATTTTGAAAAGAAAAACGAAAATAATATTGCTATACTTAAAGACATCATCAAAAGTAATGACTGTTTCGCACTGGTTTTAGGCGCGGGAGTTTCTATTGATTTGGGCGCAAAGAGCTGGGATGGATTACTTAAATACTTTGAATTCGAGCTACTAAAAAAAGGCATTATTCATGATGCTGTTAAAGTAAAGAAAAATGTTGGCAGTTCTTCTTTAATCACTGCACAATTATGTAAAGACTTATACAATAACAACTCCGATTTTTATTGGGCGATCCATCAAAGTTTATATCCCTCAGATGGATTAAAACATTCTGATGAAATGGACGAACTGATCGAAATAATCAAGCTTTGTTACGCTAAGAAACGTTTTCGGATTCTTACTTACAATTTCGATGATCACCTGGAACGACATCTAAATACACAAGGAATAAAATACAAT
Organism: Clostridia bacterium; assembly: GCA_017466805.1. Lineage (GTDB taxonomy): Bacteria > Bacillota > Clostridia > Oscillospirales > CAG-382 > Coliplasma. The sequence goes on from JAFTTN010000024.1 coordinate 30,459, forward strand.
ACGTTATTTAATGAAAAAGGCACTATTGATGATCTAATATCGATATACCATGTTCATGGGCTTCTCCCCCAAGTAACGGCAAAATCCCATATCCAAGGTATTCACACAAGTTCAATATTTCTAACAGAAGAAAACTACAATGATTTATACAACAAACCTTACAGTTGGCAAATTTCAAGTCAGTTGTCGTTTTTTAGGGAGAATCAATGTCTTTTTGTTGGATGTAGTTTATCGGATCCAAATATCAGAAGATTGTTAGAAATAACCCGTGAAACTCAACAGAAACACTTCGCTATATTGGTAAAGGACAATATGGATACACACGACTTGCTTGTCGCTTCAAATCATTTTGCTCGATTAAATATAGAAGTGATTTGGGCGAACAATTTCCCTGACATCAGTAAAATACTACATCGTTTATACTAACCAAATTTTGAGGGCGCCTTAGTCGGCGCCCTCTTTTAGTTTTGCTTTTTCCTCCGCGATCTCCGCTTTCTTTTGGGTGATCATTTCGGCGAGCTTGACTTCGCATTGGTCGCGGGTTTCGGCGTAGACGTTGAACTTCTTCCGCTTGCCGTTTGGCAGGCGAGGATAGAAGCTGCCCTCCCAGAGGTGATCGTTTATTTGATAGATGCATCCGGTGCCCGATTTGCGGATCTTTCTCGGAACGGACTCGGGATGTGGCTCTGACGGCTCGTACGGTGCGTTTACGGGCGTGTTTGTGTTCTGCTTGGGTGTTTGCTTTACCTCTGGCATCTGTGCGTCCGTGCCGCCGATCTTGCGGTCGATATTCACCGCCGCCTGCATCTGCATCGTGTCGGTCATATGGCTGTAGATATCAAGGGTGGTCGC
>JAFTTN010000025.1 GCA_017466805.1 Clostridia bacterium
CCTCTCCCGAAGACATACTTGCAAAAATCGAAGAATTATCGGGAGGTAACGAATAATGATCGTATTTGAAAAGCCCCACGCTTTAACCGACACACCCTTTCACTACTGCCCCGGCTGTACCCACGGTATTATTCACCGTCTTGTAGCCGAGGTTATCGACGAGCTCGGGGTAGAGGATACCACCGTTGGTATCGCGCCCGTCGGCTGCTCGGTTTTCGCATACAACTATTTTAACTGCGATATGATAGAAGCACCCCACGGCAGAGCGCCCGCGGTTGCTACCGGCGTTAAGCGCGCCAACCCCGATTTAACCGTATTTACCTACCAAGGCGACGGCGACCTTGCCGCTATCGGTACCGCCGAAACGGTACACGTCGGCGCAAGAGGCGAAAACATTACCATTATTTTCGTCAACAACGCTATCTACGGTATGACAGGCGGCCAGATGGCTCCCACCACGCTACTCGGTCAGGTTTCCACCACCTCGCCCTACGGCAGAATCAAAGAAATTCAGGGTAACCCCATTCGCGTTTGCGAAATGGTAAGCACCTTAGACGGCGTTGCCTATGCCGAACGCGTATCGGTCGATTGCGTTCCCAACATTCGCAAAGCAAAGGCGGCGATCAAAAAGGGCTTCGAAATGCAGAAGAACAAAAAAGGCCTTTCGATTATCGAGGTGCTTTCCACCTGCCCGACCAACTGGGGACTTTCTCCCGAAAAATCGCTCGAATGGCTGCGCGAAAATATGATGGCGCACTATCCGTTGGGCGTATATAAGGATATTACGAAGGAGGAAACGAAATGAGTGCTATTCTTTTGGCAGGCTTTGGCGGCCAGGGTATCCTTTTCGCAGGCAAACAGCTTGTTCTTGCGGGTATGAAGGCGGATAAGCAGGTTAGCTGGCTTCCCTCCTACGGCCCCGAAATGCGCGGCGGTACCTGCAACTGCTCGGTTAATATCGACGACGAGCCCATCGGCTCTCCTCTCGTAACCACCCCCGATATTCTTATTGCAATGAACAAGCCCTCGCTTTTAAAGTTCGAGGGCAGAGTTGCGGTCGGCGGCAGTATCGTTATCGACAGCTCGCTTATCGACGTTAACACCTCGAGAAGCGACGTTAACGCATACTATATCCCCGCAACCCAGATGGCTAACGACGCAGGCTTTCCCAAGCTCGCAAACGTTATTATTTTAGGTTATCTTATTAAAAAGACCGGTCTTTACGATATGGACTATTTTATGGACTGTATCAAGGCATCGGCGCCCAAAGCAAAGCCCGAGCTTGCAGAGCTCAACGTGCGCGCGCTTCAGATGGGCTACGATTACGAGGGTTAATTACCCCGAACTAAAATTCCGAAAGGAATATTTGGTATGTGTCTGAAAAAGGCTTATGCCGTTATTGCCGCCGCAGGAAGCGGAAGACGAATGGGCGGCGTTTCGAAGCCGAATATAGAATTACTCGGCAAATCTTTGTTTGAATACGTTCTCGAGGCAGTCGATAAATCCCGTATCGACGGTGTATGCGTCGTCTGCTCCGAGGACAACGAAGACTCTCTGCGTGTGCTGGCGCAAGGCTTTAAAAAGCCGATAAGCTTCACACGCGGGGGGGATACCCGTGCGGAATCGGTAAAAAACGGAATAGAAGCACTGCCCAAGGACGCATATTTGGTATGCGTTCACGATTGCGCGCGCCCTTTTGTAACCGCGGATATGATTAATGCCGCGCTCGAGGCCGCCGAAAAGCAGGGCGCCTCCTGCGTTTGCTCGGCTGTGACCGACACTATAAAGCAAAGGGACGCGTTAACCGGATTTGTGTCCACGCCCGAAAGGTCTTCGCTTTTTGCGGTGCAAACCCCGCAATGCTTCAAAAAAGCGCTTTATATGCACGCGGCGAGCGCTGTGGGCGCGAATCTTTGCGATTTCACCGACGAAACCTCGCTTTTAGAGGAAATCGGCGTGGAGGTGTGCTATATCACCCGCCCCGAAACGAATATGAAGCTTACCGGAATCGACGATATACCGATAGCCGAAATTTTAATGAAAAGAAGAGGAACGGAGCAATGTTAAGAATAGGTCAGGGCTACGACGTTCACAAGCTTGTAATCGGCAGAAGGCTTATAATCGGCGGTGTCGAAATAGAACACGAAACCGGCCTTTTGGGCCATTCCGATGCCGACGTTTTGCTCCACGCAATATGCGACGCGCTCTTGGGTGCTGCCGCTTTGGGCGATATCGGCAAGCATTTTCCCGACACGGACGAAAAATACAAAAACATAAATTCGCTTATACTGCTTTCCGAGGTGGGCAAGCTGCTTTACAAGGAAGGCTTTACGATAAACAATATCGACGCGACGGTTATCGCGCAGGCGCCCAAGCTTGCGCCGTATATCGAAAAAATGCGTCAAAACATTGCAAGCGCGCTGGAGCTTGATATAAAATACGTTTCGGTAAAGGCTACCACCGAGGAGCATTTGGGCTTTACCGGCAGAAAAGAAGGCATTGCCGCAAGCGCGGTCTGTATTATTAACGAATAAGAGGTTGATATGGATAAGCAATATTTGTCGGGCAGAATTATTACACCCGAAGGGATTGTAAACGGCAGCGTTTGCTGCGAAAACGGAATAATAAACGGCGTGTGCGAGGGCGATGCCGAGCGCGGCTATTATATTGCCCCCGGCTTTATCGATATACATATCCACGGCGGCGGCGGTCACGATTTTATGGACGGCACCGAGGAAGCCTTTTTGGGCGCGGCAAAGCTGCACGCTTCGCACGGAACGGCAACGCTTTTGCCGACAACGCTCACCTGCCCCGATGAAGAGCTTTTTCATTCCTTTTCGGTGCTTCGCAACGTAAAAAGCGACGAAAAATACGGCGATATGTTTTACGGTATGCACCTCGAGGGCCCGTATTTTTCGGCAAAGCAGGCGGGCGCGCAGGACCCGAAATATCTTAAAAACCCCGAAAAAGCTCATTACGAATCAATACTTAAGCAAGCCGACGGTTTAATAACACGCTGGTCGGTTGCCCCCGAATTAGAGGGCGCGATGCAGCTCGGAAGCAGGCTAAGGGAGCTTGGTATATGCGCTTCGATGGGGCATTCCGATGCACTTTACGAAACCGTGCAGGAGGCTTATTCCCACGGATATACCCATCTTACCCACTTTTACAGCGGTATGAGCTCGCTTACAAGAAAGCGCGGCTACCGCTACCCCGGTATGATAGAAAGCGGATATATGATAGACGACCTCACCGTAGAGGTTATCTGCGACGGCAAGCATCTTCCCCACTCTATGCTCGGCTACGTGTTCAGAGCAAAGGGGGCAGACAAATGTGCGCTGGTGACCGACGCAATGCGCGGCGCGGGTATGACCGAGGGCAAAACGATATTGGGCTCGCTTACCAACGGGCAGGAATGCTATATCGAGGACGGCGTTGCAAAAATGCCGGGCGGCGAAGCGTTTGCAGGCTCGGTTGCCACGGCCGACCGATTGGTGCGCAACGCGATGAAAGCGGGCGCAAGCATTGAAGACGCGGTGAAGATGATCAGCACCACCCCCGCGCGAATTTGCAATATGCGCGACAGAGGCGAAATTACAAAAGGCAAGCGCGCAGACTTTACTGTTTTCGACGAGGAAACAAATATTATCGCCGTCGTTTCGGGCGGAAAAATTATATACGAGAGGTAATAAAAAATGGCAATTATCAAGCAAGGCAAGGTAGATAAACTAAATTACGTCGCGTTCGACACCCGCGCAGAAATGGGCGAATACGCCGCAAAGGAAGCGGCAACCGAAATTAACCGCCAAATTGCAGAAAAGGGCGAAATCAATATGATTTTTGCCGCCGCTCCCAGCCAGAACGACTTTTTGGAGGCGATTATACGCGATAAAAGCATCGATTGGACCAAAATCCACGCCTTCCATATGGACGAATATATCGGGCTTCCCGCCGATGCGCCCCAGGGATTCGGCAATTTCCTTAAAAACGCAATATTCGGTAAGGTTCCCTTTGCATCGGTGAATTATATCGATTGCACCGCGGCAGACCCCGAAGCCGAATGCGAGCGTTACACCGCGCTTTTGAATGCAAAAAAATGCGATATTATAATTATGGGTATCGGCGAAAACGGCCATATCGCCTTTAACGACCCGCACGTTGCCGATTTTAACGATAAAAAAACGGTTAAGGTTGTTTCGCTCGATGAAACCTGCCGTATGCAGCAGGTTAACGACGGCTGCTTTGCAAGCATCGAAGAGGTGCCGAAGTACGCGCTCACTCTTACCATTCCCACGCTTGTCGCGCCCGAAAGTGTTTTTTGTATCGTTCCCGCAAAAACCAAAGCAAACGCGGTTAAAAGAACGCTTTGCGGCGATATAAGCGAGGAATGCCCTGCAACCGCTTTGCGCAACCATAAAAACGCAAGGCTTTATCTCGATAAGGATAGTGCAGCTTTAATTTAACGAATGGATATAAAAACAAAAAAGTTGCAGGAGGGCGTTTTGCTCGCCGCCTGCAAAACCGATAAATTCAAATCCGCCGTGTTAACGGTGTCTTTTGCCGTGCCCTTGGAAAAGGAAACGGCTTCGGGCTATTCTCTGCTTACGAATCTGCTTCCGCTTTCAACCGGAAGCTATCCCACTATGCAAGCCTTTTCGGTTATTCTCGATGAGCTTTACGCATTGGGACTCGATGCATTCGTTCAGCGCAGGGGCGAGCTTTTGCTTGTAAAGCTCGAAATAGGCACGATAGCCGATTCCTATGCCTTCGACGGCGAGAGGGTGCTTTACCGCGCGACCGAGCTTTTGGGCGACGCGATATTTAATCCCCATTTCGAAAACGGCGAATTTCCGCAAGCCAAGGTCGAAAACGAAAAGCTTTGTCTTATCGAGGAAATCGCCTCGCTTGCCGAAAACAAGCCCGCCTACGCTATGCTGCGCGCAAGGCAGATTATGTGCAAAAACGAGCCGTTTGCCGTCGATGCGGCGGGCGATATAGAGCTTGTCGGCAGGCTCGACGGAAAAGAGCTTTTGAAATACTACCGCGAAATAATCGAAAACGCACCCGTGTTTATCACCTATGCGGGCGAAGCCGATTTTGAATACGTCGAGGAATGCGTAAACGCGCATCTTAATTTCGCACCGCGCAAAAACAGCCTGCCCGATTCGGTTATGCACGAAAAAAGCGGCGAAATTCTGCGCCTGCGCGAATATATGGAAATGGAGCAGAGCGTGCTTATACTCGGCTTCAATTCGATAATGCCCGACAGCGCAAAAAAGCGCGCGGTGCTTACCGTGTTCGATGAAATCTTCGGCGGCTCGCCTGCAAGCAAGCTGTTTATGAACGTGCGCGAAAAGGAAGGGCTTTGCTATTACTGCTCCTCCTACCCCGCGGGCAGAAAGAATATCATTTTCGTTTCCTGCGGGCTCGAGCCGGGCAACGAGGATTATGCAATAAAGGCTATCTACCGCGAGCTTAATGCTATGAAAAACGGCGAATTTGACGATTCCGACCTTGCAAACGCCAAAAATTCGATACAGCGCTCGCTTTTAAGCACCGAAAACAGCCTTAATTCGATAAACGGCTATATTCTCGGGCAGCTATTAAGCGAGGATTCGGCAACTATCGAGGAAAGCGTTAAGCTGGTATCCTCGGTCACTCGCGCAGAGGTTATCGCGCTGGCGCGGGAAATCACACCCGAGCTTGAATATATTCTTTCGGCAGAGGTGTGCGATGAATAGCTTTATTTTAAAAGAAAACCAAACCATAAAGGAAAAATATTTCCACACACAGCTCGAAAACGGGTTCAGAATAACCGTCGTACCGAAAAAGCTTTCGGCAAGCTACGCAATGGTTTGCTGCGGCTTTGGCGGTGCCGACCTTGAATACGAAAAGAACGGCGAGCGCTTTACCCTGCCCGCAGGCACGGCTCACTTTTTAGAGCACAAAATGTTCGAATCCGAGGACGGAAGCGACGCCTTCCTTGAATTCGATACCTACGGCGGCAACGCAAACGCCTATACCTCGTTCGAAAGCACCTGCTATTATTTTTCCTGCACCGAAAACTTTTTCGAAAACCTAAACGTTTTGCTTAAATCGGTATCGAGCGCACATTTCACCGATGCATCGGTCGAAAAGGAAAAAAGCATTATCGCGCGCGAAATAACGATGTACGAGGACATACCCACGTCACGCGTGGCGCGCAACCTTTGCAAAGCGCTTTACCACAGCCACCCGATAGTAAACGCGGTTTCGGGCAGTATCGAATCGATATCCGAAATAACCAAGGAAATTCTCTTCCGCGCTTATAACGATTTTTACACCCCGCAAAACCTTTCGCTTTGCGTTGTCGGCGATATCGATCCCGAGCAGATAAAGCTTTACGCCGAAAAATACTTCGGCAACCGAGCCGGCTCGCGCCCGAAAACGATATACCCCGCCGAGCCAAGCACGGTTAAGGAAAAGAATATTACGATAAACGCAAGCCTGCCGAACGAGCTTTACTGTATCGGCATAAAATGCAAGCCCGAAATCGAGCAAACGCTTGAATCCCACCGCAGAGCAACGGCAATGCGGCTTGCAATATCGCTTTTATTCGGCAGAGCAAGCGATTTTTATTGCCGCAATTACGAAAGCGGCATTATTACCGAACGCTTCTATGCCGGCTACACCTCGTCGCGCCAAAGCGCATATATTATTATTTCGGGCAGCGGAAGCGAATACGAAAGAATTATGAACGCGGCTATAGCCGAAATCGAGCACAGAAAGCATTCCTTCTTTACCGAGGAACAGGTCCTGCGCGAAAAGAAGGCGGCTTATTCGGTAAGCCTTACTCTTTACGATTCGGGCGAGGATATCGTTTCGGCAATGGCAGAGGCGGCACAGCTCGATTACGATGAATTCGATTGTATCGAAATGCTGCGTGATATTACCGCCGATGAAATAAAGCAGGCGTTAAACAGCATAGATACCGAAAAAAACGCAATAAGCATAATCAAGAAAGGAAAAGATTTATGAACAAAGTAAAATTTCCGGGATTCAATCTTGAATTCACACTGAACGAAACCGCTTTTACCGTGTTCGGACTCGATATTAAGTGGTACGGAATAATTATCACCACCGGCATATTGCTTTCCTTCCTGCTGTTTTACCGCCTTGCAGTAAAGCGCGAACAGCTCGACCCCGATTCGATATACAACATAACGCTGCTGGTTATGCCTATTGCAATAATCGGCGCGCGCTTCGTTTACGTCGTTACCGAATGGGAGGACCGCTTTAAAGGCAAGGGCTTTTTGAATATGATAAATATCCGCCAGGGCGGCATTGCTATCTACGGCGCGATAATTTTCGGTCTTATCACCGTGCTTATCTACAACAAAATCAAAAAGCAATCCTCGCTTTCGATGCTCGATGCGCTCGCACCCGCGGTTATGCTCGGTCAAACCATCGGCAGATGGGGCAATTTTGTCAACGCCGAAGCATACGGCTGGTCCGAGGGTGTCGAAAACCTGCCCTGGAGAATGTGGCTCGAAAAGGTTTACATCGACGACATCTATCAGCCCGATATTCATTTCGTTCACCCGACCTTCCTTTACGAATCGCTTTGGAACGCGCTCGGGCTTGCAATAATTCTGCTTTTCCTTTACCGCAAAAAGAAGTTCAACGGCGAAATATTCTTTGCCTATATAGGCTGGTACGGCTTGGGCAGAGCTTATATCGAAACCCTGCGCGCCGACAGCCTTTATATCGTCGGCAGTCTTAAATTCTCGGTGTTCGTTGGCATAGTCTGCGTTATTGCCGCGGTAATCGGCGAATTGGTGCTTTATTCGCGCCACAAGGAAGAAAAAAACGAAATGGCGGAATACACCTCTGCGTTCGAAACCGTACGTATTGCAATGAGCAAGGAAGAGGACGCGCTCGACCAAAGCGTATTTGAAGCAGAGGACGAAGCCGAGGATGAATCCGAAGCGCTCGACGAATTAGACGAAAACGATACCGAAGTGCTTGCCGAGCAGGATATGCTCGACGGCGATATCGAGGATATCGAGGAGGAAGAATAATGAATATTATCGACGGAAAGGCGATATCCGCAAAATGCAAGGCGGAAACCGCCGAGGAAATAAAAGCACTTACCGCCGACGGCCGCCGCGCGCCCTGCCTTGCGGTTATTTTGGTGGGTGACGACCCCGCCAGCGCGGTTTACGTGCGCAACAAAAAAAGAGCCTGCGAGGCGGTCGGCATAACCAGCCTCGAATATCTGCTTTCGGCAGACGAAACCGAGGAAAACCTGCTTTCGCTTATCGATTTTCTTAACAAGGACGAAAGCGTGGACGGTATTCTCGTTCAAATGCCGGTGCCCAAGCAGATCGACCCCGACAGAGTTATCGAGGCAATCTCGCCCGATAAGGACGTCGATGCATTCCACGCCTACAACGTCGGCAAGCTGTTTACCGGTGCGCCCCGTTTTCAGCCCTGCACTCCCGCGGGTGTTATGCGCCTTTTAAAAGAAGCAAACGTTGAAATCTCGGGCAAGAACTGCGTTGTAGTCGGCAGAAGCAACATCGTCGGCAAGCCGATGGGTGCACTTCTTCTGGCAGAAAACGGCACGGTTACAACCTGCCATTCGCGCACAAAGGATCTTGCAAGCTTCACCAAAAACGCCGATATACTTATCGCCGCAGTCGGCAAGCCGCAAATGATAACCGGCGATATGGTTAAAGAGGGTGCGGTGCTTATCGACGTCGGCATTAACCGCGTGGGCGACAAGCTCGTGGGCGACCTCGATTTCGAATCCTGCGCCGAAAAGGCGTCGTATATTACCCCCGTTCCCGGCGGTGTCGGACCGATGACTATTGCTATACTTATGCAAAACACCGTCACCTCCTACAAAATGCGCTTCGGGCTGTAATAAGGCTTACGTTTTCTATTGGAGCTTTTGCATTTTTTACGAAAAGTTTTTACGAGAGAACCCTTTTTATAAAAAGGGTTCTCTCGCGCTCTTTCCCAAAAATTTTTAGGACAAAAATTTATATAGTGTGTCATTGTTGCTTTGTTTTGGATTGCGGCAACAGTCGATTAACATTTGCCTCCACTGTGCATTCAATGTTAATTTATCTCTTATATCATATTTCTTATCTAAAAAGGACTTCCCTTGCGGAAAGTCCTTTTTCACTATTTCTTTTTTGCCCTTTTAAAAATCTTCGCCTTCATACCCGACCACAGCAAAATAATAACCTGCCCGGGTATACCGACAACAAAAATAAGCCAATTCGAATAATCGCCGAGCGTTAGATAAATGCTCGCGAGCGTGCCCCACATCAGCATCGTAATAAAGGCGTAGTTTAGCTTTTTTATGCCCCAAATCGAATTGAAAACGATTAAAATAATCGCGCAGATCGGCACGCAATAAACGAACGCCAGCCAAAGTCTTTCGATATCTGTCGCAAGCGAAAGCCCAACGAACGCAACCGTTGCGATAAGAAGGATAAGCATACACGAAAGCCCTGTAACGAGCATTCGGTTGATTTTTAATTGCCGCGGCACGCTTTGCATCGTTGCGCTTAACGGGTGTATTTCCTCTAAAAGATAATCCACGGTTACGCCGAAAAGATCGGCAATCTGTTTAAGCACTATAACGTCGGGTATCGATTCGCCGCGCTCCCATTTGGAAACGGCTTTATCGGAATAATTCAGCTTTTCGGCAAGCTCGGCTTGGGTATACGGCACCGCCTTGCGCAGCTCGGTAATATTGTTGGCAATAATTCTTTTGTAATCGTTCAAACCGATCGCCCTTTCCTTTTGTTTTTTCTATACTTGTATAATAACATATGTTTTTTACCTTGTCAACCCCGAAAAGCATTGCAAACACAAGCTTTTCTACTGTTGGTAGAGATGTAGAATTTTTTCTCTACCGCGCACGCCCCGCGCAGTCGAGCGCGCACGCGCAGGTGTAGGTGGACTTTTTTTGCTTTTGGGATAGAATAAATGCGTGACGTGAAGGACGCGGCACACCGCAAAAAGCAAGTTGACGCCAAAAGGAGCAAAACAATGAAAAAGATAAAAATTTACGGCGATTCGATTTTAAAGGGAGTTATGTACAACGACGAGCTAAAGCGCTACAAGCTGTTCGGCTACCGATACGAAAAGCTTATCGAAAACGGATATGAGGTAGAGAACAACTGCAAAATGGGCGCAACCGTCGACGAGGGCTTCGAAATTATGAAATCGACGCTTGAGGATTGCGACAAGGATACGGTTGTAATTCTTGAATACGGCGGAAACGATTGCAACTATAATTGGGCGGCGGTTGCCGAAAACCCCGAGGGAGAATTTTTACCCAACACGCCTGCTGAAAAATTCACCGAAACCTATTTAAAGCTGGTTGAATACGCACGCCAAAAGGGCGCCGAGGTTGCGATTTGCACGCTTGTTCCTATCGATTCCGAGCGTTTTATGAATTGGGTAACCCGCGGATTGAACTACGATAACGTTTTGCGCTGGATGGGCGATATAAACCGCATTTCGCGCTGGCAGGAATACTATTCGAGCCTTTCCGAAAAGGTTGCCAAGCTTGCAAACTGCAAAATTTTGGACCTGCGCTCGATATTCAAGGGCAGCATGGGCAGCCTTCTCGGCATCGACGGAATGCACCCCAGCGCCGAGGGACATTCGATTATACGCGACGAATTCCAACAAAAAATCCTCGCCACCGTTTAATTAAGCTTTTTTACCGCAAAGCAAACCCTTTAATAAAGCTTTTTTACCGCAAAGCAAACCGTTTAATTCCTGTCTTGACTAAATGATTCGACTGTGATATAATCAAAGCGTAAGGAGGCAACGGTTATGACTACAGATTACCCTGTTTTATACGCAATTCTTAACACCTTTACACAAATTCTCGGCATTATAACCGCTATTTTACTGCTTGCCGCTCCCTTTGCGGCGCCCGCCTGGTTTATTGTAAGCATAACAAAATTCAAGCGTGCCGAAAAGGGCACAAGGCAAAAAAGCGTTTGGCGCGGAAACCTTATTGCTTCATCGATAGTGTTTGGCGTCGTTGCGGTTTTCTACGTTTTTATCGCCATATTAATCCATATCGCGCAGGACGCGGTAATATATATGTAAGGCGGCAAGCGCGATGAAAACGAAAAGCTTTTTAACTCTGCTGTATATAATAATTGCGCTGGGGATAGCCGCAACGATAGCCCACGCGATATACGCAATATACGCCTACGGCAATTCATCGATAATACATTTCGTTTCGAAGGAGCTGTGGTGGTAATGAGGCTTGCAAAACAAATTTTATTGCTTTTTCTCGCCGCGGCGGTGTTTATATGCTTCAACGGCGGAATATACGCGCTGTTTACACGGCGCTGTGCCGCGAATTTCGAAACGCGGTATATCGAGCCCGAGCGTTATCTTCCCTTTGACGAAAACGCCAAGCTTTACCGCACCGAAAGCGAGCTTGAATTAAGCGGCGATATTCCGATAATCGACGGCGCGGCGGCGCTATTGCCGGTATATTCGGCAATAGTCGATTCGGTCTACCCGAAAAGCGCGGTCGATTTCGAAAACGGAGCCTATACGGCGGAAAGCAAAATTCTTTTTACCGATACGCTAAAGGCGTATAAAGGCGTTGTGGACGGCACACGTGATATTATTCTGTGCGCCGCTCCTTCGCAGCAGCAAATGCTTTATGCCGAGCAGCAAAACGTCGATTTGGTGTTCGTGCCGATCGGCTACGAGGCTTTCGTATTTTTCGTGAACGAAAACAACCCTGTCGATAATTTAACCACCGAGCAGATACGCGCTATCTACGCCGGCGACATAACGAATTGGAGCGAGGTAGGCGGTGCCTCCCGCCCGATAAATCCGCTCGACCGTATCGAAGGAAGCGGCAGCCAAACTGTTATGCTTAATTTTATGCAGGGCAGAGAGATAAAGAAAAACCCGCTGGGCATTTTCGGCGGTGCTATAGGCTTTTCGTTTAGATTTTATCTCGAAAATATGGTTGCAAAGGACGGAATAAAGCTGTTATCGGTTAACGGAATCGAGCCGACCGAGGAAAATATTGCAAACGGCAGCTATCCGATTATTTATAACTTCTATGCCGTTTACCGCAAGGACAACCAAAACGAAAATATCCAAAAGCTTATCGATTTTATGCTATCGCCCGAGGGGCAAAAAATCATCGACGAAAACGGCTATACGCCTATCGTGAAATAAATAACGCTTTGTTATAAATCAAGCCTTGATATAAATTCCGAGGCTTGATTTTTTTTGATATTTTTTAAAACTTTCTTGCCAAAATGTGAATTTTGTGCTATAATGTTAACATAATGCAGTACTATCGCATTGTCCGCGTCTTTGCGTGTATGCGCAAAGCCTTCCCCGACCACCCAGAGAGGTATTTTTTTATGAGATTCGCAATCGGCGATTTAATTGTTTACGGCGAAACGGGAGTATGCCGTGTTGAAGACGTTGTCGAAAAGGAGTTTTTGGGCGTGGTTTGCCCCTGCTACAAGCTCCAACCGCTTTACCAAAGCTGTATGATTTTTACCCCTGCAGATAACGAGGCGGTTTTTATGCGCCGGATTATTTCGCAGGAGGAGGCAAGCGCACTTATAGAGGGCTATTCGAGCGTTGCGCCCGAGGATTGCCCGCCCGCTTCCCCGCGCGAGCTTGCCGAGCGCTACGATAAAATTATTAAGTTGCACGATTGCTCGGCGCTTATAAAGCTTTCGGTATCGATCCGTGCAAAGCGCGAAGTGCTTGCAGAAAAAAAGAAAAAGCTTTCCGCGGTTGACGAGCGCTATCTTAAACGCGCCGAGGACCTTTTATTAGGCGAGCTTGCCGCCGCGCTCGGAACCGATAAGCAATCGGTAAGCAGCCAAATTCAAATGCAGGGCATTACAAAATAAACGAGGTTTTTATATGGAGCTTAAAGGAAAATCGGTTATTTTCGTCGGCGATTCGCTTTGCGAAGCGGTCTGCGAGCACAACGATCCGCTTTACAGCCAAACACCCGGCTGGGCGGGCAGAATTATTGCCGAAAAGGAAATGACAGGGCTTAACCGCAGCAAAGGCGGCGCTTCGATGTCGCTCTGCCGCGGCGAAAATACGGTTATAAACCAGCTTATCGCCGAAAAGGGCAATAAATACGATTATTGCATTATCGAAGGCGGCGGTAACGACGCTTGGGATTCTGCACCGGTGGGCGCTATGACCGAAGGGTTCGAGGGACCTTTTGATATGAACAGCTTTGCCGGCGGTCTTGAAGCCACCTTTAAATACGCAAAGGAAAATTATTCGGGCGCGCGCTTCGGGTTTATAGTAACCTTCCAAATGCCTATCGCGCAGTTCGGCAGAATGAGCGATATGAGCGAATATTTCGCGCTTTCGAAGCAGATTTGCGATAAATGGGAAATCCCCTATTTAGACCTTTATTTCGACGAAAATCTAAATAAATATCTGCTTAAAACCCACACCACCGAATGCCTGCCCGATACCGTGCACCCCAACTCCAAGGGCTATAATATTTTAACCCCCTATATCGCAAATTGGATGGAAACGCTTTAAATTACGGCGTGCTTTCAAAACCGTATATCCAAAAAAATACAGACCGAATCAGAGTGAGAGAAATGAGGGTAGTTTGCGCGAAATGCGAGCGTAGGCGTAGTATTCTACGGCAGTCGAAGCATTTTTTGCAAGCCCTTGAAAATACAATAAAAAATCTCTATTCCTTATAAAAAACAGTGTACCTTCGCTTTATACAGAAAGTACACTGCTTTTTTATTTTTTCTTTTCAAGGGCGCATATACACCGTTTGTCTTCGTTCTGAAAGAAGGCGGCAAGCCTTCTTCTTTTCGTTCTTACCCCAAAATATCGTAAAGCTCTTTAAAGCTGTAAACCGTCATACCGTAATAATGCTCGTTTTCGCGGTTAAAAAGTATCGGCGAAATCCCGACCTCCTCGGCGGCAACAAGGTTTTGTGCGCTGTTGTCGACGAAAATGCATTCATACGGCGATTTGCCGGTTTTTTCGAGCGCAAGGTCGTAGATTTCAAGGCTCGGCTTGCGGATTTTTACCTCTGCGCTTATTATTTTGCGGCTGAAATATTTGTTTAGCCCGAATTTTTTGCAAATATATTCGCTCCATTCGGCAACGTCGTTCGAAAGCAAAACCAGCTCGTATTTGTCCTTTACCCTCTCGGCAAAATCCAAAAATTCGCTGTCGAGCGTTAAATAATTATCTATATATTGCTTTGAATGATATTCCCAATCGTCAAAGCCGAGCGTTTGCATAAATTCGCGCGCGTTTATTTCGCCCAAGCCCGCCTTGTCGAAAAGACGGTTTTCGTGTATAAGCGATTCGACGCGATTATATTCGCTTTCGCTTAAATTATCGCGCGCGTATGCGAGCAGCCTGCCCTTCGGCTCGTTTAAAATTACGCCGTACATATCCAAAATCAGCGTGGTGTAGCTTTTTATCATTTCAAAAACGCCTCTTAATACCGTATTCGTCGCTTGATTATAAAACAGTTTAAAGAAATTGTCAACAGGTCGATTTTTGTTGACAGATGTGCTTTTCGGTTGTATAATTATTAAGATAGTTTAAACAAAGGAGTAAAGAATATGGCAGATCTTGAATATACACCTCTGTTGCAACAGCTTATCGAGCTTTCGAAGGGTATCGGCAACAAGCAAAGCGCGCCCTTTACGGCAGAACGCTTTTTCGTAACCCTTGTCGGCGTTTTGGACGGAAGCGTTAGTATAAGCGAAGACGGCTTCGAGCCCGTCGCACAGCTTTTAACAAGCTCCAACCTTGATCTCGCACGCTTGAAAACGGTTATGCTTAACGACGTTTTAAGCGACAAAAACGAGCTTATGGAGGACGTATTTATGCGTAACTCCATTACTGCGGCGATAAATTATTCTGCTTCGAACGGCTTTGCCAAGCTCGAGCCGCAGGTGCTTGCATATTGCATTCTTGCCAAGCCCTGCGCAAAGCTAAAGCTTTTGCTTTCGAAATGCGTTAAGGGTGCTGTGCAGGAGGATTCCTCCGATGACAGACCGATTATCCCCCGCGGAACGACGCAAGCCCCCGCAGAAAGCCAAGCGGGCAGCCAAGCAAGCGCGCCGCAGGACAGAGTTATAACCCCCTCGGGCGCACGTTCTGCCGAAGGCTCCGACAAAAGCGACGTACGCAATAAATACGATTCTATCCCCAAGGGCGAAATCGAAAGGCTTACTGCCGAGGTAAAGCGATTGCAGGAGGTGCTTTCCGAGCAGGTGCTCGGTCAGGCAAACGCAATAAACGTTACCACAACGGGATATTTCCAATCCGAGCTGCTTGCGCTTACCAACCCCGAGCGCAGAAAGCCGCGCGGCACCTTCCTTTATGCAGGCCCTCCCGGTGTGGGTAAAACCTCGCTTGCCGAAGCGTTCGCAAAGGAATTAAAGCTTCCCTTTAAACGCCTTGATATGTCGGAATTTGCCGATAAAGAGGCAAATATACGTATAGCAGGCTCGGACGACGTATACTCGCGCAGCCAAAGCGGCGTGCTTACCAAATTCGTTATGGAGCACCCGAAATGCGTTATTCTTTTCGACGAAATCGAAAAGGCGCACGCTGTCGCGCTGTTCCTGTTCTACCAAATGCTCGATGCGGGCGTGCTTGTCGATGCGAAGACCAATACCGAGGTTTCGTTCAAGGACGTTTATATGATATTCACCACCAACGCGGGCAAGCAATATTACGAGGATGCCGAAAACGGCGATTTCTCGGCGGTATCGCGCAAGGTGATTTTAAAGGCGATTCAAAAGGATATAAACCCCCAAACCAAAGAGCCCTATTTCCCCGCCGCGCTCTGCTCGCGGTTTGCACAGGGCAACGTGGTTATGTTCAACCATATGTTCGCACACGTTCTGCACGATATTGCAAAGGCGAACATTACCAAGCACTGCACCATATTCGGCAACCGATTCGGTATTAAAACCGAAATCGAGGATTCGGTATTCACCGCAATTCTCTTTTCCGAAGGCGGCAACGCCGATGCAAGAACGGTAAGCGGCAGGTCGAAGAGCTTTTTCGATAACGAGCTATACGAGCTTTTGCGCTTAACCTCTTCAAAGCTGACCGATGCCGAAATAAAGGATATCGAAAAAATAAAAATCGGCGTCGAGCTTCCCGAGGATAACGAGGAAATAAAAAAGCTCTTCCTTCCCCAATCCACGCCCGAGCTTTTGCTGTTCTCCTCGAAGGAAATTGCCGATAAATACGCAAAAAAGACCGATAAGTGCATTATTAACCATTGCGACAGCACGGCTTTGGCAAAGGAATGCTTTAAAAACCACGCAATAAGCGCAATAGTTATAGATATTAACTACGGCAAAAAGCACGAAATCGATTACCTTAACATCGAGGACGAGGCATCCGCCGCGCGTGATTTCTTCTTCTATGCTATCGAAAACCACAATTCCGTTCCGATATATTTTATCGAAACCGGCGAATACGGCTTCGACCGCGAGGAAATCGTTTCCTTCCTGCGCAAAGGCGTAAAGGGAATTATCGACGGCTCGGATAAGAACGAGGTGTTCGAAAAGGAAATCGAATCGCTTTGCATAAAGCTTCACCAACAGCAAAGCATGAACGACCTTGCCCGCGCAAACAAGCTTGTTAGCTACGAAACCGCGCAAAAGCTTTCCGACGACGGCAAATGCGCCGATATACGTCTGTTCGATTTCAAGCTTGCGGTTGCGCTCGACCCCGAGGACAGCGACGAAATACTTTCGAATATGTCGAAGCCGAACGTTAGCTTTGACGACGTTATCGGTGCCGACGAGGCACAGCGCGAGCTTAAATACTTTGTGGATTATCTTAAAGACCCGAAAAAATACGTCGGCACGGGTGTCAGCACCCCCAAGGGCGTTTTGCTTTACGGCCCTCCCGGTACGGGTAAAACCCTGCTTGCGAAGGCTATGGCAAGCTCGAGCGACTCGACGTTTATAAGCATCGAGGGCAATAAGCTTATGTCGGGCGGCAGCGGCGACGGAAGCGAGCGTATACACAAGCTGTTCCGCACCGCGCGCAAATATGCCCCCACGATAATTTTTATCGATGAAATCGACGCTATCGCCAAGGAGCGCACAGGCTACGGCGGAAACGAAGCAACGCTTACCGCACTGCTTACCGAAATGGACGGCTTTAAAAAGGACAGCTCGCGCCCGGTATTCGTGCTTGCGGCAACCAACTTCGACGTTACCCCCGGCAGTCCGAAAAGCCTCGATTCCGCGCTTATGCGCCGCTTCGACCGCAAGCTCTATATCGGGCTTCCCGGCAAGGCGGACAGAAAGCGTTATTTGGTTATGAAAATGGGCAAAAACGAACGCTTTGCGGTTAGCGAGGAATCTATCGACAGCATCGCGCTGCGCTCGGTCGGAATGAGCCTTGCATTGCTCGAAAACGTGCTTGAGCTTGCATTGCGCACCTCGCTTATAAAGGGCGAAAGCAAGGTTACCGACGAAATATTCGAGGAAGCGTTCGAAACCTTCAACAGCGGCGAAAGAAAGCAATGGGACAAAGCCGAGCTTGAACGCACCGCACGCCACGAGGCAGGCCACGCATTCCTGTGCTGGCACGGCGGCGAAACCCCCGCGTATTTAACCATTGTTGCACGCGGAAACCACGGCGGATATATGCAGCACGGCGACCGCGAAAACAAGGGCACCTATACCAAGGCAGACCTTATTAACCGCATTCGCTGCTCGCTTGCGGGCAGAGCCGCCGAAATCGTATATTACGGCGCAGAGGGCGGTATAACCACCGGCGCAAGCGGCGACCTCGAAAACGCAACCCGCGTTGCGCAGGCTATGATATGCTCCTACGGTATGGACGACGAATTCGGCCTTTCGGTTATCGGTCAAGAGCCCGCTATAAACGGCGAGCTTTCGAGCGAGGTACGCGCAAAGGTAAATTCGCTTCTTTCCGAGCAGATGAAGGCGGTTATCGATATATTAACCGAAAACAAAAAGGCTATCGATGCGCTTGTAAGCATACTTATGCAAAACAGCTATATGACAGGCGACGATATCGAAAAAACGCTTAAAGAATATAAATAAAAAGAGAACGGCTCGCTTATACGAGCCGTTTTTTTCTTGACAAAGAGGGAAAAGAATGCTATAATACATTTAACAAATTTGTTAAATGAGGTTTTTATATGTACGCTGTCAAAACCGAAGGACTTACAAAATACTACGGCGACGTTTGCGGTATAAAAAATATCGACCTTTGCGTAGAGCAGGGCGATTTCTTCGGCTTTATCGGGCCGAACGGAGCGGGCAAAAGCACAACCATACGCACGCTTTTGGGGTTTATTTCACAAACCGCGGGCAAAGCCGAAATTTTGGGTATGGATACCCTTTCGCAGCGCACCGAAATTTTAAAAAACGTCGGCTATCTGCCGTCGGAGGCAAGCTTTTACAACGGAATGAGGGTGCGCGATATTATAAAGCTTTCGGCAAGCCTGCGCAAGCTCGATTGCGAAAAGGAAGCAAAAATACTTTGCAAGCGGTTGGAGCTTGATACCGACAAAAAGGTAAACGAGCTTTCGCTGGGTAATCGCAAAAAGGTGGGCATAGTTTGCGCGCTTCAGCACAAGCCGAGTCTTTATATACTCGACGAGGCAACGAGCGGGCTCGACCCATTGATGCAGCGCGAATTTTTCGATATTTTGGGCGAGCGCAACCGAGATGGCGCAACGGTGTTCCTTTCCTCCCACGTGCTTTCGGAAATCGGCAGATATTGCAAAACCGCCGCGATAATAAGAAACGGCGAAATACTCGTTTGCAAAAGCGTTTCCGAGCTTAGCCACACGGGTGTAAAGCGTGTTACTCTGCGCGGTGTAATAGGCGAAATTGCAATAGACGGCGCGCGCGATATTCGTTACGAGGGCGACACCGCAGGCTTTTTATACAGCGGCAGTGCCGAGAGCTTGGTAAAACGGCTTACAACGCTTAAATTCGACGATATAAGCATTACCGACCCCGAGCCCGACGAAATATTCCTTCACTACTATGCAAGGGAGGACGAATAATATGGTACTTTTCCGACACGAAATGCGTATAAACAAATGGCAATATATTATCTGGTCGCTTGCGGTGGGAATGATGCTCGGCATTTCGGTGCTTATCTACCCCGAAATGAAATCGCAGATGAACGAATTAAGCGATATGTTTTCGCAAATGGGCTCTTTTTCGGAGGCGTTCGGTATGGATACGCTTAATTTCGGTGAGTTTTTGGGCTTTTTCGGCACCGAATGCGGCAACACGCTTGGGCTCGGCGGCGGTATCTTCGCCGCGTTAATCGGCGTTTCGGTGCTTTACAAGGAAGAAAAGAACGGCACGGCGGAATTTCTGCTTGCCCACCCGATAACACGCGTCGAAGCCGCAATACAAAAGCTTTTGTCGGTGTTCGCACAGCTTTTAATATTCGTTCTCGCATCGGCGGGCATTACCGCGGCAGCCACCGCAATAATCGGCGAAAGCCCCGATATAAAAGCTATGGTGCTTATCTTTCTTGCACAGCTTTTAATGCAGCTCGAAATCGCCTCGGTCTGCTTTTTAATCTCCTCGCTCGTGCGCAAGGGCGGAATCGGCTTGGGTATCGGAATATCGGCGCTGTTCTATTTTTTAAATATTCTCGGCAATTTACTCGAAAGCCTTGAATTCGTAAAATATATAACCCCCTACGGCTTTGCCGACTGCGCCTATATCGTTTCGGAAGTCGCGCTCGATATGCCCAAGCTTGCTATCGGCGTTGCAATATCGATTGCCTGCATATTGCTTGCGCTTTGGCGTTATTCCAAAAAGGAAATTAAATAAGGAAAGCCGCAAGGCTTTCTTTCAGAGCGAAGACAAATGGTGTATTTGCGCCCTTGAAAAGCAAAAATAAAAAAGCAGTGTATTTTCTGTATGAAACGGAGGTACACTGTCTTTTTATAAGGAATAGAGATTTTTTATTGTATTTTCAAGGGCTTGCACG
>JAFTTN010000026.1 GCA_017466805.1 Clostridia bacterium
AGGCGAATAAAACTGCGAGACTTCCTTATGGGAAGTCTCGCAAGGGCAGACTTTTTATTATTATAGCTTTTGTACAATACTAAAATGTTTAAGGCTGCGATTCTTCCTCGTCAAATGGAATAAGAATGCTGGTGCCGCCTTCGCCGGTCATAACGTCGGGGAGCTCGCCGTTCCATTTTTCAAGATATTTTTCCTGCAAAATCTTTTCGGTAAGCGAATCGTTAATAATTCCGTTTGCTTCGGCTTCTGCATCTGCCGCAATCTTCTTTGCTTCTGCTTCTGCCTTTGCAATTTCAATAGCCGCCTCGGCTTCCTTAAGCTTTGCTTCTGCTTCGGCTGCAGCCTGCGCTATCTTGGTTTCGTTTTCGTATTCTGCCTTAAGCTTCGATTGCTCGGCGATCATTTTATCCTCGACAGCCTGCTCGAACGCATCGCTGAAATCGATATTGGTAAGCACGACAGCTACGATGTTAACAAAATATTCGTCGCCGACCGCTTTAATAATCGCTTCCTCAACAGCGGGGGACATCGATGCGCGCTCTGCGATAATATCCATAGCCTTGTAGGAGGAAAGGGTGGATTTGGTCTTTTCAATCGCAATCGATTGGATACGGTTTTGAAGAGTATCGAGCGAGCCGTATTGGTTGGCGACGTTCAAAACCTTGTCGTTCATAATCTGATACTGTAACGTCATCTGAATATTCATCGTTTGCGCGTCGGACGAATAAGCCGCGGTAACGATATCTACGTTTTGTACCTTGGTGTCGTAGTAATCGTAGGTGTTGGTGAGCCAGAACGAGAAGTAGGTGCCGGGGGTTTTAACCTCTTTTGCAAGTCCCAAATGCTTAACTACTGCAACCTCGCCCGTTTCAACGGTGTGGAAGCTCGAGGGAACGAGCACGAGCGCAAGAAGTGCCAAAGCGATAAGCCCGCCGAAAACACCCGCGCGCTTGCCCGCTTTCTTTTTAAACGAAACCGCCGCGCCGATTGCAAAAGCAACTATTAACGCCGCGATAAGAAAACCGATAATCATTCCAATTGCCATAATGATTTCTCCTTTAATATGTTATTATTCTAACAAGCATTATAACATCTTATTCTAATAAAATCAACAGTATTTTGTTAATAAAAAAGGACTGCAACGCTTTTGTTGCAGTCCTTTAAAGTGTATTGTGTTAAACTATGCTACGATATTTTTGTTTTCGTCGTAATCGGTGAAGGTCTTTTCTTCTGCATCGAATATCGAGAACGCAACGCCATCCTTCGATTTATCGTTGTTGTATTCAACAAGATAGAAGCTGCCGTCGCCGTTGCAAAGCGATGCATAGGGCGAATCCTCGGTGATTTTCGAGGTGTAGATGCCGATAAGGCCTCTGTATTCGCTCGTGCCTTCGTTCGCTTCTGCCTGTGCAAAGCTCATATTGAACATACAGCAAGCCATTTCTGCGCTTTCAACCGACATAAAGGTGCTGGAGTTATAACCGCACATATAAATATCGGGGTAGAAGAAAAGGATGAGCTCTGCATTTATCGAGGATTCAACGTCGATAAGATTAAGGTCTTCGAGCTGGTCCTGCTTGTCGGGATAGTTGCTTGTCGGGGTGTTGGGGTGACCCTTGTAGTAGTAAACGAATTCCTCTTCGCCGTAGTATGCTTTAACAAGGTTAACGTAGTCTTCAAAATCGGGCTCGTTTTCGGGGTTTGCCCAGGAGCCGAGAATCATCATTGCCTTTTTGCCGGATTCGTCAGCCGCTTCGAAAAGCTCGTTGTTGAAGTTGTAAAGCGATTTAAGCGCGGTCTTTTCGTCGTCGGTCATTGCTTTTAAGGGGTTTGCAAAGTTGCGCTCTTCGATAATACCTTCGGTTTTATCGGTGGTAAGAACGGTGTTAATAAATTCCTCGTCGGGCGAGCAAAGCACGCCTGCTCTCGGGCGCAAAATCCACCATTCAACGTTGTTCATTTCCTTTGCGGCAACGTAGGCATACTGTCTGAAATCGCTGCCGTCAACGCTGAATTTGCTGCCGTCGCCGTCGTAGTCCTTCGCTTCGCGTACCTCGGTGTAAAGCGTTTTAAGCTTTTCTGCCATTTCTGCGTATTTAGCGTCGGCATCAAAGCCTTCTTCCTGAACGTTAAACGCAAGGTTGAAGTCGGCATAGGATGCGCCGCCGTCGGAAAGGAGGGTAACGTAATAGTTGTTTTCGGGAATACCGTTACCTGCAAGAAGCTTTAAATAAAGATAGGAGTTGTAATCGTTGATATAAAGATTAAACTTCGAACCGCTGTTGATGCTGTAAAGCTCTTCGATATAAGCATCGGTTGCTTCGATCATCTTATCGTAGTTGTTGTGGGTAAGAACCTCTTTAATATCAACAGTGGGCATAGGATAAACGTTATCGGGAAGGTTATCCCAGTTCCAGCTGTCAGGGCGTGCGAGCCACACGAACGCGGGGATTTGGTGGTCGTTGGTGATTTCCTTCATATTAAGAGTGAAGTAAAGCTGGGGCATCGAGCCGGAAATAGGAGCGATAACGTATTCGCTTGCAGAAAGCGAAACCTCTTTGAAAGCTTCGGCAACGCCGTTTGCAGAGGTTGCGCGGAGGCTAACCGTGTGCTTACCGTAGTAAGCATCGATAGTTACGTTGTTTTCCTTTAATGCATCACCCTCGAAAACCTGGTTTGCAACGACCTGTTCGCCGTGCTTAACCGAAACTTCGAGCTTGGTGATAGCTTCGTCGCTGGAATAAGCGATATTAAGCTTTTGCTCCTCGTTAACCTGATTGATAACGAAAATACAAGTGAAATCGCTGTAAACGGTGCTTACGTCCAACGCATCGTCGCCGCAGGCGGAGAAGAGCATCGAAACGGCAAGGATTAATGCGATGAGTACAAATGATTTCTTCATAATCATATCTCCTCTTTTTTTGGTTTTTTTTAACCGTTGTTTGATTTATAATACCATATTTGACATAATAATGCAACAGTTTGCAGAAAATTCATATTTTCGACGTCGCATATTAAGCCGTTTTTAATACTTTGGCGTCGATTCGAGCGATATGAACGGTTTTCCTTGAAAAGTTAATTGATTTGCGGTATAATAAAATAAATCTATTGCAAATAACGAGGTGCAAAATGGGGAAAACACCGAAAACTGTTCAGCTTACAACCGAATATGAAAAAAATATCGGAGAAATTCCCTTTTCGGAATATCCGCGCCCGCAATTAAAAAGAAATTCGTATTTGTGCCTTAACGGTTTGTGGAGCTTTTCGGTCGAAAACCGAAGCAACAAGGGCGTAAATTTATACAAGGGCGAAATTTTGGTCCCGTTCGTGCCCGAAAGCCGTATTTCCGGCGTTATGCGTGAAATACAGAATGGCGAGGTTATGCGATATTCGCGCAAATTCGTTATTGAACCCGATTTTTTAAAGGACAAATGCATTATTCATATCGGTGCCTGCGACCAATGCGCCGAAATTTACGTCAACGGCAAGCCTGTTGGCGTAAACGTGGGCGGATACCTGCCGTTTTCGTTCGATATTACCGATAAAATTCGTATCGGTGAAAACGAAATAGAAATTATCGCTTGGGATGACCTCGATATAGCATTGCCCTATGGCAAGCAGACCAAAAAACGCGGCGGTATGTGGTACACGAAAATAAGCGGAATATGGCAGACCGTGTGGTTAGAAAGCGTTTGCGATGATTATATTAAAAATATAAAGTTAACCCCCGATTTGAACGGCGTTGATATCGAAGTATTCGGCGGCACAGCTGAAAAAACGCTTGTTTTCGACGGCAGGGAATACAGCTTTTTGGGTGATAAATACCGCCTCGAAGTAGAAAAACCGATATATTGGACACCCGAAAATCCGCATATCTACAATTTTTCATTAATTTCGGGCGACGACAGAATCGAAAGCTATTTTGCCTTGCGCACTGTGGGGATAGAAAACAAAAAGCTTTGCCTTAACGGTAAACCGATATTTATGCACGGCTTGCTCGATCAGGGTTATTTTTCCGACGGTATTTTTCTTCCCGCAAACTCAAACGGATTTAAGGACGATATATTGCGAATGAAGCAATGCGGATTTAATATGTTAAGAAAGCATATTAAGCTCGAGCCCGATCTTTTTTATTACTATTGCGATATATACGGAATGCTCGTCTGGCAGGATTTTATAAACAACGGAAAATATTCCTTCTTTATCGATACCGCGCTGCCCACCGTGTTTTTGAAAAAGGGAATACAGCACAGAGCGAGCGAGAGCACGAAAAAATTCTTTTTAAAAACCGCGCGCGGAATTATCGAAAATCTGTATAACCACCCAAGCATCGTTTACTATACCGTATTCAACGAGGGTTGGGGGCAGTTCGAGGCGGATAAATGCTACGAAACGCTAAAGCCGATCGATAAAACGCGCATATTCGATACGACTTCGGGCTGGTTCAAGGCAAAAAAGACCGACGTCGAAAGCGAGCATATATATTTCAAGCCGATAAGGCTAAAAAAATCGGATAAGCCTATTGTGCTTTCGGAATTCGGCGGCTATTCATACAGAGTCGAGGGGCATATTTTTAATTTAGATAAAAATTACGGCTACCGTAGCTTCGAAAGCCGCGAGGATTACGAAAACGCGGTTATCAAGCTGTATGAAACCGAGGTTGTTGCGGCAATAAAGCAAGGTCTTTGTGCTTCGGTATATACGCAGGTAAGCGACGTCGAGGACGAAACGAACGGACTTTTAACCTACAACCGAAGGATTTTAAAGGTCGACCCCGAAAAAATGAATAATACCGCAAAAAAGCTTTACGAGGCTTTTGAAAATTAAAGCATCTTCGGGCGATGCGCCACAGCGAGAAAACGGTTTTGCGCTACCGTTTTGCCCTGTAACTTAGTCAAAAAGTCTTGAAATATTTTGCGAGTGTTTTTTGATTTTCGCGCGTATAAGTATATGATAAACCTAAAGAAAGGGTGTTGTATATGAAATATACGAAAATATTTGCGCTTTTGCTTTGCGCTTTGCTTCTTGTATCCTGCGCGGAAAACGCGGTGCAGAATAGCTCGAGCATTGCGGACACAAGTCGAACCGAATCGCTTGGCGGCGAGCAGTCGGAAGGGTCTTCCGAGGCGGTTGTATACGATACAACCCCGCGCGAGCTTGAATTTGTCGATTATTATTTCGGTGACAGCTTTGAATATTCAGAGGAAAATGCGAAATACAGCGCGATAATGCAACGCAACGAGGACGGCGCGATGGGTACTGTTGTTATCGACAGCGCCGATGATATAAGCTTGTTTATCGAGCTTTTGGAGTTCGGCGACAGCGTAACCGAGTTTTTCGAAGGGCTGGACGAAGACTATTTCGAAAAAAAGCTGTTGCTCTTTAACGATATAACCGCACCTATGTCCGGCTACGATTTTGCGGTGCGCGCAGTATCTGCCGATGAAAACGGCGTAACCGTAAAGCGTATCTATACCCATGCGGAAATGGGGAACGATGTGGTCGTTCCCGGCGTTGTTGCGGTCGAAATCGATAAATCGGATATTTTGGGCTGCGAAAGCTTTGGCGCCGAAATAGCAAAGGTCGATTTCGATACCACCGAGCGCGAGCTTGAATATACTTCGCACAGCTTTATCGGCACGCTCGATTTGAACTACGTCAATCTTCCTCAAAACAGCGTTGTCGCAACAAAAATCACAAACGCAGGCTATTTCAAAAGACTTGCCGAGGGTTCGAGCTCGGCAGAGCTTAAGGAATATGCAAAGGATAAGGACCAAAAGTTTTTCCAAACCAAAAGCCTTATTATAATATACGCGCAATCGAGCTCGAGCGGGAACGAATTCAAGCTTGAGTCTGTTTCCTGCGGCGAGCACGGCACGGCTTTAAAGATAAACCGAATTCTTGACGGCTTATCGGGCGACGAAACCAATTTTATAACCGTTGTCGAGGTCGATGCTGCGGAGGTGTTCGGAAACCATTCGGTTTTTGCCGCCGTTTCCGATGGCGACGAATGGCAACGTATTCAAAAGGCGCCTATTTATTTCGAGGGAGAGAAAACAGACGTCGAATGCGAAATAGATATTATCGCGCGTGAAACCACTCTTCCGCTTGTCGCAACGCTAAAGGCGATCGGCGCAGAGGTGAATTGGACAAGCGATGAAAAAGCAACCGTAAAATACAATGGCAGGTCGTATACCTTAAGCCTTAAGACTAAAAAGCTTGTGCGCGGAAACGAGGATCGACTTTGGGGCGACGAAAACGAGCGTGTTGCAAAGGATAAAGAGCTTATCGTTAATTATAACGACTTTTGGGGATTTATGCTAAAGGAAAGCGATTACGATACGGCTGTAAGCTTCCACGGCAAATACCTTCAAATCGGAACCGATCTATTTGCGGTTAATTAAAGATTTTCGGGGCGGACACAAGGCTGTCCGCCTTTTTTGCGTTTTCGCAGTAAATTTTCCGTGATTTCGGTGTGGAAATCAAGTATACTGTGGGCGAGGTGATGATATGAATTTCAATAATCTTATTTTTTCTTTGCGCGAATATTGCGCAGAAGCGTCGCATAAGTATTATAGCGAATCTCGCCGCTACGGCGGTTATACGTTTTGCGGCTATCTTACCTTCAACGAAATCGCCTTTAAGCTTGCAATGCTCGTCGACCGAGAATTCGAAAATCTTTCGGATTTCAAATCGGTTGTTCGGGACAGCTTGAATGGTCATTATGATTATTATCTGACAAAACGGCTCGATTATGAAAGCGGTTCGGTAGTTACGAAAGCAACGAATGAATTTCTTTGTCGTTTGGATGCTGCAAATGAAAACGAAGTGCCGAAAAACGATTCCTATTACCGCGTTATTTACAATAAGGAAGCGGAAACGATTATTGCTCGTTTTAAAACTGTTTGGCATTACGATACTTCGTATTGGTTCCCGTTGAATGCAGATTATCCGAAGGAAATACGTGAAAAAATCTTCGTTACAGAAAAAAATGCGGCACCGAAAATGGATTCAATAATAGCACTTGCACAAAAGAACGGCAAACGAGTTTATCGCTATGGCGAGTGCGATTATCCGCTTTGCTATTGTGAGGAAACCGACGATCTGTACGAACACGGCATAGAGCAGGCGTATACCGATAAAGATTTTTCTTGGTTTATATATTTCTCGCACGAGGGTACCGTTGCGTTTGCGGGCAGTATTTTGCCGGAAATCAGAAAAATATTCGCTGACGAGCTTATCAATAAATGGGATTTTGAATAACACACTTGCTAGCCTGAATATAATATGATACTGTTAATATGATGAATAGTTATATTTTCATTGAAAAGCAAGCAAAAACGGCAATATGCGGCTTGCTTGCAGAAAGCAAATTTTAAATTACAGAGTTTGCAAAAAAATACTTGCAATGCCGCAAGCGCTGTGGTATGATAAATATATAAACAAAACGGAGGTGTTTCGTTATGTCCAACAATGAATTCGTTTGGAAAGACAGAAAGCGCACGATATTCGGCTTGCCATTAAGCTTTACGGTTTACAAGCTCACAAATGATAAGCTTCTTATCGAATCGGGCTTCCTATCGAAAAAGGAAGAGGAAATACGCCTTTATCGTATTATGGACCTAACGCTTAACCGTCCGATTGGTCAGCGTATCTTCGGCGTTGGCACCATTCATTGCTGCACTGCCGATAAATCCACCCCCGAATTCGATATTCAGAAGGTTAAAAAGTCCTCCGAGGTAAAAAATATGCTTTCGGATATGGTGGAATCGGAACGCGAAAGAAGACGCGTTTCGGCACGTGAGTATATGACAGATATCGACGATTGCGACGATTGCGACGGCGACGGTATCCACGATTAGTTAATCTTCGTAAATTAAGACGCAAGCGAAAAAAGCAACGGTGATTCCGCTGCTTTGCCGTTTTGCGTCTTTTTGTTTTTCCAAAATGCGTTTTTGAAAAAACAAATAAAAAACGGAGAAATTTATGACAAAAAAAGAATTTATCTATGCGCTTTCGCGCGGGCTCGGAAGTGCGTATATTGCCGTTCGGAAAAATCCCGAAAAATACAAAAAAGAGGTTGCTTGCCTACTATCGAAATGCCCTGCCTTCGACGCCCAGTGCGAAGGCACAAGGTCGTATTACAGCTATTCAGTTTTTTGCTGTTACAAGGAACCCGAATATTTCCGCGATATTATAATAAAACGCTTCGATTCGCTGTCGGTTAAAAACCGCGGTTGGAATACTGCGTATTATGCCGAGGTGCTTGTATATTTTGCCTGCGACGGCGATGAGCTTGCGAAAAAAGCGCTCTTTGCGAAATATAAAAAGCTATATAATACTTTGCTAAAGAAAAAACGTTTGCCGAACGGTGTTTTTCCCGAGCGCGATAATTTCGAATATATATGCAATGCATTACGAGTCAGCCAGAACGTATACGACAGAATAGCAACCGATATCGGCAAGCTGTTTTTTAGCAACAAAATATTCGATGGCGGCTCTTTCGGTTGGTTTGCCAGCAACAGTCAATTCAAACGTCTTGCTCGAAAAAAGAATAAGAATAAATACCAAAGTATATTTGTAAACGCTGTAAACGAATACGAAGCGGAAATGGAAAGGGCGCGGCAAGAACGATTAAACGACCCTATTTATCTTGCCGAGCGCGATGAGCGAAGAAAAAGGTTTTTGGGGCGTGAGCTTTTCAAAGAATTTTCCTTGCCCTCAAACGAATCCGATTTGCTAAAGCTGTTAAACGTGCTTGGAACAGATAAACACAACGAAAACTGCCGGCACAGCTTTCATTCGGATATTCTTACGCTTCTTCGCCGCAAGAATGCCCCTATTTACGTTAAATCCGCATTGCCGATAATATACAGCACCACCCGTTGCTCGTATTGCCGCGAAAAAGCGTTTACCGAAATGGCAAGACGCAGAATGCTAACGGAAACGATTATCGAGGAATGCCTTTATGATTGCAATTCGGATATCGTCCGCTTGGCAAAAAGGAAAAGCAAACGATTTTCTAACCGCTAACAAGCTGTACCGCAAGAGAACCATAAGCCTTTTGCGTCTTATCCATTACCCAAAGCAACAAAAAGGACTGCCGAAGCAGTCCTTTTGTTATTGGATTAATTACCCTTTATCGCTTGTAGATATAAGGTGCGAAAGCAGCTTATTTACGAGTCTTGATAACTACAGCAGAGCCTGCGATAGCAACGAGAGCGATAATAGCGAATACGAGCATATTGGAAGCGTCGCCGGGAACTACGGGTTCTTCGGGCTTGGATTCTTCGGGCTCGGAAACTTCGGGTTCGGAAACGTCGGGCTCGGAAACGTCGCCTGCGTCTGCAGCGATGATAGCGTAGCCGCCGTTACCTGCATAAAGTTCAGCGCCTGCTGCGTTGTTGAGCGCGCCTTCAACTTCTGCGTGGGGGATTGCAAGACCGATATCGCCTTCAGCGTCTGCGTTTGCAGTGAAGGTGAAGGTAAATACTACCTTGCCGTCTTCCTTAATAGCGGTGGAAGAGGAGTCCTTATCGGTAAGTGCGGAAGCGTAGATAATGCCGTCGTTAAGAGCCTTAACTTCGGTGCCTTCTGCGTTTTCTGCGTCGAAGTCGTTGTTAACCTTGGTGAAGTTTTCCCACTTGCTGGGGAGGTTTTCTTCATCGATGCAAACGAGTCTGTTGTCTTCTTCTTCGTCAAGATCGTTGGTAAGAACGAGCTTTTCGCTGTCGTAGTAGAAGTTGAACTTAACTACGTGGAGACCGTTTTCAGCGGTGATGTTAGCAACGGTAACGGTAACGGTGATTTCGTCGCCTGCCTTGTAGGTTTCGGGAGCGTCGATAAC
>JAFTTN010000027.1 GCA_017466805.1 Clostridia bacterium
GGCGCGTGTTGAATGGTGCGTCGGGGACGCGCCAGACCGCGCCACAGCTCCGCCCCGGGGTCCCCAAAAATGAGCCAAGGAATTTTTGGGGTGGACGAAGGCGGGCGAATCCCTTGCGGCGTGCCAAGAACAGACGGGTAAATCCCGTCTGTTTTTGTTTGTGTAATATGGGATTCGAAGGGCGCGTGTTGAATGGTGCGTCGGGGACGCGCCAGACCGCGCCACAGCTCCGCCCCGGGGTCCCCAAAAATGAGCCGAGGAATTTTTGGGGTGGACGAAGGCGGGCGAATCCCTTGCGGCGTGCCAAGAGCAGACGGGTAAATCCCGTCTGTTTTTGTTTTTTCGTCAGTAGGCTTGCGGTGTTGACATAATTCGTGTTTTGTGGTATATTTAAAGTGATTAAGTATCCGAAAGGAGCATTTTCGTGAAATTATCACGCTATATATCGTTTTTGGTTGCCGTGTTAATGCTGTTTTCTGCGGCTTGCCTGCCGTTTTCCGCAAGCGCGGCTGTCGATTTGTCGGAATTCAACCTTACCACAGGGCAAAAATATTTTCTTCGCGTGCTCGGCTCGCTTTCGCGCGCGGATTATTATCAGACCGACGTTTTGGGCTCGGTCACGCTTGCGCAGGCGATATACGAGGGCGGCTGGGGCAGATATTCGCTCCCTGTCGGCGGCAATAACCTTTTCGGCATAAAGGCATACAGTTCTTGGCCCGGAATGGTTTACGACCAAAAAACGTCGATACTTTATTCCTGCTACTCCGATTATTTGTTTGCCGAGGGGCAGGGACATATTAACACCTATTCGGCTTGGCGTGCGCACGAGAATTGGGCGGAAAGCGTTGCCGTACATAGCGCACTCTTCCACAACGAATCGAAATACGCGGCTGTCGTCGGCGAAAAGAACTATAAGGTTGCCGCAAAGGCGATAGTCGATGCAGGCTATTGTAACGATTACGGCTACGTCGATACGGTTATAAAGCTTATCGAGCAATACGGGCTTACCGAATACGACGATTTAACCCCCGATGAAGACGGTGTTGTTGCCGTAGTTACCGAGCCGGAAAGAGTTCTGCTCGATATCGGAAGCGAATATACCGTTCCGCTTACCTATTATCCCGAAACGGCTGTCGCTTCGAGCGTTACCTGGGCAAGCGATAACGAAAGCGTTGCCACGGTTGATGAAAACGGCAAGGTTACCGCACTTGCACACGGTATGACGCTTATTACCGCAACGCTGGCAAACGGCAGGGAAGCCTGCTGTATAGTTTACGTCGATTGCAACGCAACGGTTATCGATAAGGATGCGACGGTTTATACCTCGCCCTCGACCTCTGCCGATAATAACGGCAAAATTTACCGCGGTATCGCAGTAAAGGTGCTCGACGAAACGGTTTATACCGATACCGACGGTACTGGATTTTACAAGGTCGAAGGCTACAACAGCAAAAACGAGCTTGTGAACGGTTACCTGCTTGCACAGTATATTTATTTAAACAAGCGCAACGTTTCTACTATCGCGGTGGTTAAGGACAATATAACGGTTAAGCTTGGCGAAAGCTATACGGTTAAAACGGTTGTTGCTCCTGCCGATGCGGTCGATACAACGCTTATATGGACAAGCGATAACGAAAGCGTTGCCACGGTTGACGAAAACGGCGTTATAACCGCAAACGCTATCGGAAGTGCGGTGATTACCGCTTCTGCTTTCGGCGGCTGCGAAAGAAAAATAAGCGTTACTGTTGCCGAGGAGTACCGCGAATATAAGGCACTTGTTTCGGCTTACGAAACGCTTACCGTGCGTACCGAGCCGAAATCCGATTCGGCGCGTGCGGGCAAGCTCGATTTTCTTTCGAGCGTAACGGTTATCGGCGAAGCAGAGGGCGAATGGTACAAAATTAGCGGCACCGAAGCCGATGGCGACAGCGTTGTAGGCTACGCAAATTCTGCGTATATACGCATAATCGAAGATTCACACACGGTTACCTATGGCAATGCGCCTGCCGATATAAAGGTTTACAGCGAAAAAAATACGAATTCGATTTCCTACGGCACGCTTACCGAAGAAAGCGTATATGCAATACTCGAGCTTGACGACGAAAACGGCTGGAGCTATATTGTAGGTATAAAAACCTCCGACGAGGCGGTACACGGCTATGCACAGCTCGACGGCTCGGGCTCGACGGTAACACCGCCCGATATCGAGCAGGGAAGCGATATCCCCGCAAACAGCTATTACGGCAGAACGACAAGCGATTTGTACGTTCGCAGCGGTGCGGGTAGCGGCTATGAAGCGGTCGGTCAGTTTGCAAACGGCTCGCAGATAATAATTATCGGCGATGCGGTAGACGGCTGGTATTCGGTTATGGGTATCGATAAGGACGGCAACGAAATTTCGGGCTATTCCTCGGCGGATTATATAACCGTTTTGTATTCGGGCAGCGTTAATGCAACCACGCTTAACGTGCGCGATGCCGCGGTAAGCGGCGAGGTCGTCGGTCAGTTTAAAAAGGATGAAAAGATTATTGTGGTCGGCGATATTATCGACGGCTGGTATTCTGTCGAAAGCCTCGACGGAAGCATAAAGGGATATTGCTCGGGCGATTATATTGTTTTGAACGGCAGGCTCGAGCCGCCCAAGGAGGAAGACCCCGAGCAGAGCTTCGAAATCCTCGATAACAGCCTTTCTATCACCGAAGGGGTGCTGACGGGAGTTAAGCTCGAAACGAGCGCAGAGGCGTTTTTGGCGTGCTTTAACGGCGACGTAAGGCTAACCGATGCAGAGGGCAATCTTTTGGAGGGCGAAGCACTCGTCGGTACCGGCTGCAAGCTTATATTAAGCACCGACAGCGAGGAAAAAACGCTTGCCGAAATACTTGTTAAAGGCGACGTCGACGGAAACGGTAAGGTGTCCGAGATGGATTATATATTAATCAAGCGTCACTTCTTCGGTACCTATACCCTGCAGGGCTTATATTACGAAGCGGCGCTGTTGAGCGGCGAGAATTACGTTGACGTGCTCGATTACGTATTGGTAAAACGTCATTACTTCGGCACTTACGTGATAAGTTAGAATTTAATAAAAAAATATGCGAGAGGAGCTTTTTATAAAAGTCCCTCTCGCTTTTTTGTATTTTTTTACGGTGCGACACTGTTGCTTTAATATGAATGTGACAACGACACACTATAAAAATTTAATCCTAAAAATTTTTAGGAAAGAGCACGAGAGAACCCTTTTTATAAAAAGGGTTCTCTCGTAAAAACTAATATTAAAACCTAAAAACTCAACCAATCACGAATGTGCCGAAATAGTGGCGCTTGATAAGTATGTAGTCGTACTGGTTAACCGCGCCGTCGCAGTTGACGTCTGCGGGAAGCATTTCGTCTTCGGTGAGATAACGGGTTTCGAAGTAGTGACGCTTAACGAGAATGTAATCGTATTGGTCGATCTTGCCGTCTGCGTTAACGTCGCCGAGAACGTATTCGGGTGCTTCAAAGGTGACCGTATCTGAGAACAGAACGGTTTCGTCATTGAAGAGTATTCCGCAGATATAGGTTTCGCCGCTTGCGGCTGCCTTAAGTTCGGCTTCGGTTTCGTCTTCAATGATGGTATAGAGCGTGAGAGTACCGCTTGCGGTGAAGGTCGTATCTTCTTCATAGCTGTCGACGTAGAAGTAGTAGTGTCCGTCAAAGGGAGCTTCAAGGGTGAAGGTTCCGTCTTCGTATACAACCTTGAAGCTAACGGAATCGTCGTAAGCTTCGTCATAGATGACCCACAGTCTATCGTTTCTGACGTCGGTGCTGGGAGTGATCGAGATCACGTCGCCTTTCTTCAATTCGATATTGAAGATGTCGTATTCATATATGGGTACTATTTCATAATATTCATCCCAGTACGAATCGCTGTGAGAATAACCATTGAGACCTTCGACCAGCTCGAGGTCAGCGGTCTGGTCGGTGCCGTTGTTGAATATAACGTATTCTGCTTCTTCGGGAAGATCGTAGTAGTATATACCGTTATCTTCGTCGTAGGTCATTGCTTCGCCGGGCCAGCTGGTGAGTTCGGAGTTGTCATCGCTCCAGAAGAATACGTTTGCGTTTGTCCAATCGGTATCAACGAAATAGACTCGGTTGGGAACCATTTCGTCACTTGTGCCTTCCCACTCGTCATAAAGCGAGGGAACCCAATAGCCATTTTCTTTATCGTAGTAAGAGGGCTCGCCAATGGTCTCGCCATCGTAATAGACGGGGTCTGCGTATTCATCGGTGATAATTACGTCTTCAACGGTGACCTTGAACCACTGATAAGCTACGACGCCTTCGGGGAAGTTGACCTCAACAGAGGGATCCTCGACGGTGGGCTGCTTGGTTATTGCGTAGTCCATCCTGAAGTGATCGGAAACGAGAGCCGTGTCGTCTTCATAAGTTGCCTCTGCGCCGTAAACACTACCGTATTCGAAGGAGGAAAGCGTTTTGTCGGTTTCGCCCTCGATAGGCTCGAAGTCGTAGGAGCTTATTTCGAACTTGACGGTCGTGGTTTCGGGATCAATGCAGTAGTGATATACATTGTAAGTGTCGGATTTGGTGATTACTACGCTGCCAACGCCCGATTCGTCGAATTCGACGTATTCGGTCGAAGAATCTCCACTGAAACGCATTTCGGGGTCAGATGGAGACATCGCGTCGGGATTGGTGAGTGTTACGTTTACAAGCGTACCTGCCTCGAGGTAAATATCAAAGTACTCGGATATGTATTCCATATATCCCGAATAGCTATAGGGCTCGCCGTGCTCGCCCGTCCAGATGCCTGTTTCGGAGTCGTACGTGCCGACTGCATTCGATACCATAGTATCGTCTAAGGGTGTGATTACGGGAGTGCCGATGAACCATTGGAACTCCGCTTCGTCCTCGAAGGACACCAAAAGGGTGGGGTCTGCCGCGGTGGGCTGAGAAATGATTCTGTAGTCTGCCGCGAAGAAATAGGATGCGAGAGCAGAATCGTTCTTATCGGTGATAAGGCAACGGTAAACATTGTTGACGTCCATTTCGGTAAGAGTGCTTTCGGTTTCGCCCTCGACGTCTTCAAAGGAAGCAACCTTTCCGCTTGCCATACATCCGATTTCGGAGGGATTGACGTAAGAACCGACAGCTAAGGTATAAATGCCTGCTTTGTCAACCGTGGTATAAAGGACGCCGTTCTCATCTTCTTCAAACTCGTATTCGATCATAGTGTCCATATTGGACAGTGTGATGTTCATAATATAGGACATATCCGAAAATTTAACGTAAACGTCGCCTTCCTCGAAGTACGCGCTGAAATATACGGCTACGTAAACGCTGTCCGGAGCGGAAACGTACGTGGATGCGGAAGCGATCGTGGGAGTGGGAATCTCAATTTTTGCGACTGAAGGGTACCACGCGCTGATTTCGTCTGAAATTTCAACGTAAGAGCTGTTGGGGACAAGGGTTTGTATTTGGTCAAAAAATCCTGCGGGCGCAATGTCGCTGATACTTGCGAACAGCTCGCCTAAGTCGGCGGGAGATGCGCAGTCGGGCGTGATAGGCTGCTCGCTCGATTCGCCGAGGATCTGCCACTGGTAGGATTTGACCTCGTCGGGCAAAGAAACCTCAACGGAGGGGTCGCCGATGGTGGGCTGCTTGGTTATAACAAGCTCTGCTTTGACGCGGTTGGATTTTACAACGGTCTCGCCTGCGGTCACTTCGCAGAAATAGGTCTTGCCGAGAACGTATTCGGAAAGGGTGCTTTCGGTTTCGCCCTCGATCGCGGTGCTTGCGTAGTCGTTGAGCCATGCTTTAGCTGTCGGAGCGTCGCCTGCTATCCTCGACGTATACGTCGTAATGGGGGCTGCGGCGTAGGCAAAAAGCACGTAGTATGCGCCTGTGTCGACAGTGATGGTATAGCTGCCGGCTTCGTTGGAGATGCCGTGGCAAGCCTTTCCGCTTTCGTAATCGCCGAGTCCGCAGCCTTCCACGGTATCATCGCTGAATTCTACGGTGATGCTTTCGCCTGCTTCAAGGTAGATGGCGAAATATTCGGCGTACTCGCCGTCGGACATAGGGATCCAGGTGCCGAGCTCTTCATTGTAGGAAGAGGTGCCGGTAAGCTGCGGGGTGTTTTCCACGGTGGTAGCAATGGTATCGTCGATAGCGGTGAGCACGAGGTTTTCCTTATCGACCTCATACCATTGATAAGTGACGCCGCTGTCAAGGTTGACCTCAACAGACATATCGTCGGCTGTGGGTTGCTTTGTTATTAGCAATTCGGTGTCTTCCGCCGATACGATAACCGTGCAGGAAAGCACCATAATGAGTGCTAACAAAATACTTGTAAAGCGTTTCATTTTTTTTCCTCCTTAATGGTTTTATATAACCTATAACAATTATATCACGCTTTGAATAAAAAAACACTACACCAAAACGTAAAAAAATGGGTAGTGTTTTTGTGAATATTATCATATATTTTTTGTGTGCTTTGCGTTGCTACGCTTTGCTTTCGACGAAAAGCGAAGCGTAGAACAGACAATAGACAGATAGGTTATCCCGCTGCCGCAAATTCAAGAGATAGCAGCAATGATACACCGTAAATTATTATTGCTTTAAAAGTTTTTGGGAGAGAGCGCGAGAGAGGACTTTTTTCAAAAAGTCCTCTCTCGTAATCTATTTTCGATTAAAAACTCAACCAATAACAAAGGTGCCGAAGTAGTGGCGTGCGATAAGGATGTAATCGTATTGGTCGACCTTGTTATCCTTGTTGACGTCGGCACGAATCGCTTCGTCTTCCGTAAGAATGCGGGTTTCGAAGTAGTGGCGTTTTACAAGAATGTAATCGTATTGGTCGATTTTGCCGTCGTCGTTAACGTCGCCGAGAACGTAGGAGGCTTCGAGGTATGCGGGAGTCGAAACAAGCTTGAAGCCCTCGCCGTAGGTGATAACGCAGTAGTAAAGACCCGATTCGAAATCGCCGAGCGTCTTTTCGGTTTCGCTCTCGATAGCTACCGCTTCTTCGAATTCGCCCAAATATGCCTTGAAGGTGATATCCTTTGCAAATGTTTCTACGTAGAAGCTGTAAGTGCCATCAACGGGAGCTGTGAAGGTGTAAACGCCGTTATTATAGGTCCAGCAATCGTAGTCTACGTAAGAATTTATTGTCGACGCATAGATAAACCTGTATTTGATCTCGTCGCTCGGGATAATGGTGAGAACGTCGCCCTCCTTGAGCTCGATTTCAAAGATGTCGAATTCGTAGAGTTCAACGTCGCCGTATTCTTCGATTTTATAAAGCGAGGGTACCCAGTAGCCGTTTTCTTCGTCGTAGTAGGAGGGGTCGCCTTCGGAGTCGCTGTAATGCGCAGAGGATGCGTTTTCCTCGGTGATTTCTTCGCCGTTGCCTGCGTTAAAGTACCACTGATATTCGGTATCCGCATTTTCGAAGTTGACCTCGACACTCGGGTCGTCGGAGGTGGGGTTCTTGGTTATAACGGGAGCGGCGATGAAGGTGTTGGAGGCAAGAACCGCGCCGTCTTCATACGTTGCAACGCATACGTAGTAATTGCCGAGAGTGAGGGCGGAATCGGAAAGCGTCTTTTCGGTCTCGCCCTCAAGCGCTGTATTTTCGAAGGATACGAATTCAAAGCGCGCGCTTATTTCGGGTGTCAGCGCATAGCTGTAGAGCTCATAAGTGCTGCTTTCGGGAGCCTCGAAGATGTAGGTCCCTTCGTATGCGGGGCGTACGTATATTGAATAGCCTTCTTCATAAGAATAGAAGCGGAATTCATTGTCGATCGAAATGGCGGAGGGATCCTCAAAGGTGACGAACACTGCGTCTCCCTTTTCGAGGTATATATCAAACCATCCCGCCATGTATTCGGTGATGCCGTAGTAATCGCTTCCTTCGTCGTCACTTGCGGTCCAGTATCCGGTTTCCTTGTCGTAGGAGGCGTCGATGTCATCTACATAGGTGTCGTCGATGGTGACGAATTCGGGCTCGGACTCGTACCACTGAAATTCCGCCTTATCCTCAAAGGTAACCTCAAGCGTGGGATCCTTTGCGGTGGGCTGCTTGATGATTTTGCCATTCGCGCGCAGGATATCCGATTCGAGAATCGTGTCGTCCGGATAGGTTGCGGCACAAATATAATGATAATTGTACTTGATGTTGCTTAAGGTCTTATCGGTTTCGCCCTCGATAGGCTCGAAGTCGTAGTCGGAGATTTCAAACTTGGCGGTTACTTCTTCGTCAATAGTGTAATTGTAAAGAAAGTAGTAATCGCTTTCGGGAGCCTCGAATACGTAGGTCTTGCCGTCGGCCCCGGGGGCAACCGATTCGGTGTAGTCTTCGTAGTAGAGAGAAAAATAGAATTTATCGTCGAGGGCAATAACAGACGCGTCGTCGAGGGTGATCGTTAAAACCTCGCCCTTGTTGAGGTATAACTCGAACCATTCGATTTCATACATGGTAGCATCCGCATATTCAAAGGAACCTGCCGCGTAGCCGGTCCAGCGTTCGGTACCCTCATCGTAGCTTGCTGCCGAATCGTATACGTCGTCATCGTTAAGGCTTGTGTGTACTAAAGGCGATTCGTACCATTGGAATTCGGCGCTGTCCTCGAAGGTTACTTCGAAGGTGGGGCGTGTAACGGTAGGGTGCTTGATTATGTCGGGTACTGTCGAAATTACGTCGGACTCGACGTTCATTCCAAACGGGAAGGAGGCTTCACAGTAATAGCTCTTTCCGTATTCAAGCGCAGAGAGCGTGTCGGTGGTTTCGCCTTCTACTGCGGTTACGGATTCGTCGTCATTTATTGCATACCACTGATATTTCGCTTCGTTCGCGAAGGTTACTTCAAACGTGGGATAATCCGCGGTGGGCTGGGATACAACAGTCGGGATTGCACGGAAGCTGTTGGAGCCGAGCGTGATTTCGTTGCCGAAGTCAGCTACGCAGTAGTACAGGTAGCCGGCAGTCATATTGTTTAAGGTGTTTTCGGATTCGCCGTCCATAAGTACGGGCTCGCTCTGCTCGATCATAAACGCCTTGATCTTGGAATCGAGCGAGGGGGTGTTTGCAGAAACGATATAGGTCGCATCGTTTTCGGAAGAGAATACCATAACGTTGCCTACCATACTGTAGGAGGGGGTGTGTCCTTCGAATCTGTCGGGGTCGAAGAGCATAAGCTCGGTTATTTCGGGCGGGCAGTCGAAATAAACTACGTCGCCTGCCTTCAATTCGATCTCGAAATAGAACAGCTCGTGTCCGTCGCCCGCATCGCAACGCTTCGCACCCGTCCAGAGCTCTGTTACGGGGTCGTACGTGGAGGTGACGTCGGTTTCACAGGTCGAGCAAACGTTAGAAGCATTTTCATTCGTGAAGAGCTTTTCGGTAAGCACGGTTTCGTACCACTTGTATGCTTCTACCGGATTATTGGGATACACATCAAAGGTGGGCTGGCGGAACGTGGGCTGGCGATCGACGTAGGGAACGGTGCTGAAGCTGTGCTCGATCTTGTTTTCGCCGATAGAAACGATTAATTTGTAGTTCTTGTTTACCTTGGGGGTAATAGAGCTGCCGGTTGCATCTGCGATGAGCTCGCCGTCTTCATACCATTCGTAAGTTGCCGAATCGGCAAAAGCTTCGTCGATCTCTACGTAAGGCTCATCGGCGGTGGGTTTGTGCGTGATAAGCTCGACCGCAACAATATTGCCGCCGTCGTCGCAGGTAATTATCTTACTCGGCTGATCTGCGAAGAAGTACCTTTCCATACCCTCGAGGGTGGTAAGGCTTGCTCCGTCGGGAGCTGCGACGTATTCGTTTGTATGTGTGTACAAATCAACGCATATTTTGCTGCCCACGCCCAATTCCTCGCAAACGGTGAAATAACCCGTTTGATCGTTGAATCGTAGGTTAAGCGCTTCGCTTCCTTCGTAAATTCCCTTTTCTTCGTTATAAGTGCCGTTCTTGACGTTATCGCTTATAACGATGACACCGCCTGCCAAAACAGCGTTTTTATCAATGAATACGCCGTGGTCCGAGGACGAGTTGCCGTAGATCTTGGTGTCGATAAAGGTGGGGACGCATTCCGAAAAATATACGCTTCCGCCGAGATCGACTGCGCTGTTTCCGTAAATTTCGCATCCGTCGAGCGTGACGAAGGATTTCTTCGAGTAGATCGCGCCGCCCGAGGCGCTTGCCTTGTTGTTGTAAAGCTTTGTGTTGGTAACGTTCAGCGTCACGTTGCTTTGAGTATAAATGCCTGCACCGCTATACGCTTTGTTGTTGAATATCTCACAGTTTTTAACGTTGAGTGTTTTGGGGGAGTCGTTCGTTGTCTTTATAGCGGAGTCTGCACAATCGTGTACACGGCAGCTGTCGAGCGTGGTCGTTGAATCTGCCGTACAGCGTACGGCAGAGCTCGTACCTTTAATATCGATTCCGTAAAGGCTTGTGCTGCCGTAGTTTGTTACGTCGCCATTACCGTTGCAGCGTATGCCGTTATCGCCGCCGGATGCGCAGTCGCAAATATTCAAAGTGCCGCCCGGTACGACGAATACCACGTAATAGTTGGCGTCGTTCTGGATGATGGAATAACCGTTGAGACAGAGGTTCAACGTTGCACCCTTCGAAACCGTAATGCAATAGGTGCTGTCAAAGACCAGGTCCTCGGTAAGATAGACGTTGGCATCGGACGTATAGTCTAAAGTGCCGTCGTACGGGGTGAATTCGAGCTGCTCGCCATCGGTGGTAGAGCAATCGACGCACATTGCGTGTGAATGAGTCTCGACCGCGAAAACCGCAAGCGGCGCGATCGAAAGCAACATAAACAACGAAAGAATAATGGATAATAACCGTTTTGCTTTCATTTTTTCTCCTTTTAAAAAATAAATGTTTTTTATTAAATACATTATAGCATTAAATACATTATAGCATGACTTTATTCAAAATTCACTACACCAAAACATAGAAAAAAGGATAGTATTTTTGTGTAAATTAATGTTTTAACTAAGGTATAGCCGACATTTTCGGTTCGAACATGTTGACGCAAACGGTAGATTTTAAGAATCCATTACGGCGCAATTGTGTTGACAACTGTTTTGGGGTGTGTTACAATTTGCATATAAACAGTGTTGGAGAAACGTATGAACAAATTGTTGGCTTTGGTTACGGCGGTTGCTGTTTTTATAATATTTACTCCGTTTTCGGTCTCGGCGGACAGTATTGTGATTGAAATAGATGACGTGAATGGTTCAAGAGGCGAGAACCAAACGATTTTATATAATAATTCCGGCGAAACGACCGGCACAAACGAGTGGGGATGTGAAATATCAGTAACCTGCGGGGTAGTCACATCTGTCGAAGGGTTCAATAATATCATACCTTACGGTGAAAACAGTTTTGTTGTTTCGGGACACGGGACTGCGGGCGATGTATTAAAGTCTGTAACAGTCGGAATGAAGGCTGTATTCGATTCGAAAGAGCAAACCGTTACCTTTATAAAAGATTCCGATACGCATAAGGTGCATATCGACATAGCAAGAAGCACTGCTCTGCAAGCAAAAAACAATGCCGAAAAACAGTGTCTTGCCGTAGATAAAAACGCCGACGTCCGCCTTCGAACAGCCGAAGAAAAATATTCTTCGTTAGACGGCGATATAGACGAAGCAAGGGCAGAGGCGTTGATAAAGGAGTATAATTATATAGCTTCTTTGTTTCGCGAACGTTCTGTTTCTCAATACCGCGCTATTTGGATTACTCCTTCACAGAAAAACTATGCGGAAGTCGAAGCATTCGTGAGAAAATGCGCAGAGTCGGGAATAAATACCATATCGCTCGAAACGTTTACCGATGGTACGATGATCTGCCCTATGCCCGCAGATAGCTTATTTGAGCAAAATCCCGATCTCAACGATTTCGATTTGCTCGGGGCTTTCGTAGAGGTCAGCCATAAATATAACATCGAGCTGCACTGTTGGATGCCGAATTTTATCTCGGGCAACACGTTGAGTCGAAACTGGGAACGCACCTTGGCGGCAAAAAAACCCGAATGGAGATTGCTTACAAATCACGGCTCTCCCTTCGCGGCAAATCAAACGGACGGTAACGTATATTTGAATCCCGCATTGGAGGAGGTCAGAGAAACGCTTGCCGAGAGCTATCGGTATATTTTGGAAAACTATGACATTGATGGCTTCGAACTTGATTATATACGTTACGAAGGCTCGTCCGCAACCGACGATTTCGGATATGACTATGTAACCATCGAGAAATTCAAGGCCGAATATCCACAGTATTCAAGTTGTGAAATAATCTACGATAAAACCGCAGATTATTGGACCGCGTGGGTTGATTTCCGCGCCTCGCAGGTTAGTGAGTTCGTGAAATTGATGCGAGAAACTATTGACCAAACCGGCAAGGATATTATTTTATCGGCCGATGTCGGCAGCGTTTCTGCAGATTCCTACAACGTTCATTATCAGGACAGCAAAAGATGGTTATCGGAAGGTTGGCTCGATATGATTCACCCGATGGCATACGGAGAATTCGATGCCGACAATGTTGCCACCTTTTTTTCCAATATGCCCGAGGGATGCCTTATGGTTCCTATATTGGGTATATACCGAGATATATTTGATGCAGAGGATATGTTCGTTCAAACCTCTCGGATGTTTGACGTGGGATGCCATGGTATTGGTTATTTCGCAGAAGAAGCTTTCTTTACCAAAAACTGCGGAGCTTTTCTCGGCGAAACGCTGTTTACCGAACCGGCTGTAGCACCTCATTTTAATAATTCCAACACAACGGTCGCCGAGCTTTGCAGATTTGTCGAACGACTCGAAACGGCGCATAACTCGAATTATATCACCGACGAAGATAAATCCAAGCTTGCGTCTATTGCGGACAAGGCTATACATCAAACAAAAGCAAGCTCTGCTAAAGACGCCAAAGAGATAATAAAACAAGCGATAACCTATCTCGAAACCAATCTTGAAGAAACCGCTCTGCGAAATAGATTACAGCTTGATTTAAAAAATGCATATTTTGCCGCAATTTCCGACAACGGTGACGATTATGATGAAACTATTGGTATAGTTACAGCTTTTCCCGAATCCGCACAAGGAAAAATACAGCTCACTATCGATAAAATAAACAGCGTCCATAAAGGAGAAGATTCGATTATTATCACAGATCCCGAAGCTATGTCGGACTGTTATGTTAACTATGCTTACGTAATGCTGTTGTCGCCTGTTGAAGAAGTCGGCGGTGTATATGAGTTGGTTGAGGCGGCTCAAAACTACGGCACTCCCGGCACTTTTAAAACGCAGCTCAAAGAGGGGATGATAGTCGTTTCTTTCCATACCGATGAAACCGGCGGCGGACTTGAACGCCGCAATCTCGCAAGAACGGTAAGTATCGGCTCCGAGTTTGTTCTTTGGGGTATCGATGCCGCTACCGGCGAGTATACTGCGCTTTATTCTATGCTTTATGAATATACCCGGTCTTCCGATGCCGAGTCAACAATCGGCGACGTAAACGGTGACGGAGATATTGATCAATACGATTACATTCTCGTTAAGCGCCACTATTTCGAAACGCGTATTCTTTCCGAAAACGAAGCTTTGCGCGCAGACGTAAACAAGGACGGCAAGATCGACCACTACGATTATATACTTATTTGCCGCCACTACTTCGGCACGTATACCATAGCTTGAATGACGATATCAAAAACCGGGGAGAGATCCTCGGTTTTTAATCTTTTTTGAAAAATGTGTCTTAATATTTCAAAATGTTATTGACATTTAAGGTAAAAAAAG
The DNA here is from genome assembly GCA_017466805.1 of Clostridia bacterium. Classification (GTDB taxonomy): domain Bacteria; phylum Bacillota; class Clostridia; order Oscillospirales; family CAG-382; genus Coliplasma. Next base: position 13,831 of record JAFTTN010000027.1, read on the forward strand.
TTAAACTAACTGTGCATGAAAATATTGTAACTAAAGGAGATTTCAAAATGCCTCTCGTAACAACAAAAGAAATGTTTGAAAAAGCCTATAAGGGCGGTTATGCAATCGGTGCGTTCAACGTGAATAATATGGAAATTATTCAGGGTATCACCGAAGCTGCAAAGGAAGAAAACGCACCTCTTATTCTTCAGGTTTCCTCCGGCGCAAGAAAGTATGCTAACCACACCTATCTCGTAAAGCTCGTTGAAGCAGCTATCGAAGAAACCGGTCTTCCCATCGCTCTTCACCTCGACCACGGCGACACCTTCGAGCTCTGCAAGTCCTGCATCGACGGCGGCTTCACCTCCGTTATGATCGACGGCTCGCACCACTCCTTCGAAGATAACATCGCTCTTACCAAGCAGGTTGTTGAATATGCTCACGCTCACGGCGTTTCCGTTGAAGGCGAGCTCGGCAGACTTGCAGGTATCGAAGACGCAGTTAACGTTTCCGATAAGGACGCTTCCTACACCGATCCCGATCAGGTTCAGGAATTCGTTGAAAAGACCGGCGTTGACTCTTTGGCAATCGCTATCGGTACTTCTCACGGCGCGTATAAGTTCAAGCCCGGCCAGAAGCCCCAGCTCCGCTTCGATATTCTCGAAGAGGTTGAAAAGAGACTTCCCGGCTTCCCGATCGTTCTCCACGGCGCTTCTTCCGTAATTCCCGAATACGTTAACATTATCAACGCTAACGGCGGCAGAATGCCCGACGCTATCGGTATTCCCGAAGATATGCTCCGCAAGGCAGCTTCTATGGCAGTTTGCAAGATCAACATCGACTCCGACCTCCGTCTTGCTATGACCGCTGCTATCCGCGAGCACTTCAACCAGTACCCCGAACACTTCGACCCCAGACAGTACTTGAGCCCTGCTCGCGCTAACATCAAATCTCTCGTTAAGCACAAGCTCGTTAACGTTCTCGGCTGCAACAACAAAGCATAAAAACGTTTTTTATAAGACCTGCGGAGCAGCTTCTCCGCAGGTCTTTTTAAAGACAAAAACAGGTATATTAAATGTTAGATAACGGTTTAAACAATCAACAAGAGCAATTTGCGGAACCCCCTGCTTTGCAAAGCAGAAAAAAGGATAAAAAAACGGTTAAGGCGTGTATTGCGCTGGCGGTTGCAGCATTGCTGCTCGTTGCTTCGCTTATTGCCGCGCTGTTTCAGTTCGGCGGGCAAGAGCAAGCAGAAAGCGCGGGCGCCGAAGGCTCGGAGCAGAGCGCGTATTTTGCCGAATCGAGCGAAACAAGCGCCGAAAGCGAAGAGGTAAGCGAGGAAATATACGAGGAATCTTTGGAATTATTTCCGCAAATCGAAGCGGTACTGCCCGAAAACTGCCAAGCGGCAGGAATTTACGAATTTGGTTCGCTATATTGCATTTTTGCCGAAAACGCAACCGAAAAGCGCAGTCTTGCAAGCATAACCAAGCTTATTACCGCATCGGTTGCGCTTAAATACCTTTCGCCCGAATACGAAATTACCGCCGGAAGCGAGCTCGATTTGGTGAAGCCCGATTCGAGCGTTTGCGGATTGCAAAAGGGATACAAGCTTACACTCGAACAGCTTTTATACGGACTTTTAATGTCCTCGGGTAACGATGCGGCGTATACTGTGGCGGTGAATGTTGCGCGCGAGGTAAGTGAAAGCGAGCTTAACGATAAAGAGGCGGTCGAATATTTTTGCGTGCTTATGAACGAGCTTGCCGAGGAAATCGGCGCGGTTAACAGCTCGTTTGCCAATCCGGAGGGCTGGGACGACGAAAATAACTATTCCACTATTGCCGATATAGCGCTTATTGCAAGATATGCAAAGGAAATCGAGCTTATTGCCGAAATTTCCAAAACCGATCATTATACTGCCGTTATTTCCTCGGGCGAGGAAATGGTATTTTCGAATTCGAACTTTATGCTTCACCCCGAAAGCCAATTTTATAATTCTGCGGTGACGGGCTTAAAAACCGGAAGCACGAGCGGTGCGGGCAAATGTCTTGCGGCAACGCTTGAAATAGACGGATTTGAGTATATCGCGGTGGTTATGGGCTGCCCCGACGAGCAATCACGCTACGGCGCGATGAAAACGCTTATAGAATATGTAGAGGAATATCACGAATTGAAATTTTCGTAAAGTATGAGTGCTTTTCCGATTTCGTACGTATAATTAGCAAAGCTAAAAAAGGAGTAAACCGCTATGAACGGAAAAAACAGATGCAGAATACTAAAGGATATCCGCAAAAAAATTGCCGATGAAAACGGTATTGAATTTGTAACGAGCGAATGCAAATACAAGGGCGATTGCTTGGGCACCTGTCCGAAATGCGAAGCCGAGGTGCAGTATTTGGAGCGCGAGCTTGCAAAAAAGCGCTCGCTTGGCAAAAGGGTTGCTCTTGCAGGCGTTGCGGCGGGTGTTGCGCTCGTTGCATCGGGCTGTGAATCGATAAAAAGCAGGCTTGGATTGGGAACCGAGCTTCAGGGCGAAATGCCCGACGCTTCTTATACCGAAAGCTCGGAATATTGCGTAACAATGGGCGAGGAAATTCCCGAAAGCAGTAAGGTTTCGGATATTGTCGACGGCGAAATGGTAGAGGTAGTCGGCGAAATGCCCGATATATCTCTGCCCGAAATTTCAAGCCCCTATAGCGATATAATGGGTGACTACGAGGTTTTCGATATCGATATAAACGAGGTTGCCGAAATGGATAACAATGCCGCGTTCGAAGCGTTAAAAAATTGGTCCCGTGCGCATATCGATTACGCGTGGCAGGAAAAAATCAATTTCCGCGATACCCACATAACCGAATTTATTGTAAGCGGTGTTGCGGTTATAGACGTTTATTTCGATGAGCAGGGCGCAGTTACGAAGGTCATCATCTCCGCAGACGAAGAGCTGATGGGCGATATTCCCTCATGAAAGCACCGTTTGTTGCAATAGCGCGTCACAGAATACAAACCGACGGTCAGGGCGTTACCACGCTGTGCGGCTTTTACGGTTGCCCTTTGCGCTGTAAATACTGCATAAATCCCCAATCCTTTAACGAAAAAACCAAAACGACGGCGATGACACCGCAAGAGCTTTACGAGCGTGTAAAAATCGACGACCTTTATTTCGTCGCAACGAACGGCGGCGTAACCTTTGGCGGCGGCGAGCCTTTGCTGTATGCGGGCTTTATTGCCGAATTCCGCAAGCTTTGCGGAGATAAATGGCGGCTTTGCGCCGAAACGAGCCTGAACGTTCCAAACGAAGCGGTAAGGGTTGCGGCAGGCTGTATAGATGAATTTTTTGTTGATATAAAGGATATGAACGTCGATATTTATAAAAGCTATACCGGCTTGGATAATACCGCGGTTACCGATAATTTAAAGCTGCTTTTATCGCTTGTCGGAAGCGAAAGAATCACTTTGCGTATCCCTTTAATCAAAAATTACAATACCGAGCGGGATAGGGAGAGCAGTGTTGATATTCTTAAATCGCTCGGGTTTACAAAATTTGATTTATTCGAATATAAAATCAAGGAGAAATAATGTATAACTATATCCTTTTCGACCTCGACGGTACGCTTACCAACCCCGCAGAAGGCATTACGAATTCGGTTGCTTATTCGCTTTCCAAATACGGAATAGAGGTAAGCGACAAAAAAGAACTGTATAAATTTATCGGCCCTCCCTTAAAGGATTCGTATATCGAATATTACGGCTTTTCGGAAAGCGACGCTTTGCAGGCAATCGAATATTACCGCGAATATTTCAAGCCGAAGGGAATGTTCGAAAATAAGGTTTATTCGGGTGTGCCCGAGCTTTTAAACACCTTGAAGCAAAGCGGCAAAAGGGTTATTCTCGCAACGAGTAAGCCCGAGGTGTTTTCGACCGAGATTTTAAAGCACTTCGACCTTTATAAATACTTCGATTTCGTTTCGGGCGCAACGCTCGACGGCACACGCAGCAAAAAGGCTGATATAATCGCCTATGCGCTTGCCGAAATGCGAATAACCGAAAAGGAAAAATGCTTGATGGTCGGCGACAGAGCGCAGGATATAAACGGCGCGATTGCAAACGGAATCGATTCGCTCGGTGTGCTGTACGGCTACGGCGACAGAGCCGAGCATATACGCGCAAACGCAACCTATATCGCCGAAACGGTAGAGGATATATTAAAATTTGTGTAAAATAACAGCAGGAACGAATAATTTTCGTTCCTGCTGTATAATTTTATTTGTTTTCTGTTTCTGTTTGTCTGTCGTGACAAATTCCAACGTTAACAAGCAACACTATAGGATAAAGAATTTCGAAAAATGCGTCTAAAAACTGTGTATATAGCCAAGGATAATTTTCGGGAACGACGAGAAAAGTTTTGAAATATATCTCATATAGATTGTAAAGTTGTGAGTGCTCCCCGAGGTTAAAAGGAGAAGCTTCAAAAATCACCAAAAACATATCGATATAGAATAGAAACAGCCATATTAACAATACTATATTTGCAATTTTGATAATTCTAAATAAATTTTTCTTTTGTAGTGAAAGTGGCAAGAATATCGATAGGGGAGATAAAAAAGAAATAAAAGCTGCTATTACGGAAAAAACGTAAGTGTAGCGTAAGACTGTCGTGCCGTTCATTATACCGAATGAAATTGCCAAAATTGCAAACAACACCTTGGGAAGTACCTTGCTGTTTAGGTTTAAACGTTCTTCTCGAAGATGATAAAACAGCATTGCTACTGCAATTAACAATAAAGCATACGAAAGCAAGACGAAACTGTACGTATATAGCGATCTGGATTTGGATAATCCGACAAATACAGTAAATGCCGGTTGAACAATAAGAAATATCGACGTCACGCTTGTAGCTATTTTGTATAAAAAATCGTTCGCCGTGTGTAATGCAAATGCTTCAAGCGCGAAGACAATTAGTGCAACAGTACAATAAATATTAAGATTACCCGATCCTTCATAGTTCATATGAAGGTTGTAAGAGATCGAAAAAACAATAGAGAGTATTACGAGAATAATAGGAAACAACAAAAAGCTAAAGGGTATAGGAGCGCGCTCTGCGAGCAAAACTTCTTTTTCTTGGCTGCCGTTTTTTTCTTCTGTATTCATAATTACACCTCCTTGTAAATTAATTCTAACATTTTGCAATTAATTAGTCAAGGATTTATGCTTGAAAAGTTTTTGAAGAGAGCACGAGAGAAGCTTTTTACAAAAAGCTTCTCTCGTAATAGTTATCTGTTCAATTCTTCAATCAAATAAGGTATAGCGGTTTCGAACTTAGCGCCGTAGCGGTGGGATTCGTCGCCCTGCGAGTTTTCGATGCAGCGCAATGTGAAGTTTGCCGCAACGCGAGCCGAATCGTATTCGCTCTTGCCGCGCAGCAATGCGCCCGAAAATGCGCTTGCGAAAATATCGCCGGTGCCGTGGCAGCCTACAGGTATTTTGCGGTGAGTGTAGTATTCGGTTTTACCGCCGATTTTAATAATAACGCCGGTGGTTTCGTCGTCGTAGCTTATGCCGGTAAGAATTATGTTTTTCATACCGTCCTTTTCCAAAGCCGCGAGTATTTCGTTAACGTATTCCTTGCCGTAATTTTCCTTGTATTCGATACCTGTCATAAAGCAGGCCTCGGTAATGTTGGGAAGAACTATATCGGCGTGCTTGCAAAGACGCGTCATCGCATCGGCATAGGCTTGGTCGAAGCCGTAATAGAGCGTGCCGTTGTCCGCCATAGCGGGATCGACGATTTTAATTGCATTTTCGCGCGCGAGCGTTTTAAAAATATCGGTCACCATATCGATCTGCTTTTCGCTTCCCAAGTAACCGGTGTAGATAGCGTCGAAATCGATTCCCTCGCTCTTCCAATGTGCCGCGATTTTGGGAATATCGTCGGAAAGGTCGCGGAAGGTAAAGCCTTTAAATCCGCCCGTGTGGGTGGAAAGCACTGCAGAGGGAAGAATTACGGTTTCGATACCGCAGGCGGAAAGAATCGGCAACGCTACGGTTAACGAGCACTGTCCGAAGCAGGAAATGTCTTGAATAGTTAAAATTCTTTTGTAGTCCATAATATTTCGCTCCCTTTTTATTCGGCAAACATTTCGGTCGAAAGATATCTGTCGCCGCGGTCGGCAAGAAGCACGACTATAATTTTGCCCTCGTTTTCATCGCGCCGGGCAATTTCTATCGCCGCGTGCAAAGCCGCACCCGATGATATTCCGCAAAGCAGACCTTCGTCCCTTGCAAGCGCTCTGCCGACGGAATACGCCTGCTGCTCGGTAACGCAAAGAATTTCGTCGATAAGGCTTGTATCGAGAATCGACGGTATAAATCCCGCACCGATACCCTGCAAGCCGTGCGCGCCCGCCGCCCCGCCCGAAAGCACGGGAGAGCCTTTTGGCTCGACGGCAACGATTTTTATATCTTCGTTTTGTTCCTTTAAATATTTTCCGACACCGCTTATCGTGCCGCCGGTGCCCACGCCCGCAACGAAAATATCAACGCTTTCGTCGCAATCGCGCCAGATTTCAGGCGCGGTGGTTTCGTAGTGGGCAATAACGTTTGCTTGGTTGTTGAATTGGTCGGCGATAAAGCTGTTTTCTATGCTTGCGTGCAGCTCCTTCGCCTTTTCGATACTGCCCGCCATACCAAGCTTGCCGTCGGTCAGCACTACCTCGGCTCCGTATGCGCGCATAAGCGCGATGCGCTCCTTCGACATAGTGTCGGGCATAACGATAATAACGTTGTAGCCCTTTGGGATAGCCACAGCCGCCAAGCCGATGCCGGTGTTGCCGCTGGTTGCTTCGATAACCGTTGCGCCCGGCTTTATAAGTCCGCGCTTTTCGGCTTCCTCGATAATATACAGCGCCACTCTGTCCTTTGCCGAGCCTGCGGGGTTCATACCCTCGACCTTTGCGAGTATGCGCGCTTTGGTTTGGTATTTTTCGGCTGTTGCTTTTAGCTCTATTAAAGGTGTTTCGCCGATAATTTCGGCGGTGGAATTAAAAGTAAGTATCATAATATTACAGCAAATGAATGTCGTTCTGCTTGCAGATTTCTATATCCTTTTCCTCCCAGCGCGACGACTGCACCTCGCCGATGTGGGCTTTGCGCAGGAAGAACATACACATTCTCGATTGACCGATACCGCCGCCCATAGTAAGCGGAAGCTTGTTTTCGAGCAGAGCCTTGTGGAAGGGAAGGGTTGCGCGATCCTCACAGCCCGAAATTTCGAGCTGGCGTTTAAGCGTTTCGGCGTCGACGCGTATACCCATCGATGAAAGCTCGAGCGCAATATCGAGCACGGGGTAGTAAACGATAATATCGCCGTTCAAGCTCCAATCGTCGTAGTCGGGCGCACGTCCGTCGTGCTTGCTGCCCGATTTCAAAACACCGCCGATTTGCATTAGGAATACCGCGCCGTGCTTTTTAACGGCTTGATATTCGCGCTCCTTCGGGGCAAGGCTTGGGTATTCGTCCTCTAATTCCTGCGCGGTGATAAAAACTATTTTTTCGGGCAGAAACTTGCCGACAAAATCGTAATCCTCGGCAATATAGGTTTCGGTGTGGCGCAGTGCGGTGTATATCTGCTTTACCGCGCGGCGCAAGGTGTCGACAGTGCGTTGCTCGGCGGTAATAACCTTTTCCCAGTCCCATTGGTCGACAAAAACCGAATGTATATTATCGGTGTCTTCGTCGCGGCGGATAGCGTTCATATCGGTATAAAGCCCCTCGCCTGCCGAAAAGCCGTATTCTCCGAGCGCCATTCTTTTCCATTTCGCAAGCGATTGAACTATTTCGTTGTTGCCGGACATCCCCTTTATATCGAACGATACGGGGCGTTCGACACCGCTAAGGTTATCGTTAAGACCGCTCGAAGCGTCGACGAAAAGCGGCGCGGAAACACGCGTAAGATTTAGCTGTATAGCCAAATCGCGCTCGAAAAAGTCCTTTACCTTTTTTATTGCAACTTCTGTCTGGCGGATGTTCAATGCGGGGGAATAGCCCGCGGGTACTGTTACTGCCATTTATAAACCCTTTTCTTTACTTGTTTTCTTTTTTGTGCTCGCGGAAGCTTATCAGCTTGCGGTAGAAGAATATACCCACAAGCGCAAGCGCGCCGGTTATTGCAAAAATAATTATCGTTACCAAAAAGTTTTGCTTCGTTGCCTGCTCGCCCGCTATTGCCGAGCTTACTATCGATGGGATTCGCGCAACCATTTGTATCCATACGAATTCCCAGATATTTATTTTCGTAAGCCCGAAGAAGAATATAAGCGGGTCCTTCGGCGTGCCGGGGATAAGATAAAGCAGAAACACGGTGCGCTTTAGCTTTTTTTCGTTGTTTATAAAGCGAAGCTCGTTTATTTTTTCGGTGGAAACGAACAGCTCGACAACCTTAACGCCGAATTTGCGTACGAAAAGCATTATTATCGCCGCGGCAACGGCGCCGCCGAGCATACATATCACCGTACCCCAGAACCAGCCGAAGCAAAGTCCCATACCTACCTCGACCACTTCGCCGGGGATAGGTGAAACGACGACCTGAAGCACCTGTATGCCGAATGCAACTATCCAGCCCCAATTACCGTAGCCTTCGATAAGAAGCTGAAAATTCTTTGCGGTTGCCATAAGTCCTTCGCCGCTGTCGATAGTGCTTAATATGGTTTTTGTCAAAAACCAGCCGAGCCACAAAAACAAGGCAACGGCGATGACGACCGATATTACCGCAATTATTCTTTTACGCTTCAAGAGCTTTTTTTGCTCGGCTTCGGTTTTGGGTATATCGAAGCGGTCAAGCTCTGTTAGATTGTCCTTGTGTTTCATCGCTACCTCGTTTTTTTACTATCTTGTAATTATACTCCCGCAATCCTTTATTGTCAATAAAAAAGCCTTGAAAATACGCCTGATTCAAAGTTTTTTTACATTTTATTTTTCAAAAGCTCGCTTCTTGTGGCTTTGTCGGGAAGTCCCGTCGGCTCCAAGCCTCTGCTGCTTTGCCAATCGGCAAGCGCTCTTCGGCTTTTTATTCCAAAAATCGGACCGCTCCCCACGTTTATTCCGTTTTGCCGCATAATATCCTTCAGCTCGGAAACCTTTATTTCGCGCACCGCCTCGCTTTTCGCAAAAGCCGCCCTTGCACCGCTCGGCAGACAGCCGTTTATCACCGCGGCGTAGATATAGTTTACAAGCAGGTGGGTGCTTTCGTTAACGGTTGCCGTTTCGGTCAGCCCGAATACGCGCTGCAGTCTTCCTACAGCGTTTGCCGTGGCAGAGCCGTAAAGTCCGTCGACGGTTAACTGCGGTATATATGGAATTGCACCGTGAATTGTATTTATCCTGCTTTGAATATACCGCACGCTATCGCCGCTCGAGCCGATATTAAGAATCGTATTCGGGTATGGCATAGCGTTTTCACTTTCGGCGGTTGCGAATATGCAGTTTTTTAAAACGGTTGCGTATATTTGATTTATCTTATCCCAAAGCGGTTTATCGATACTTCCGTTTTGCGAATAGCCGAAAAGCTCGGCGAAAGCGTTTACCGCGCTTGCCGTGGCAGAGCCGAAAATACCGTCCTCATCAAGCTCGGGAATTGTTAAAAATACGTTGTTTATAATATTCAAAACCTGCTGTATATAGCGCACGTATTCGCCGTTTGCGCCCGATGACAGCACGAAATCGGGGTAGGGTATAGGCGTTATTGCGTTCGATGGCTCGTCGGTGTTATCGAGCGTGCCGTTGTATATTTCGACTATTCTGCTCCAAACAAATTCGTCGACAATTCCCGTCGGGCTCAAGCCGTATGCGTTTTGGAACGATTGCACGGCGCGCGCCGTGTCGGCACCGTAGATTCCGTCGAGCCGAGGGGATTCGACTATAGGGTTAAAACGGCTTATTCTTTGCAGATAAAACTGTATTTCCTGTACCTCCGAGCCGCGCGCACCGTTTTTCAGCGGCTCGCCGGGGTATAGCTGTTGGTTATAAGCGGCGCGCTGGCCCTCGCTCGTTATTTCGGCAAGCCGTTTTACCGATGCATATATCTGCGAAATTCTGTACCAGGTCGCCTTGTCTGTAACCCCGGTTATTTCCAAAATAAAAAGCCTTTGAAATTCGCGCACGCTGTTTACCGTCTGCTCGTTGTAAATCCCGTTCACCTCGATAAGCGGTATAAGCGGGAAATTTATCGCAATACGGTTTAACTGCTCTTGTATTATTCTTACGTTTTCGTTGCTGTCGCCGAACGATAACGGCTCGCCGGGGTAGGATTCCTCGGGCGTGCGTATATCGTCGGTTTGGGTAATGCTTATATCGCCGTAATAAAAGGCAAGTATATCGTCGCTCGTCTGTCCGCTTTCGGCAAGCGCAACCGTGCCCCATTGCGAAAGTCCCGCGCAGGTGGTTGTGGTGCCGTTGCAATATGAAGCAAACAGCGGCTCGATGCGGTTAGGCCGTACGATGTAATTGTTGAAAATATCGTCTACTATAACGCTTACCTCGTCGAAAATATTTCTGCCGTAGACGAATGCCTGGTCGAAGGCGGTTGAATTGGTTATGTCGAAATCATATCCTCGACTTCGGTACCATTCGGTATATATTCGGTTAAGCGTAAGCGATATTTGCGCAAGGATATTCGAGCGCAACGCCTCCTTCGGCCAGGTGGGGTATATTTCGCTGCTGGCTACGTTTTTTATATAATCGGTGAACGCAACCGTAACGTTGGGGGCGCTTTCGTCGGGCGTGCCGAGATGTACGGTTACCGTTTCGGGTATAAATACCCCTTCGCCGATAGCAACCGCAGGCAAAGCCGCGGTCGGAATGCTTTCGCCTTGAAGGGTGCCGCCGCTTTCGCGCAGGGCGTGCTCGGGTATGCGTATAATAATCGTTTCGGATTCGTTTGGCACTCTTTCGCCCTCGGGCAGAGGTACAAGGTCTATCGGAAGCCGTGTAACCGTGCCCTCGAATATTTGTACCCCGAATATCTGCATTCGGTACCAGCCCTCCGCAAGCACGGTTACGTTGTAGCGCGAATAGGGAAGGACTGCGTTGGCATCGCTGTCGAGCGATAAGCTTTTTTGCGGTGCTTCAAGCTTGGCGGTGCGGGTAATTCCTCCGCTTGCCGCGGTTAAAAACTCATAAAAAACGGTTTGCCCGCTTTCGTCGGTTACGGTTACCGCTCCGCTGTTTATCGGCAACGCGTTTTTTGCACTTCTTAATACGAAAACAAGATCGCCCGTCGGCATTGGCATCATCCTTTATTCAAATCTTGTTACAGTATATGCTGCAAAAAAACAAAATCGAAGCCGAAGCCTCGATTTTATATTATAATCCCAGCATTGTTAAAAGCTCGCCGCAGTCGTTCGATTTCGATTTGCCCCGCAGCTCGCTCTTCGCCGCCTTAAATTTGCTTTTGTTCAACAGCGTAAACCAACGTTTTACCCAATAATAAGGAATTAAAATCGGATATTTATCGATTTTCGGGTATACCAAGCGCAGCTTTTCACGCGGCATAAATATGCGGTTTAAAAGGTATTTTGCATATCCGCCCTTTTTGTGCTTGCCCAATCCGCCAAGATTTTCGCGGCTTCCGTATACCCCGCCCGAAACGATATATTGTTCCATCAGCTTTGTTAAACGGTCGTGCGCCCGTCCTTCGAACCACACCTCGCAAAGCGATATAACTCCGTTGTAAAAATCAAACGCACCGCATTGCTTTAATAATTGCGAAAGCAGGCTCGCGTCGACATTGTGCGCTTTGTTATACAGCCAAAGGTCGATAAACGGACGTATTCCGCAACCGCCCTCGGTAAAATGAGCAAGCATATGCGCGATATGGTAAAAAACGAAAAATTCCTGTGTGAAGGCGTATTCGTTTTTGTCTACCGAAATTGTATAGTCCCAAGCGTTTATAAGTATTTTGTTCAGCGCTTCGTTATCGCATAACAGCGAAAAATGAATTTCGGCATTAACTCCGCTTTTGGATATAAACGAAATATCCCTCTCGCCGTCGCTTTCCTGATTGTAGCCCGCGGAACGCAGCCTTTCGGTAGCGCGCGATTTGTGCTCGGGCTTAATAAGTATATCTATATCACAGCTCGTTCGCATCCACGCCTGCGGATATAAATTTTTCATCACCGCGCCCTTAAGCAGAATATAGGGAATTTCTTCGTTTTGAAAAATCGAGGTGATGCGCGTAAGCTCGTAATCCTGCTGCTCGCGGCGCATTATTGCCAAAAGCTTTTGCTTTTTCAAGCTCGCGCCGAGCTCGCCTTTCGGCAGTACGTCTTGCTTTTCGAGCGCACCCGATATAAGATGCGCAAGGTCGTGCCTTTCGGAAACGGCGCAAACCGTATTTATATCGCAGCCGTTCGGCAAAACGTATTCGCTGTCGGTTATATACGCCTTGATTATATCGGTAATTATCATTGCGCCGCTCCTCCTTTTTTATTGATTAAGCAAAGCCTTGTCCTGCTGCAGCTTATATAGACCGTAATATCTGCCCTTTTTGTCGAGCAGCTCTTGGTGCGTGCCCGATTCGATTATTTCGCCGTGCGAAAGGTAAATAATTCTGTCGGCGTTGCGAATTGTCGAAAGCCTGTGTGCAACGATAAGCAGAGTTCCGATGCTCATCAGCTTTTCGAGCGAATCCTGAATAAGAATTTCGGTTTCGGTATCGATGTTTGCCGTCGCCTCGTCGAGAATCATAATTTCGGGCTTGTGAATTATCGTGCGGGCAAAGGAAATAAGCTGTCTTTGCCCTGCGGAAAAGTTCGCACCGCGCTCCATAACCTCCTCGTCAAGCCCGTTTTTGAGCTTTGCGATAAGCTTGTCGGCGTTAACGTAACGGCAGGCGTCCGTAACGCTTTCATCGCTTATACCCTCCTTGCGCAGAAGTATGTTCGAGCGTATTGTGCCCGAAAACAGAAATACGTCCTGAAGCATCTGCCCGAAATGCTTGCGAAGCGAGGAAATTTTAATTTTTCTTATATTAATTCCGTCGATAAGGATTTCGCCCTTTTGAATATCGTAATTCCTGCAGATAAGCGAAAGAATAGTGGTCTTACCCGAGCCCGTCGAGCCGCAAAACGCAACCGTTTCGCCTGCGTTTACCTTAAACGAAACGTCTTTTAGCACCCAATCCTCGCCCTTGTAGGCAAACCATACGTTTTTAAATTCTATTTCGCCGTTTACCTCGGTCAGCTCGATAGCGCCCTCGTCGTCCACTACGTCGGGCTTTATATCGAACACGGTAAAAATCTTTTCGGCAGAGGCAAAAGCCGATTGCAGCCAGTTGAACTGCTCGGCAAGGCTTTGTATGGGGTTAAAGAACTTCGAGATATACATATAGAACGATACCACTATACCGCTCGTAACCGTTTGCCCCATAAATTCGGTGTTTTTAATATATCCGCGCGCGCCGAGATACAAAAGGCAAAGCACCGAGGTGATATAAAGCATATATACCATCGGTCTGAATATGCCGAAAACGAACATCTGGCGGTATTTTGCCGCCTTCAGCTTGTTGTTCTTGCCGTCGAACTCCTGCATCTTTCGGTCCTCGCGGTTAAAGATTTGAATAATCTTCATACCCGAAAGGTTTTCGGAAAGGAAGGTGTTTATATCGGTCGTGCCGTCCTTTACCTCGCGGTACGCCTTGCGCGAGAATTTGCGGAATATAACCGTAAACAGCGCGATAAACGGCGCGAAGCAAAGCACCATAAGCGTAAAGCCGTAATTTAGCAAAAGCATTGCGCCGACAACGCCGAAGATAACGAAAACATTCTTTACAAGGTTAACCAGAATATTCGTAAACAGCATCGATATAGCGTTGGTATCGTTGGTTACACGCGTTACCAGCTTGCCGACAGGCATTGTGTTAAGCTGCCCGTGCGAAAGACTTTCGATGTGCGAGAACAGGTCTTCACGCAGGGCGGAAAGAATTTTTTGCCCGGTTTTTTGCAAAACTATCGCTTGGATATAGGTGCAGATTAGCGAAATTATAAGTATGCCCGCATAAATAATAACGTAGCTTAAAAGCCTGCTGTATTCGAAATCGGTTTTTATCATTTCCTCGATATCGCCGATAAGCGTGGGGGCGATAATATCGTAGGAAATCGAAAACAGCATTATTAAAAGGACGAAAGCAAAGCTTTTTGCGTGGGGGCGCGCGTATTTCATCAAACGGCGCACTATTTCGCCGTCGGTCATATTGCGGTCAAAGCCGATAGCTTCCTTTTTGTCCTTTATCGAAAAATAAGCGCAGATAAATATTGCCGACATCAAGCCGATAACGCCGCCGACTATAAGCAGAGGATAAAACTCGTACATTTGCGCCCCTCCCTACATATTGCTTTCGAGCGCGTTTAACCGCTGAAGCTCGACCATATTATGATAAGCTGTGCAACGGCTGTAAAGCTCTTCGTGCCTGCCGACGTCGATAATTTCGCCGTCGTCGATAAAAATAATCTTGTCCATATTTTCGATAGTGGTTATTCTGTGTGCTATAAGTATCGTCGTTTTGCCCTTGCGGGTGTTTTTCAAATTATCGAGAATTACCTTTTCGGTCTTTACGTCAACCGCCGAAACCGAATCGTCGAGTATTAAAATTTCGGCGTTCTTCATCAGCGCTCTCGCAATAGAAATGCGTTGCTTTTGCCCGCCCGATACCGTAACGCCGCGCTCGCCCAAAACCGTTTCGTAGCCCTCGGGGAAATCGACTATGTTTTCGTGAACGTCGGCAAGCTTGGCAGCGTTTTCTATATCCGCTTTTTCGTTTCGGTCGGATGCAAACGCAATGTTTTCGGCAATGGTGTCGCTAAACAAAAAGTTGTCCTGCGGGACGTACGCCGCGTGCTCGCGCAGTGCCTTTATCGGAATATCGTTCACGTCGATTCCGTCGATAAAAATACTGCCGTTCGGCACGTTGTAGGTGCGCAGTATAAGGTCGGCAACGGTGGTTTTGCCGCAGCCGGTGCGCCCCACTATACCCACGTTTTCGCCGGCTTCGATGCTAAAGGAAACGTTTTTCAGAACGTCGTAATCGCCGTCGGGATAGCGGAAGGTGAGGTTTTTGAATTCGATTTTGCCCTTTATTCCTTCGGGTGCGGAAATACCCTTTCTGTCGGTCATTTCGGGGATAGAATCGAGCAGCTCGCTTATTCGGTTAAGCGACGCCTTCCCGCGTGAATTCATTTCTATAAGCTGTGAAATAGCCATTATCGGCCATACTATCGCCGTGAAATAGCCGATAAATTCAACAAGCTGTCCGGCATTGAATTCGCCGATATATACCAAATAACCGCCGTATCCGAGCACAACGCAAACCACCGATTCGACAAGCAGGGTGACCGCAACGTTAAGCTTTACCGAAAGCTTGGTGTATTCGATATTCGCGTCCTCGTTTTGCTTGTTTAGCTTGCGGAAGGCAAGAAGCTCCAACGCTTCCTTTACAAACGCCTTTATTACCGCAATTCCAGCAAAGCTTTCCTGCGAAAAATCCGAAAGCGCCGAAAAGGCCTCTTGGCGCTTTTCCCATTTTAATGTCATATATTTGCCGAGAATCAAGCCGCCTATAAGCAATATTGCCATAGGTATCATCGAAAACGCGGTAAGTATTGCGTCCATTCGGAACATTTTGTATAGCGCAAGCACACCGAGCAGCAATGCGTCGAAGAACATCATAATGCCCATACCGAAGCAGTCCTGCACGGTTTCCAAATCGTTTGTAAACAGCGACATCAAATTGCCGACCTTGTTGTGCTGGTAATAGTTCTGCGAAAGATTTCTGCAACGGTCGAACATTTTGCTTCGAAGCGCGGTTTCGATGCGTATACCCGAGCCGAAGAAGCATATTCTCCAAAGGAATCTGCCGAATATCATTGCAAGAATAACGAAAAGCAGAGGTCTGCATATTTCGTCAAGCAAAAAATTCATATCGAACGGGACGGTAACGCCGTCCTTTATTGCATAGCCGTTGTTTATGCCGTTTATAACCGTGCGGTAAAGCTCGGGCACGACAAGCTGCATATAGTCTACCAGCACGAGCGATAAAATACCGAGCAAAAGCCACGGCGAATATTTAAAATAATATTTGTTAATGTGCTTTCCGAAAAGCATATTCGTTTCTCCGTAATAAAAGGTTAAATTTTATTATAACACACAGCTTGCCGATTTACAATATTTTTTCGTAAGCAAGCCGTTCGTCGCCCGATTCGAGATATATTATTCCGCAATAAGTAAACCCGTTTTTTGAAAGCGATTTTTGCATCGGTATATTGTCGCGGTGGGTGTCGATCCGCAAAGCACCGTTTTTCGAAATGCCGTAATTATAGCATTCCGCCGCAACGCCTGCGCAGTGCTTTACAACGGCAATGCGGTGGATAACGTAATATTCACCGTCGGTAAGCCATTTGCCGTTATATATTTTATTATAGGTCCTGTCGGGCCCTTTAAAAAGGCAAAACACCCCCAATATTTCGCCGTTTTCCTCGCAAATATAACAGCTTTTGCTTTCTATATCGCGTAATATAAGCGAAAGCTCGGGGTAATCGCCGCCCCATTGGTGCATATTTCCGCTTGCACGCATAAAAAGCTTTGCGTTTTCGTATATTTCTTTTATTTTTTGCGCCTCGTTTACAAAAGCGTTTCTTATATTCATAATGTCACCCCAATATATTTTATACGATAAGTTTATATTGTCAAGATAAAAAGACTTGAAAAATTATTTGCAAAATGGTATACTGTATCAGCGAAATTTGTTTTGATTCGGAGAATAAAATGGCAAAAGGAAAAAACGCCGCGCTTGCACGGCTTCTTTATTCGGCAATGTTTCTTGCCTTGGGGCTTTTGTTGCCCTTTTTAACCGCACAAATAAAGCCATTCGGCTCGGCATTGTGCCCTATGCATCTGCCCGTGCTTCTGTGCGGATTTATATGCGGTCCATATTGGGGAATGGCTGTCGGTATTATCACGCCGATATTGCGCTCGGTCACCTTCGGTATGCCCGTGCTTATGCCCGATGCGGTCGCAATGGCATTCGAGCTTGCGGCATACGCCTTTATTGCGGGTATGCTATACAAAAGGCTCGATAAAAATATGTTTCTTTTCTACGTCGAGCTTATCACCGCAATGGTTTGCGGCAGGCTTGTGTGGGGGCTCGTAACCTTCGCGTTTATCTTTTTGGGTATGGCAAACGGCACTATCGGTATTTCGATTATTTGGACTAAAACGGTTTTGCAAAGCATTCCCGGTATAGTGCTTCAGCTTGTGGCGATACCGCCGATAATAAACGTACTTCGTAAAAACAGATTAATGCTTAACTGATAAAAGGAGCAAAAGCAATGGCAAAACGTGTTTTTTCGGTTTTTCTCGCACTTTCTCTTTTTGCACTCTGCCTTTTAACCGGCTGTAATGGCGACGGCGATGAATCGCAAGCAAGCTCGCAAGCGGTTTCGGAGGAGGATAAAACCTTCTATGGTCTTGCTCTGCCCGAGGAGCTTTACTTCGACGGCAGGGAAATAACCGTGCTTACCACCTCCACGGCGCAAAGCCCCGGCAACTACCAAATACAGCCCAACGATAACGATATGTATTCCGCCGAAACGGCAACCTCGGTTACCTCTGCGGCTGCAGAATGCACCCGACTTGTCGAGCAAAGGCTGGGTATCACCGTGCACGAGGAGGTCGTATACACCTGGTCGCGCTATGGCGGCGATATGTACAAGCGTATTCATCAGGACGCAATGAGTTATACCGGCGATTACCTTTTCGCTATGCCCTGCTCTATCGAAGCGGGTATGCTTTCTATCGAAGGCTTGCTCCACGATCTTCACAAGGTTCCCAATATCGATTTAAGCCGTGAATGGTGGTGCCAGGCGTTTAACGACGGCGTAACCGTAGACGGCAAATGCTATTTCGCAATCGGCGATATAGGCACTGTAAGCAAGGAAGCGACGTTCTTTGTTGCCTTTAACAAAAAAATGGCGGAAAGCAACGGTCTTGCCGAAAAATACGGCTATTCCTCGCTTTACGAAATGGTCGATAAAAAGGCTTGGACGCAGGATGTTATGTACGAAATGGCAAAGTCGGTTTATCAGGACCTTAACGAAAACAATATCTGCGATGCGGGCGACGTAAACGGTATCGCAGGTCAGGACGGCGCTATCTACAATATGCTCACCTCCGCCGGCGAAAAGATTATTTCGGTCGAGGACGGATACCCCAAGCTTACTATTTACAACGAAAGAGCGATAAATATTATCGGCGACGCGCAGGATTATTTTCAGGATCCGCAAAGCGGTTTTATTTCCGCTAACGATTATTTCGACCAAAGCAACGTTCCGGTTGCCGACGTAATCGTGCCCGAATTCAAGGCAGACAGACTTCTGTTCTTTATGGACGCGATAATGAATCTTAACAATATTCGCGATATGGAAAGCGATTTCGGCGTGCTCCCCTCACCTATGTACGACAGCGATCAAGATGGCTACGTTTCGCAAATCGGCTGCTGGTCTACAAACTGCATCGTCGTTCCCACCTTCGTAACCGGCGAGGACCTTGAATTTGTCGGCTACGTTATCGAAGCGCTTTCGGCTGTTTCGAACAAAAAGCTCAACCCCGTTTATTACGAGCAAACGCTTCAGTACCAAATCTCGCGCGATGACGATTCGATGCGTATGCTCGATATAATCTTCGATAACCGTACCTGCGAGCTTGCCGAAATATATAACCTTGATATTTACAGCACGGTTTGCGGTATGCTTAAAGCCAAGCCCGATACCTTCGCTTCGGCTTACGAGGCTATCGAGGGCAAAACCCAAGCAAGACTCGATGAAATTATCGAATCGTATAAGGGCAATTAATTAAAAAAGCAAAAGGTTTTCGTCCGTTTGGGCGAAAACCTTTTAATTTAAATCAAATCAACCAATTTTACCGAGCCTTCGGTGAGGAAAACAATATTTTCGGAGCGGAAGATAATATCGCGCTTGGTGTGGATTCTGCCGACGTAAAGTATGCCGCCTTTGGTTTTGTTGAATGCGGCAACGCCGATACCGAGCGGGAAGCTCATATTGTCCGAGGGGTAAAACACGAATCCGTCGGCGATTTCGCAATCGACCGCTTCGTTGCTCGAAAACGCATTATTCAGCACGGACGCAAAAGCACGCGTTTGCTTTTTGGTTGCAAACAGCATATTTCTACCGTCGGAAACGCAGTCGAAATTCAAAACAAGCTTGCTTTTAAGCGCCTTTTTGTGCTTCGCGTAAAACCCCTGCGAGCCGAATAAGCCCATTTCCTCCAAATCGAAGAAAACAAAGCAGACTTGGCTGCGCTTTTCCTCGGGCAATGCGTTCATGATTTCGATAAGCGTTACCACGCCCGAGGTGTTGTCGTTCACCGTGTGCTTGTTGGCGGGGCCGAAAAGCATTAAAAGCAATATACCAATGTAAATAAATCGAGGTAAAAGCTTTACGATAAGCTTTAGGGTAAGGTTGTCGGTGGAAATATAGCTTGCCGCTAAGCCGACGGTAAAGCCTATTGCAAAAAATATTGCAAACGAAGCAACCAAAATCGCCAACATATAAAGAATATAGATAAGCATATTCTTCGGCGTAAGAAAATTGGGGAAGGGAAGCGCGGGTGCGGTATCGTAGTGTGCGGTGTAAACCACCTTTGCCGTTTCGGGATCGCCGATTACGACGTTTCTCGCACCGAGCTGGCCTTTTTCGATTCTCGATTCGTATCCAAGCTTTTTGCAGACACCCTGCAAATATTCAATAAACGCGCTTTTTTGCTTTTTGGTCTTGCGAACCTGAAATTTTTCGATAATTTCTTTTGTGAATTCGGTCATTTATTTTACCTCGACCAATTCGTAATCGCTGCTGCCGATGCCCAATTCCTCTGCCGCCTTAACGGTAAGAGCGCCGTTGCGCGATTCGATACGCTCGATAAGGTGCGCCTTGCCCGCATCGTCGCTTGCGTAAACGAGGTCGAGGCAGGCCTTGTCGATAGCAACGGGGTCGGTGGAGGCAAGCATACCAATGTCGGCAATGCAGGGGTCCTCGGCAACCGCGCAACAATCGCAATCGACCGACATATTCTTCATAACGTTTATATAAACAGCCTTTTCGCCGAAAAGGTCAACAACCGATTTTGCCGCGTCTGCCATCGAAACAAGGAAGGAATCGTGGTCGGCAGTCCATATTTTTTCGGGCTCGCCCGCGCCGTGAATATACGCCTTGCCGTATGAAGAAGCAATGCCGATAGATAACTGCTTCAACGCTCCGCCATAGCCGCCCATTGGGTGCCCTTTGAAGTGCGATAAAACAAGAAGCGAATCGTAATTCAGCAAATTTTTGCCCACGTAGTTCTTTTTAATACATTTTCCGTTCGGAATTTCAAGCACCGCGTCGGGCCCTTCGGCATCGAGCAGATCGAAATCGAAATATTCGCTCCAGCCGTGGTCCTTTAGCGTTTTAATATGCTTTTCGGTCGTGTTGCGCGTGCCGTCGTATGCAGTGTTGCACTCAACCGCAACGCCGCCGACCTTGTCTATAATAGGCTTCCAAAAATCAGGGCCCAAAAAGTTTTGGTTGCCGGGCTCGCCGGAATGCAGCTTTATCGCAACCCTGCCGCAAAGCTCTCTGCCGACCAAATCGTACAGCGCGCAAACGGCTTCGGGATCAAGACTTTTTGTAAAATATACCTTCGGTTTCATAAAAACACCTCCGTATCCTTTTTTCGATAATATTATACATTACAGCAATAGTCGGTGTCAATGAAAAATTTTTTTGACTGCGAATTTCAAAAATGCTATTGACATAGCGGATATTTTGTGTTATTATAATCGAGCGGCTTGCCGGAGTGGCGGAATTGGCAGACGCCCTGGACTTAAAATCCAGTGAGGTTAAACCCTCGTACCGGTTCAAGCCCGGTTTCCGGCACCAAATTTATCAAGCCCGGTGCGAAAGCATCGTTAATATATTCAATATCGCGGAGTAGAGCAGTTGGTAGCTCGTCGGGCTCATAACCCGGAGGTCGCAGGTTCAAGTCCTGTCTCCGCAACCAAGTACCGGTGCCAAAAAAGATGCACCGGAGAAAACCCGAGGTTTCCTCGGGTTTTCTTTATTTTTCTCGCGTTTTCTCGATTTTTCAAAAATCGAATAACATTGCGGTTAAAAAGATGCAAACCTCGGTTTTCGACCGTCGGGAGGGATCTGAACCAAAGAATAGGCACTTTAGGGGCATATTTGACGATATTTTCTCGTCAGATATGCCCCTTTTTTGTTTTTATAATTGTTAATTCTTTGTGTCTTGGACATCCACCTCGTTACGAACGAGATTGGCATAAATATCATAAAGAAAGGAGAAAAAATGTTTACAGCAATTATCGAAAACGAAGGCAACACCTTAGTCATGGAATTCCCGTGCAAGCGTTACCTTATGGCTGACCACCTCGGCTCCATCGGCATCAGAAAGCCGGCACATGAAATCAAGTGCATGGATGAAGAGGAAGAACCGATCAAGGTGAAGATCGTCGGAAACAACGAGTTTGAGAAAAGGCTCGCCCTGTTGATCTCCCCCTCAGATACTCTCTCCCTCGTAAATACCATGTGTGAGTTCTATCAGAACCTGCCCTACCAAAA
>JAFTTN010000028.1 GCA_017466805.1 Clostridia bacterium
TTGCCATTCGGGTAAACTTATAACGCTTGCAAAGCAAGCTCATAACATCAAGTGTCAGCGAGATATATAGTTGTAAACAGAAAAGAAAAGCGTATGAAATTTCGGTTTCATACGCTTGTTTTCGTTGAGGTGATTTATTCTTCGGCTTCGGCTGTAAGTCCGGTTATATTTTCGATCACGCGTAATTCATAGCAGGGGAAGTAAATGCCCCAAGCCACGCCGTTGCGGTCGAGTTCGAGAATATGATAGGTTTTCATAAATATGCTTCCGAACTGGTTTACCGTCATTTTATATTGCTTGTATTCGCCCTCGTTATACGGGGTATCTTTTGTCCATACGGGAATAGAAATGCGTTTCTTTACAGTATGTATTTTGCGAAGCGAGTCTAACGGAAAGGCGAATTTGCTGTCGCGGTCGGCGAGTATAAGGTTTTCGCCTTCGATAAAAACGCGGGTAGCATAGTTAATGTGTGAGGTTAAATCGGTTGCTCTTTCTTTATGTACCGCCTCACCGTCTTTTATTTTGTAGCAGAAGGAAAGAATATCCACATAGGGCGCATCGGCAGGGACGTTGAATCTTTCGTAAATATCGCCTGCGGCGGCGGTAAGCGCGGTTTGTGCATTTTCGGTTTCGGGACTTTCGTAAACGGTTTTTTGCTTTTTCTTTGAAATCGTGCCCAAAACGACCCAACCCAATAGACCTATTACCGCGCACCAAACCATCCAAGGCGCGTTGTTGTGTCGCTCCGCAAAGGTAAGCTCGCTGTCGATAAATCCGCCTAATACCGTAAAACCGCAAATCAAGCCCATAAGCTCGCAAATAAGCTTAATTAAAGTCAGCGCCCAAGGCAACTGCGCCTTTTTTTCCACGTCCGTTGCGTTTTCAAGCGCTTCGTCCAACGAAGCGGTTTCTGCAAGCGTGGCTCTGTCGACAATAAAAACATCACCGTTGTAATTTGTGTTTTTCTTGTTGTGGGTAATGTCAATACCCAAAAAAGGTTTAAGTTTCATTGTTATTCTCCTCTGAAATCGGGATAATCGCCGTAGCTTGTTGCAAATTCCTGCGAAAATTGCGCATCTCTCGGGTCGGGGCCGAATTTGTTTCTGCCCTTTGTGCCGGGAAGAAGCATAAGCACGAAAAACCAAACCGAGCCGATATAGGGTATCCAGCTAACAAAGTAGAGCCCGCCGCTTCTGCCGCTGTCGTGCAGGCGTCTTACCGATATTGCAATAGTGGGAATAATCTGCAAAAACAGATAGGCGTAGGTTGCAATAAACGAAAATATCGCAAGCGTGTTTACCTCGAGCGCTCTTAAGGTTAGCGAAACCGCATACGCAAGGCTTCCTACCAGAATATTGCAAAGCTGATAAAGCCAATATTCCTTTCTGCGCGCACGCCCGTCCCAGCGCCTCCATTTTTTAATCGCATCAATATATATTTTTATCATAAAATATACCGCCCTTTCTGTGTTGTGTTGACTGATTATAACACACAATCAAGTGATTGTCAATAGATTTGGTCTATTTTGTTAAAAAATTTTTAATTTATACACATATCTTGACAAAAGCCGAAAATGATTATATTATCAAATTAACGATTCAGAAAGGAAACGCGTTCGGGCAGGGGAGTACCCCAAAAGGCTCACGCGTGAGAGAGAAAAAAGGTTATGGAAAAGCTTAGAATTGCAATAATCGGTACCGGCGGTATCAGCAACTGTCACACAGGCGGTTATAAAACCATTCCCGATAAGTGCGAAATCGTTGCGGTGTGCGACCTTGACGAAAACAAGGCGAAGAACTATGCCGCACAGTACGGCGTGCCCGCATATTATACCGATTTTAACGAAATGTTTGCAAAGGAAAAGATCGATGCCGTTTCGGTCTGCACCTGGAACTCCTCCCACAAGCCCGCAACCATCGCGGCGCTAAATGCAGGCTGCCATGTGCTTTGCGAAAAGCCTATGGCGATGAACACCGCGGAAGCTGCCGAAATGCTCGAATGCGCAAAGAAAAACGGCAAGATTTTAATGGTTGGCTTCGTTCGCCGTTTCGGTAACGATGCAGACCTTATCGCAAAATTCCGCGATGGCGGCACGCTTGGCGATCTTTATTATGCAAAGGCAAGCTATCTTCGCCGCAACGGCTGCCCCGGCGGCTGGTTCGGCGATAAGGAATATTCGGGCGGCGGTCCTCTTATCGACCTCGGCGTTCACGTTATCGACCTCGTTCGCTTCCTTGCGGGCAACCCAAAGCCTGTTTCGGCTTACGGCGTAACCTACAATAATCTTGACCCCAACCGTGCAGGCGGCGGTCAAAGCTGGGTTTCCACCACCAACGGATACGATTTTAAATATAACGTCGAGGATATGGCGGCGGCTATGGTCCGCTTCGATAACGGTCTTACCCTTTCGGTCGAGGCCTCGTTTAAGCTTAATCTTAAAAACGACCGCGGCGAAATCGAGCTGTTCGGCACCAAGGCCGGCGCGAAAATCAGCCCGCAGGTTGAATACTTCGGCGATATGAACGGCACCTTTGTCGATATCAAGCCCTTCGGCGATACCGCGCTCAACTTCGACGGACTCTTCGCCCGCGAAATTCAGCACTTCGTCGATTGCTGTCTTGGCAACTGCGAATGCATCGCGCCCGCAGAGGACGGCGTGGTTCTTATGCAGATTCTCGATGCTATCTACGAATCGGCAAAAACCGGTCACGAGGTTATTATTAAATAAAAATCCAAAAACGAAAAGACAGCCTGCGCGCGGTCTTGTTTGTCCCCGATTTGAAATTTCGGCTGTTTTATTAAAGAAAGGGGTGAAAAGCATTGCTTATTTATTTTGCCGTTGCCGATAACGCAACCGACCGCGAAAAATTGGCGCGGATATACGAAAAGCACAAAAACAAAATGTATTCCGCGGCGTATGCAATACTCGGCGACGGTTATCTTGCCGAGGACGCCGTGCACGAGGCGTTTATAGCTATAGCACGGAATATCGGCAAGCTTGGCGATGCCGAATTGCCCGAAACGGCGGCGTATGCGGTGCGGGCGGCAAAAACGCGTGCGCTTAATATATTGGAAAAGAACAAAAAAGAAAGCTTTTTCGATGAAGAAGCCGAAATTCCGTTCGAGGAACGCGAATTCGACCGAATTATAGCCGAAAGCGAGCTTTCGAATATTGCAAAAGCAATAAACGCTTTGCCCGAAAAATACCGAATTGTAATAGTTTTGCGCTATCTCGATTGTATGAAGCCGAAAAGCATTGCGAATCTTTTGGGCTTAAAGGTCGAAGCCGTGAAAAAGCGTTTGCTGCGCGCAAGGGCGATGCTTAAAGATATTTTAAAGGAGGGAAAGGAATGAAAACCGAAGAAAAATTAAAGCAGGCCTCGCTTCTGGCAGAGCTTTGCGGGCTTGAAGAAATCAACGAATCGGAATTTGATCCCGCTCCCGAATTTTTAACAAAGCCTTCGCTTGAATTAAAGGGGCGCAGCAATATAAAACGCAAAGCGGTAATAGCGTTTGCCGCCGCGGCTTGTATAGCGCTCGCGCTGTTTTCCGCCGTGCTTTTAACAAAAAGCCCCGAAAAACCGGAGGAAAGCGGGGAAGCGGCAATTTCAAACGTCGATATTCCCGTAAAGCCCGAATATATCCCCGAGGGATATTATATGAACAGCTGCACCGTTTGGGCGGACGGAAGCCTGCAGATAGAATATATGAACGGCGAAAACAAAATATTTTTTCAAAGCTATCCCGCAAACGAGGTAGACCTTTCGGCTTTCGAGGAGGTAATAAGCAACGTCGATATAAACGGCAACGCGGGCTTTGCGGCAAACAACTTTAATGGGCTTGTAAACAACAATATCGCTTGGGCAGACGGCAATTATTCCTACGTTATTACCAATTCCGACGGAGTGAATCTCGAGGAGCTGGTAAAAATCGCGGTAAGCGTCGAACGGGAGGAAAGCGAATAAAAAAACAAAAGGACAGAGAGGCAAAAGCTCTTTGTCCTTGTTTTGTTGTGTTAGTTTGCGGTTTTTCTTTTGTCGTAAAGCTTTTCCGCTGCGTATACGGCGATAAACACGATTACGCCGACCGCAAACCCCGCGAAAACGTCCAAAATGCTGTGTTGCTTTATAAACACCGTCGCGAGCGAAATAAGCACTGCCAAAATTCCCGCAAAAAGCTTCGAAATCGGCTTTTTAAGCAAAACCTTGCTTTGCAGTACGGCATAAAACATTGCCCACGAAACCGAAACGTGCATCGAGGGCATAACGTTTCTCGGCGGAGAATCGACCGAATAAATAAGCTTTACAAGCGAGATTAATATATTATCTCTGCCAAGCGCTTCGAAATTCGGGCGGAGCGCGGTATCGATACCGTTGGGAACGAGCGTGCAGAACACCATCGGTATCGCCATACAGCCGATAACCAGCAAATTTGCACGCATAAATTCGCGCCTGCTTTTAAAAAGCGGATATATTACAACGTAGGCTATGCAGAAATACCACACGACGTAGGGGATAACGAACCATTCGCAAAAGGGAATTTTGCGGTCGAGCGAGCTTTCGATAATCAATACGTCGGCATCCGACGGAGTAATAATTCTTATAATCTGATACAAAAGCGTATGAAACGGCCAATACAGCAAAATAAGACAGTATTTGCGCTCTTTTATAAAATCCAAAAGCCTTTTCATCATATACCCCCCTTTTTCGTTTTCTCGATTATATCACTTATACATATCTTTTTCAAGTATAAATCTTTACGAAATCTTAACGCTTTTCTTTACCGTTTTCTTTACTGTTTTATTTTAAAATAGGCTTACCAAAGAAAAAAGGCGGGGAAACGGTATGGACGAGCGCGAAAAGAGAGCAAAAAGGCGCAGAGATTTAAAACGGGTACAGACCGACAGCGCGCGCGATATGCGCCAGGTAAAGCGGTTCGACAGCGCGTTTATGGCAGAGGGAAGCGAAATTCAGCTTGTCGACGGCGGAATTATCGCCGACCGCGACGAGCACGGCGTTTATGCCGAGCTGATTTTTAAAAACCTTTCGGCAAAGCAGCTTGCACGGCTAAAGGTGCGGTTTGATTTTTACTATTACCAAAACATCCCCTATCGCTCTTTGTTTTTCGAATATTGCGAAGACGATATAACCTTTGGCAGAATAAAGCGTGGAGAGCAGGAAATAAAACAGCGCGAATCGCTCGAGCGAAAGTATATTGAAAGCGGCGAAATATTCGGCGAAGGGGTATATATCCCCATGCCCGAAAGCCCCTATACCAAGCTTGCGTTTTATATCTGCGAAATCGAATTCACACAGGGCGAGCTTATAAAGGGCGAAATTTCGCTTTGCGGCAGGGGAATAAGCTTTCAAGAGCTCGACGAGGTTTCGAAAAGGATACTTAAAAACGAAAAGCAGTTTAAAAGCAACGAATATGTTTTTCCTACCAAAAACCTGCCGCAGTTTTCGAACGAGGGCTGGCTTTGCTGCTGCGGGCACAAAAATTACGCCCACAGCGAGCATTGCGAGCGTTGCCTGCGCGGGCGCGATTTACAGCAAAAGCTTTTGAGCGAGGAAGCGTTGAAGGAACGCAAGAACGAGCTTGCTTCACAGCCGACAGCGGTGCTTTTTCACGATAAAAGCCGTTTTGCACAGAATAAATATCTGCAAAACGAGCGCGACCGCAAGCAGCGCGAGGCGGAAATAAAGCGCTCGCGTGAGAATCTTGCGCGGCAGGAGGAGGAAAAACGGCGCAAAACTTCGCATTGGCTAAAGCGCACGGCGGTTTTGGTTTTGGTGGGATATATTATCTTTGCGGGTACGATTGCGCTTGCAATGTTTCGCGATGCGGGCAGAGATAACAGTGAATCGAGCAAAATGTTCAAGCGTATTTTGGACGGCGACACCTCGCTTTTTGAATATTTCGGATTCAAAAAGGAGGATGACGGCCCAAGCTCAATATTCGACGTTTGGGATATTTTCCAAATGTTCGATTATGAATAAGCGTTCCAAGCTCCTTACAAAGTAAAAGACGAGAGGGAAAACCTCTCGCCTTTTGCTTATAATTATTAATACTTGTTTACTTTCTTCTGGAAGTAAGACTTCGGATGCTGGCAAACGGGGCACATTTCGGGAGCCTTCTTGCCAACGTGGATATGGCCGCAGTTGGTGCAGATCCAAACCTGAACCTCTTCGGAAACGAAAATGGTTTCGGTGTTGAGCTTTTCGAGAAGTGCGCGGTATCTTTCCTCGTGTTCCTTTTCGATTTTGCCTACTGCTTCGAAAAGGTATGCGATTCTGTCAAAGCCCTCTTCTTTAGCGGTCTTTGCAAAGCCTGCGTACATATCGGTCCATTCGTAGTTTTCGCCCTCTGCCGCATCGAGAAGGTTGGTAGCGGTATCGGGAATTTTATCGCCGTGAAGAATTTTGAACCAAAGCTTTGCGTGTTCCTTTTCGTTGCCTGCGGTTTCTTCGAAAATATCGGCAATAACGGTGTAGCCTGCTTTTCTTGCTTCGCTTGCGTAATAGGTGTACTTGTTGCGAGCCTGCGATTCACCCGCGAAAGCTGTCATAAGATTCTGTTCTGTCTTGCTGCCCTTGAGTTCCATTGTTTTTTTCTCCTTAAAATAGTTGTATTTTTATTTTTAATTTAATTTAATTCGTTGCATTTGCATTCGGGGCATACCCCATAAAAAACCGTTTCGTGCTTGGCAATACGGAAGCTTGTTTTTGCTTCGATAAATCTGTCGAGCGATTCGTTGTATTCGGCATCGAAAAAGTCGCAGAATTTGCCGCATTGAGTACAGCTTATATGGTGGTGCGGAGTAAGGTCGCCATCGAATTTATCGGGCGAGTTTATAACCGATATTCTGCGTATCGTTCCGATTTCTGCCAATCGGTTTAGATTGCGGTAGACTGTTCCCAGGCTTACGTTCGGCATTTCGTCGCGTATCATTTCGTAAACCTGCTCTGCCGTAGGGTGCGTTTTCGTTCCCTGCACCGCCGAAAGAATAACCGCTTTTTGCTTCGTTTGTCGTTCCTTTATCATCGGCACCTCCTTATTGATAATTATTTCTGTTAACAATATAACATAAATAATAAAGTTTGTCAATAAGAAATTTATAATTTTCTTTACTTTTTTCAAAATTAATGATAAAATGAAGCAAACAAAGGATTTTCGCGAGGTTATTATGCCGTTTTTGCCTATATTTGCAAATGAAATAGATTATCAGCCCGATTTCGTTATAGTCACGGGTGATGCATACGTCGACCACCCGTCGTTCGGCACCGCAATAATTTCACGCGTGCTCGAGGCAGAGGGATATTCTATTGCTATTATACCCCAACCCGACTATAAAAGTAAAGAGGATTTTATGCGTTTCGGTCGACCGCGTTTGGCATTTTTAGTCAATTCCGGCAATATCGATTCGATGGTGGCGCATTACACCGCTTCGAAAAAGCGAAGAAACGACGATTATTATTCCCCCGGCGGAAAAATCGGAAAGCGTCCCGACAGAGCGGTTATCGTTTATTGCAACCGTATCCGCGAAGCGTTTGGCGACGTTCCGATAATTCTCGGCGGGCTCGAGGCCTCTACCCGCCGATTCGCGCACTACGATTATTGGTCGGACAGCGTTCGCCGAAGCGTGCTTGTCGATTCGCGCGCGGATATGCTAACCTACGGTATGGGCGAAAATATATTGCGTCGCTTGGCGTTTTTGCTCGATAAGGGCGTTCCTATAAAGAAAATACGCGACGTGCGCGGCACCTGCTTTATGGAAAGCCGCGATTTCCTGCCGCATTTCGAATATGAGCATTGCGGCGATTACGACGATATAAAAACCGATAAACGCGCGTTTGCGAAGGCTTTTAAAATACAGTCGGATAATCAGGACCATATATACGGCAAGGCGATTACCGAAGGCTACGGCGAAAAGATATGCGTGCAAAACCCGCCGATGCCGCCTTTAACCCGCAAGGAGCTCGACGCCGTTTATTCGCTGCCCTATATGCGCACCTACCACCCCGTATACGAATCGTTGGGCGGTGTCCCTGCGATAGAGGAGGTAAAATTTTCGATTGCGCATAACCGCGGCTGCTTCGGCGGCTGTAATTTCTGCTCTATCGCCTTTCATCAGGGCAGAACGGTTACCTCGCGTTCTATCGAATCCTGCGTTGCGGAAGCCGAAAAAATCGCTTCTATGCCCGATTTCAAGGGGTATATACACGACGTTGGCGGTCCGAGTGCGAATTTCCGCACCAACGGCTGTGAAAAGGCAAAAAAGCTTGGCGTTTGCAAGGGTAAAAACTGTCTTACCCCCACAGTTTGCAAGAATATGCATGTTGACCATACAGAATATATCGAGCTTTTAAAGGCGGTCGAGTCGGTAAAGGGTGTTAAAAGGGTATTTATTCGTTCGGGCTTGCGCTACGATTATATCCTTGCCGACAAGAACAATAAATTCTTCCGCAAGCTTGTTAACGACCACGTCAGCGGTCATTTAAAGGTCGCGCCCGAGCATTGCTGTAACGACGTGCTAAAGCTTATGGGCAAGCCGAATATAGAGGAATACGATAAATTCAAGGAAAAATTCGCGATTTTAACAAAGGAAGCGGGCAAGGAGCAGTATATCGTGCCCTATCTTATTTCCTCGCACCCCGGCAGTACGCTCGATTCGGCTATCGAGCTTGCGCTGTATCTAAAGAAAAACCGTCTTAATCCCGAGCAGGTGCAGGATTTTTACCCCACACCCGGCACCGCAAGCACCTGTATGTTCTATTCGGGCATAGACCCGTTTACACAAAAAGAGGTTTACGTCGCGCGCGATTATAACGAAAAGCAAATGCAACGCGCGCTTTTGCAGTTTGCACGCCCCGCGAATGCTTTTCTTGTAAGAAAAGCGCTTATAAAGGCAGGCAGAGAGGACCTTATCGGCAATTCGCCCGAATGTCTTGTACGCCCCGAGCCGCCAAAGTATTACGGCAAGCCGGGCGCAAAAAGCTCGAACGTCTTAGCGGCGCAGAACAAAAAAACGCAAAAGGACACGCAAAGAAAGCCTATGCAAAGAAAGGGTAAGAAAAAATGAGTGCAGTAAAGGGATGTCATCATATCGCGTTAAGAGCAAGCGATTTCGAAAAATCGGTTAATTTTTATAAATCGCTCGGGCTGACCGAGTGCGTTCGCTGGGACGGCGCGGTTATGCTCGATATGGGCGACGGCGCACGTATCGAAATTTTTGCGGGCGGCGAGGCGCGTGAACGCGTCGACGAGCGCTTTTTGCACCTTGCGTTTAAGGTCGATGACGTTGAGCTTGCCTATAACACCGCAATCAAAGCGGGCGCGGTGAGCAAATCGGAACCCTACGAGGCATGCCCTCCGACAGCGGTACCGCCGATAAAAATGCTGGTTGCCTTCGTATACGGCCCCGACGGCGAGCTGCTTGAGTTTTTTAAGGAGATATAGAATGAGATTTGACGAATACGATTTTGCAAAGCCCTATCTTGCCCCCGACGAAACGGTGCTCTGGCAGGGGACTCCGCGAAGAATACTGCGATTATCTCGGAACGATTTGATTTCTATAGCATTCGGTTTGCTGTGGTGCGGTACGCTTGCGTGGGCGATATTTGAGCCTGCGGTAAAGCATAGCACGCAAATTTCGGTTGTTTCGATTATAATGCTTTTGTTCGGCTTTGTAATGATGATAGGCAGAGTGTTTTACGACAAATTTATGCTTCGGCATACCGCCTACGTTATCACAACGCGAAAAATCATTCGCCGTTGCGGCAAAAAGGTCGAAACACTCGACGGCTCGAACCTGCCCGAAATGCGAATCGATGCCCGCGCCGACGGAAGCGGCACGGTCTATTTCGGACACGACGTTGGATTGCGCTACGGCAACAGATACCGCAGAAGATACAGCTATGAAAATACGTTCGTATTTGCAATCGAAAACGTTGATGACGTTGCAACGGTACAGAAATACATATATCAAATGAAGGGGCATTCGGCTTAACGTCGAATGTCTTTTCTGTAGCCAAAGCATTATAATCTTTCTGTAATCGGTGTAATCGCATCAAAAAACAGCGCTTCCGCACCAAAACCGAAGAATTGCCGCCTTTGTATGTATAGTAAAAATGCGAAATATAAAAAAATTTAAAATTTATGTGACAAAAGCTCGCTTTTTTGCGTCTATATGGGTGAAGGGAGTGATATATATGAAAAAATTAACTATTTCGATTTTGGTGCTTTTGCTTTTGCTTTGCGGCTGTAATACGGTTTCCGAAAACGAAGGCTCTGCGGAATCTTCGGGGATTTTCGAGCAGGAAAGCGGAAGCGGAAGCGAAGCCGGAAGCGAAGCCGAGTCTGTTGACTCCGATTCGTCTGCAGACGAAGGCGGCGTTTCCGACACCGAGCCGAACAACGAGCATTCGACGGTTGTGCCGACCAATCCTATGAGAACCGCTGTGAAATACGGCGACACGGTGCACCTGATTTGCTATAAAGCCCCGATAAGCGAAAAAGACAACCGCGAAAGCTTTGATTATTCGGGCAGTGCTGTATTAAAGGTTGATGAAAGCGATTCGCACTTTATCGAAAATTCGGTCGGGCTTTCCGAAGAATCGGCTAACGAGCTTGCGAAGGGACTTATAGGCGAAACCCGATGGGTAGACCCTGTGATATGCAGTGACGAAAGCTATGAATATCATTTTTACGTTAATATGGTGAATTTTACGGTAGAGCCGTCGTTTACGATTCCGAAGGATTGGGATTATAAATTCGATTCCGAAATCGGAAGCTTTAAGTACATCGATGAGGATTGCGGCTGTCCCGAGGAAAGCGCCGACGGCGATATATTCGGCTATGACGACAGATTAACGGAAACCTGCTCCGATTGGTGCGGCTGTAAAAATTTCGTTTGCGAGGTGCGCGCCTCCTCCACGCTTGGAAATCAGGGCAAGACGAACTACGATGCGGCGCACTTGGCGGAATACACCCGCGAAAATATTTGGGCAGAGGGTGTAGAAGGCGGCGGTATCGGCGAAAGCATCGAAATACGGCAGCTATACCGAGGAACCGGCAACACCGAGCTTGGCTTTTACAGCATTTGCATAGTAAACGGCAACGCCAAAAGCGAAAAGAAGTGGCGCGAAAACGGACGCGTGAAAAGCCTAAAGCTTTATTACGAGGGCGAATATATGGGCTTGATAACGCTCGAGGACACTATGAATCCGCAGTATATCGATATTTCGGAATTGCAAATGAAGGTTGGTAATGGCTTTGAAGCGAATTTTAAATTCGAAATTGTCGAGGTCTATAAGGGAAGCAAATACGAGGATACCTGCCTTACCGGAATACAAATCGATTTTAACGGCATATACGCGCATTGATTAACATATAAAAATGAAAGAGAGAACGATTTTTGAATTTCGTTCTCTCTTTTTTTGTTTAAGGCTGTTCCTGCGCGTTCGGACTTGTCGGGTCGGCAGGATTGCTCGGATCTGTCGGAGCATTGGGGTCGGTCGGTGCGTTCGGGTCATCGGGGTTTATCGGGGACTCGGGCAGAGTCGGACCTTGAATATAATGCTCGGAGCAGATACGGTTTGCCGGCTTTTCGGTAACCGAATAGCCAAAGCTGATATTTTCGGGGAATGCGTATTGGAAGAAGGGGAGATTTTCGTCGGTGCAGTAGATATAGCCCTCGGGCAATTCCATATAGGTGTATTGCGCGTCGGCAACCTTAACGCTTCCGATAAGCGCGCGGTCGGCAAGAGTCATCGTGCGGAAGCCCACGCTTATAAGGTTGGATTGCGGGCAGTTGCAGCCGTCAAGGCAAAGACCGCCGGTGTTCTGGTCCCACAAAAGCATAATATGTCTGTCGCAGTATTCGGTGGGCTGCTCGCTTATTTCGAACATACCCTTTGCAATACAGCTTCCGCCGTTTTGAATACAATAAAGATCGTTGCGGCAGGCGTCTGTTGCAAGCTTGCCCGAAACGGTGCAGTATTCAACGTCGGCAACGCAGGATGCGGGAACGTCGAAGGTTTTTTTGTAGCTTATACCGTTTGCATCGTAATATTTGTATATTTCCTTGAAAACGCTGTTCCAAAGGCTTGCCGCGGGGTTGCCCGATGCGGTAATAACGTTGTTGCGGTCGTAGCCGTACCAGCAGCACGCAACCAAATCGGGAGTATAGCCCGCAAAGTAAACGTCCTTTTTATCGTTGGTGGTACCGGTCTTGCCCGCCACCTCCAAGCCGAAGTTTTTCCAGAAGGTAACGCGCGACGCCGCCGTACCGCGCTCTACTACGTGGGTAAGCATTTCGGTAAGAATAGCGGTGGTTGTTTCGCGGTATTTAACTTCGTGCTCCTCGCCGTTATCGAGAATAACCTTGCCCGTGCTGTCACGCACTACCGAATAGGTACGCGCCTTCGAGGTCATCCCTCGGTTTGCAAGCGTTGCATAGGCTTGGGTGTGCTCGCGCACGGTAACGCCCTTTGTAAGACCGCCGAGCGCAAGGGGAGAGGTGTTTATATCCGAAAGTATGGTGCCGTTGGCAAGCGTCATCGAATCGACAAGCGTGGTGTAGCCATAGGATTTAAAGTTGTTGTATACGTTTTCGACGCCCATCGTTTCGCAAAGCCTTACAACTATCGTGTTCAGCGATTGCTGTATAGCGTAGTCGGGCGATACGATACCGACGTATTTACCGCTCGAGTTACGCGGCCAATAGCTTTCGGTGTCCTCGTAATACACGGGGGGAACGTCGTCGACGGGGGTGCTTGGCGATATAACTCCGCTGTCGAGCGCATAGGCGTAGATGGATAAAGGCTTTATCGAAGAGCCGCATTGACGATAGGAATGTGTTGCACGGTTAAGACCGCGGCTTTCGCGCTTTTCGCCCAAGCCGCCGACTATCGCAAGCAAATCGCCGCTTTCGGGGTCCATAATGCATATCGCCGATTGCGCCTGCATACCCGTCGTTTCGGGCCAATAGCTGCTGTCGGTAAACACCTTTTCGGCGCAGGACTGAATAACGGGATCAAGGCAGGTAACTATCTGCAGACCGCCCGAATAAAGCACCTGCGATGCGGTAAGCTTATCGTAGCCGTATTTTTCCATAAGGTCGTCTATTACGTCGTCCATAACCGCATCGATGTAATAGGAGTGAACGTTTTCGCTGTATTCCTCGTCGCTTCCGTCGGCAAGCGTTATCGGCGCGTCGTAGGCCTCGTTAAACTGCTCTTGGGTTATTTTGCCCTGCTCGAGCATTAGCTTAAGCACAAGATTTCTTCTTGTTAAATTGTTTTTGGGGTTGGAAATCGGGTCGTAGTGGGTGGGCCATTTTCCGATAGATGCGATAGATGCGCATTCTGCAAGAGTAAGCTCGTTTAGCTGCTTGCCGAAATAGGTTTCGGCGGCAACGCGCACGCCGTAGGACCCGTGCGAAAGATAAATCGTGTTGAGATACATTTCGAGTATCTCTTCCTTGGTGTACTTCTTTTCAACGTCGAGCGCTCGGAATATTTCCTGTACCTTACGCTGAATAGTGGCCTCGTTATCGCCCGAAACGTTTTTAATAAGCTGTTGGGTTATAGTCGAGCCGCCGCCGTAGTTCGAGCTTGTCGGGATAAAGAAGTTGTATATCGCCGATGCGGTACGCGTTGTGTCGACACCGTTGTGCTCCAAAAAGCGCTGGTCCTCGACCGCAATATAAGCGTCGATAAGCATTTTCGGAATTTCGGCGTAGTTCGCCCACATTCTGTTTTCCGAGCTTAACAGGGTGTCTTCCTCGAGCAGTATTTCGTTTCCGCTGTCGTCAACGTAATACATCGTCGTCGAAAGAGCCGAGTCGAATTTTAAATTATCCAGCTCGGTAAAGTTCGGGTCGACGTAGTTTTTAATGTAGATTACAAACGCGACCGCCACCGCAGCACCGGTAATAATACCGACGACGAGCACTGTAAGAAGGACGTTTAAAAGATAGGTAAGCGCCTTGCGTACCACGAACATCACGCCCGAGGCGGTTGCCTTTGCCGCGCGTGAGGTTTTGGTGGCTTGCTCGCTATCCTGCTTTTCGGTCTTCTTTTTGCGCTCCTTCTTTTCGGCAACCGAATCGAAGGTGCGGGTGTTGCTGCCGCTTGCCTTTTGCTTGGCGGCTATCGGCTCAAAATCACGCGTGGGCTGCTCTTCGCCAAAGCCTTGCGGATTTTGGTTGTTGTTATCCTGCATATTTTATATCTCCTTTCGGAAAATGAAAATTTCTTTTATTTCACCGCGATATTGCCGCTGCCCATAAGCTCTTTAAGCTGATTTATAAGCCTTTCGCTTATTTTTGCGGTCTTGCCCTTTGCGGCGGCAAGGCGTTTTTCTTTTTCGAAATAAACGAGTATGCGCGCGCTTCCTCCGCTTTTTGCGGCAAGCTCCAAGGCATCGTTTAAATGAAATTCGTTTTCGTCGGTGACCTTTATATAAAGCGAGGCTTCCTTTTCCTCCTGCTTTGGCATCGGTGCCGATTGCAAAGCCTGCTCGGGCGTGCAAACCGATTTTAGCAAAATCGTTAGGCTTTCCGCGCCCTCCTCGCCGTATACCTCCTTCATTTCGGGGTTGCCGGTGAACACCAGCACCTTGCCCTCGGTTATAATGCTTCCGCTTTCGGTATACAAAGAAGGGAAGGCGATAAGCTCACATTCGCCGGTTTCGTCCTCTGCCTCGATAAACGCCATTATATCATTCTTTTTAGTAACCTTCGAGCGTTTTTTTGTTACCAATCCGATAAATTTTATTAAATTATTCTTTTTAAGCGTTCGGTTTTCGAGCCTTTCCTTTATCTGCTCGACTGTCAGCGCGCCGGTTCTTTTCAGAATATCGCCGTAGTTGTCGAGCGGGTGCCCCGAAAAGTAAAGCCCGGTCATTTCCTTTTCGCCCTTTAGCATTTCGCTTTGCAAAAGCTCGGGCAACGTGGATTTCGGGAATTCAAACGCCGATTCCTTAAAGGCGCTGTCGCCGCCGAAAAGGCTTAACTGCCCTTCGGAATTGCGGCTTCTGTCCTTCGAAACCGCTTCGAGCGCTTGCGCAAGCCCCGCAAGAATATGACTGCGCGGAATGCCGAATTCGTCCATTGCACCCGCAACAGCGAGCGATTCGAAGGTTTTTATGCTTCCGAGCTTGGCGCAGCGTTCGATAAAATCCTCGATGCTTTCAAACCGTCTGCGGCTTCTTTCGGCAATAACTCTGTCGGCAAACAGCAAGCCCACGTTTTTTATCGCCGCAAGCCCAAACCGCAAATTGCTTCCCTCGACCGAAAAGGCGGTTCCGCTTTCGTTAACCAACGGGGGAAGAATTTTTATACCCATACGGGCGCAATCGGCAATATATTCGCCGACCTTTTCGTTATATCCCATTACCGTGTTCAAAAGCGCGCACATATATTCACGCGGGTAATGGCATTTCAGCCAAGCGGTGCGGTAGGCAACAACCGCGTATGCGGCGGCGTGGCTTTTGTTGAATGCGTATTTCGCGAATTCGCTCATTTTATCAAAAACGCGCTCGGCAATTTCGGCGGGAATGCCGTTGTTTTTCGCACCTTCGATAAAAATATCCTTTTCCTTCATCATAACGTCGAGCTTTTTCTTCGCCATTGCGCGCCGAACTATATCGGCTCTGCCGTAGGAATAGCCCGCCATTGTGCGACAAACCTGCATAACCTGCTCTTGATAAAGCATTACGCCGCAGGTCGATGAAAGAATTTCCTTTAGGCAGGGGTGGTCGTATTCGGTTTTTTCGGGGTTTAGGCGGTTTTTCAAAAACGCGTCTATCGAAAGCGCGGGGCCGGGGCGGTAAAGCGATATTACCGAAATAATATCCTCTAAATCGCGCGGCTTCAGCTTCGAAAGCAGGCTTCGCATACCCTCGCTTTCAAGCTGGAATATACCTATAGCGTGCCCCTCCGAAAGCATTTCGTAGGTTGCTTTATCGTCAAGCGGCAACGCCTCCGCCGAAAAATCCGGTATCTGCTTTCTTATCTGCTTTTCGGCGTATTCGATTATCGATAAGAAGCGAAGACCGAGAAAGTCCATTTTTAAAAGGCCCAAATCGGCAACCGTGTTCATCGGGAACTGCGTAACCACAGTGCTGTCGTTCACTGCAAGGGGAAGATAGTTTGTTAACGGCTCGTCGGTTATTACCACGCCCGATGCGTGCGTGCTCGTGTTGCGCGGTCTGCCCTCCAGCTTTAATGCGTAATCGTACAGCCGCTTTGCCGCGGGGTCGTTTTCGACACGTTTTTTTAAATCGGGGCTTTCGTTTATCGCCGATTCGAGCGTTACGTCGAGATATCGGGGTATGGTTTTGGCTATTTCGTCGACCGAAGCGTAGCTCATACCCAAAGCTCTGCCCGCATCGCGCACGGCTTGGCGCGCGGCAAGCTTACCAAAGGTTATTATCTGTGCGACGTGCGCTCTGCCGTACTTCGAGGAAACGTAATCTATTACCTCGCCTCTGCGCTCGTCGGAAAAATCTATATCAATATCGGGCATACTAACGCGCTCGGGGTTCAAAAAGCGTTCGAACAGCAGGTTGAATTTTATCGGGTCGACCTGCGTTATGCCCAGCGAATAGGTGCAAAGACTGCCGACCGCGCTTCCTCTGCCCGAGCCGACGGGTATGCCGCTTTTGCGTGCGTAATTCACAAAATCCCAAACGATAAGCATATAATCGTCGAAGCCCATGCTGTGAATAATCGAAAGCTCGTGGTCGATTCTTTCGTGGTATTGCGAAATATCGCCGCTTAATCTGCCCGCGCTTGCAAGCCGTTCAAGCCCCTCGAGGCAAAGCTTTCTTAAATATTGCTCGGAGCTTAGCGGTGCGGGTGCGCGGAATGCGGGTAGGTGCATATGCTCGAAATCGAACGAGAAATTGCAAAGATTTGCAATCTTCACCGTGTTTTCGACCGCTTCGGGCAGGTCGCCGAACAAAAGCTCCATTTCCTTTGCCGATTTAATATAATGCTCGCTGCCCTGCATACCGAATTCGAGCTCGTCGACGGTGCTTCCCGTGGAAATCGCGGTAAGCAGCCTTTGAACGTCGGCATCGGCGCGGGTGGTGTAGTGTGAATCGTTGGTTGCAACGAGCGGGATTCCCAGCTCCTTCGAAAAGCGTATAAGCGCGCGGTTTACCTTTTCCTGCTCCTCGATTCCGTGGCGCTGAAGCTCTAAATAAAAGTTGTTTCTGCCGAAAATTCGGTCGAAGATTATAATACGCTCTCTCGCAAGCGACATATCGTTTGCAAGAATCGCCTTCGGAATGCTTCCCGAAATACAGCCCGAAAGCGCAATTAAGCCCTCGGAATGCTTGGAAAGCGTTTCTATATCGGTTCTCGGCTTGGAATAAAAGCCGATTGTAAATGCTTTTGAAACAATGGTAATAAGGTTTTTATATCCGATTTCGTTCTTTGCCAAAAGCACGAGATGCGAATAATCGGAATCGAGCATTCTGTCCTTTTGCTCCATCGAACGCGGCGCAACGTATATTTCACAGCCGATTATTGCTTTAATACCCTTTGCGGCGCACGCCTTGTAAAATTCAACCGCGCCGTACATAACGCCGTGGTCGGTAATGGCGCAGGCGTTCATCCCGCCCGCCAAAACGGCGTCGGGAATCGCACTAATACGGCTTTCGCCGTCGAGAAGGCTGTATTCGGTGTGTAAATGAAGATGAACAAAGCCCATTTTTAATCCTTTAACAAACGGTGGAAATACGGTTGCGGTTTTTATGCTCTGATAACGATAAAAAACTATATGTTTGATTTGCGCCGAATACCCGAAAAAATTTGTGTTTTTCATCGGGAGCGAAGCAACTATTGGCTTTGCAGCGTTTCGGCGATTTCTTGAAGCTTTTTGAAACGGTGGTTGAGCCCCGATTTGCTAACCGGCTCGCGAAGAAGCTCGCGAAGCTGTGAAAGGCTCATATCGGGGTTTGCCAAGCGAAGCTCGGCGCATTCACGAAGCTCGGGCGGGAGGTTGTCCATAGCCCCGTGCTGTTGAATTATTAATATCGATTCGCGCTGCTCTGCGGCGGCGCGTGCCATACGGTCCAAATTCGCGGTTTCGGCGTTGGTAAGTCGGTTCGCGGTGTTGCGGGTGCCGCTCATTATCTTCGCGTTCATAATTTCGAGCGCGGCCTTCGTTGCGCCGATATACGAAAGAAAATCCTCGATGCTTTCGCTCGCCTTGTAGTAAAGCACCGGCTTGCCCTTTCTTACCGTGCGCTTTGCGGGAAGCGAAAGCGAATCGAGCAGGTCGGAAATCATATCGGTGCTTTCTTTGTCGTTAAGCGTTAACGAAAGCATAAAATTGCGCCCCGGCGAGCTAATGTTGCCGCATTTAAGAAATACACCGCGCAGGTAACAGCCGATATCCTTTTGACAGCCCTGCTCCAACGGCTCTAATTCGAAGCCTGCCGAAAGAGCGCGCTTGCAGCAATCCTTTTTCGGTATGCTTTCTATTAATTGGTCTTTTATTTCGGAATTGAACGACATTTATACGATCACCCTTATTTCAGGCTCCAAGCGCACACCGGTTTTTTCGAAAACCGTGTCGGAAACCAGCTTTAGCAGTGCAATAACATCGGTTGCGGTGGCGTTGCCGACGTTTATAATAAAGCCCGCGTGCTTAACCGAAACCTGCGCTCCGCCGACAGTTAACCCCTTTAGCCCGCATTGCTCGATAAGCGCGCCGGCATAGTGCCCCTCGGGACGCTTGAAGGCGCTTCCGCAGCTTGGGTATTCGAGCGGCTGGCTCGCCTTGCGCTTTGCCATAAGCTCATCCATTCTTGCACGGATTGCGGCTTTTTCGCCCTTTTGGCAGGCAAATTCGGCGGAAAGCAAAACGAGATTTTTGCGGTTAAGAACGCTTTTGCGGTAGCCGAAATCCATTTCCTCGTTATTCAACGTAAGTATTTCGTTGTTTTCGTCCAAA
This sequence comes from Clostridia bacterium, assembly GCA_017466805.1. GTDB lineage: Bacteria > Bacillota > Clostridia > Oscillospirales > CAG-382 > Coliplasma. The sequence continues at coordinate 18,972 of JAFTTN010000028.1, forward strand.
AATTTACCGCAACGAAAGGCTTGCGATATTTCGCCGCCGTATGCGCCGGCGTTCATATAAACACCGCCGCCGACCGTGCCGGGTATGCCATAGCAAAATTCAAGACCGGTAAGCGAATTTTCGCAGGCGACGCGAGCAAGCGACGAAAGCGTTTCGCCGCAATATGCGGTAATATTGCCGTCTTCGCTTTTACTGCCGCGTATTCCCGCAGCGATTATAACCGCACCGTCGTAGCCTTCATCGGTAAATAAAAGGTTCGAGCAGTTGCCGACGACTATATGCTTTTCGCCGTGCTCGCGGAAATAACGCAGTGCCGAAATAAGCTCCTCGGCGGTCTTCGGCAGGCAAAAATATTTGGCTTTTCCGCCTGCCTTCATCGAGCAGTAGGGGGCAAGAGAGATATTTTCTTCAAGGCTGAAATTCATAGCACAACTCACTTACATATTAACTCACCCTATATTATACTATATATTTATCTAAATTACAATAAAAAGTAAGAAAATTTTTCAAATGCCTTGACGATTCACTCGTTATTTGCTAAAATTAACGCAGTATGTTTGAAGGGGAAATGATTATGAAAAAGCTGTTTGCGATTCTTATGGCTGTTTCTTTTATATTAACGCTTTCGGTGTCTGCCTTTGCAGAGGGCGAAGGGAGCGATGAGGTACTGCCCGAGGAGCTCGGCGCAGAGCTCGAAATAAGCTATACAACCTCCAATTCGCTCGGTACCTTTAACTACGGCGGTACCGTAACCTTTGATATTTCGCTTGATATTACCTCGATACCCGCAGATTTAAAGGACGTTTCGGTCGTTTTGTTCGAAATGTATTTCGATCCCTACGTTTTGGAGCGCGCCGATAACGGCGGTATCGACGAGGAAACCGGCGGCGAGGGCGATTATACCTCGATTCTGGAACACTGCCCTGAAGGGTGGGAGGCTCTCGGAGGCGGCAACGACGACTGGTTTGAATTATGCATTTGGGACGAATCGATGGAAAATCCCTTGAAGGAATCGGCAAGCTTCAGCTTTAGCCTGCCCTTTAGGGTGCTCGAGGATGCAAACGCGGACAGTACCCTTTTCGAATTAAGAGAGGTTATCGTTTACGGCTACGATATGGACGTAAGCTACACGCTCGGCCCGGTTGAATTCACTATCGAGCGCGCCTGCCAGCCCGATGAAATCGCAGCTCTTCCCGAATACGCGCTTCCGCTCGAAATCGCGGGATACAAGCACGCGGCGAACAACGTTATCTATTACGCCGAGGAGGATATAGCTATCGGCGAATACATCTCCTCGTATATGGAAATAACCAATGGTCAGGACGATATGAACTATTTCGCTATCGCAATAGTAAACGCCGAAACGGGCAAGGTCGTTTACTGCGATTCGGTTATCGGCAGACCGCAAAGCGATAAATCGGAGGTGGTTATCCCCGCGGGCCACTATATTATCGGCGTAAACGGCAACAAGACCGAGGATTATAACAGCTTTACCGAACGCTTAAGCGTTGGTATGACAGCCGAGCTTATAAACGTTAACGTCGACGCAATGGACCCGGCCGAGCCGTTTGAATTAAGCAACGCAGGCTTCGCGCTTTGCAATCCCGAGCCCGAAATAAGATACGATTCGCCGATTGTCTACGATTCCGAGGAATCGGTTATGTATATCTATGCAAACGATCTTACCGCCTCAACGGTTAAAGATTTCTTTACCAACGTCGATCGGATATACGGCGAGGACGGAACGCTTCTTGAGGACGGCGATATAGTATCCACCGGCGATTATATCCCCTCGGGCTTTCCCGACGGCGATCCTATTTGCTTGGTTATTATCGGCGACGCCAACGGCGACGGCTTGGTAAACCAATACGATTATATTCTTGTAAAACGCCATTATTTCGAAACCTTCGTGCTCGAGGGCGCCTGCTTCAAGGCGGCTTGCATTGCCGACGGAGAAGCTGTCGGTATTTACGATTACGTATACGTAAAGCGTATTTATTTCGGTACGCTTTTGCCCGAATCGCTTTTTCGCGAGGTAAAATAAATGCTTTCCTATCTTATAGTTTTTCTGGTTAGTATGGTTCCGGTTATCGAGCTGCGCGGCGCGATCCCATTGGGGCTTTACGCATACGATCTTCATATCGTTGCGGTTACGCTTATTTCGATATTCGGCAATATTCTCCCCGTGCCGTTTTTGGTGCTTTTCGGGGGCAAGGTGTTAAAATATTTCGCAGGGTTCGAAAAATTCGGCAAGCCGTTTCGCAAAATATTGGAAATCGGCGAAAAAAAGGTTGCAAAGATGAACAAAAACGCCCAAAGAGCGCTGTTTTGGGGCTTGTTCACCTTCGTTGCGGTTCCTTTGCCGGGCACAGGTGCCTGGACGGGTGCGCTTGTTGCGATAACGCTCGGGCTCGATCTTAAAAAAAGCATTCCGCCAATAGCTCTCGGCGTTGTCGGCGCGGGCGCAATAATCGTAACCCTGTTCTATTTTGCACCCGAAGCATTTAAAATGATGGTGGGTTAAAAACAGACCAAAACAGACTAAAGGTCTTTAAATAATTAAACAAACAGTTTTTTGAGGTGAATTATGGCAAAATTCAAGATTGGCGTTATGACAGACTCCTTTAAGCTTCCCTTCGAGCAGGGCTTGGAAAAGGCGGCAGAGGTCGGCGCACAGGGTATTCAGCTTTACGTTGTAGAGGGCGAAAACAAATACGATACCTTCGACGATGCAAAGGTTGCACGCGTACGTGCTCTTTTAGAGCAGCACGGCTTGGTTATTTCGGCTGTTTGCGGCGATTTCGGCGGACACGGCTTCGAGCGCGTTGACGAAAACGAATGGAAGATTCCCGCATCCAAGGCTGTTGCGGACCTTGCTGTACGTCTTGGCACCAAGGTTGTAACCACCCATATCGGCGTAGTGCCCGAAAACAAGGACGATCCCCTTAAAGCAGATACCGAATGCGAAGCATACAAAAATATGGTTAACGCCTGCCGCGAAATCGGCGAATACGCCGCTTCTGTCGGCGTAACCTTCGCTATAGAAACCGGTCCCGAGCCCGCAGAGCGTCTGAAGGCCTTCCTCGACGACGTTAATTCCGAAGGCTTCGGCGTAAATATGGACCCCGCAAACCTCGTTATGTGCTGCGGTACCGATCCCGTTAAATCGGTTTACACGCTCGGCAAATATATCGTTCACACTCACGCAAAGGACGGCAAGGGCTTTATTATCGATCCGAGAAAGGTTTACACCTTCTTTGCAGAGGGCGGTATCGAGGACCTTCGCCTTTCCGACTACTTCCTTGAAGTACCGTTGGGAGAGGGCAACGTCGATTTCGACGGCTATTTAAAGGCGCTCGAGGATATCGGCTATAACGGCTTCCTTACCGTTGAACGCGAATGCGGCGCAGATCCTTACGCAGATATTCAGCTCGCAGTAAACTTTCTTAAAAGCAAGATCGGAGAATAAAAAATGATTAAAATAGGCTTTATCGATTATTATCTTGACGAATGGCACGCGCTTAATTACCCCAAATTTATAAAAGCACAGTTCGGCGATGAATTCAAGGTTGCATACGCATATGCCGAAAAGGATAAAGAAGGCGGTATGACCACTGACGAATGGTGCAAGGAATTCGACGTTGAGCGTTGCGATTCTATCGAGGAGGTTGTTGAAAAGAGCGATTGCATTATCGTTCTCTCGCCCGATAACCCCGAACGCCATCTCGACCTTTGCCGTATTCCTCTTGCAAGCGGCAAGCGTGTTTACGTCGATAAGACCTTTGCACTTACCAAGGATATTGCAAAGGAAATCGTCGCTATCGGCGAAGCAAACAACACCCCCTTCTTCTCTACCTCCGCGCTTCGCTTCTCGAACGAGCTCAACGACGTTCCGCGCGGCGACATCTGCTTTATCAACTCCCGCGGTCCCGGCAGATTCGATACCTATGCTATCCACCAGATCGAGCCGATCGTTGTGCTTATGGGCAGCGAGGTAAAGAGAATTATGTCGGTCGGCAGCGGATACGAAACTATGGTTATCGAATTTTCGAACGGCAGACGTGCGGTTATGAGCCATTACGATTGGAAGGGCGTAGATTTCGAAATGATCGTAAACTACAGCGACGGCTCTATTTATAAGGTGCCCCAGATGACAGGTTATTTCGATAACTTTATCAATAAGCTTTGCACCTTCTTCAAAACCGGTGAAACCTTTGCCGACCACGCCGAAACCATTTCGGTAATGGGTATTATCGAAGCGGGCAACAAGGCGCTTCAGAACCCGGGCGTTTGGGTAGAGGTATAAAATCAACTCTTTTCGAGGTGAGCGTATGAATATTATTAAAACTTTTGCGTTCGTGCTTGTGGCGGCAACGCTGCTTTCGGCTGTAATTATGCCCTCTTCGGCTGCGGAAACGTTCGATTTTTCGCCCGAAACGAAAAGCGGCAAGATATACGGATTTCCCGTCGAGTCGACCGAAAAAACGGTAGAGCTCGTATATTATAACGCAGTCGTGGATATTCTTGACCGCGAGGGCAAGGTTGCTTCCGATACCGCGAAAATAGGCACCGGCTTTACGGTTAAGCTAAACAGCATTTCCTATGCTGCCGTGGTTATGGGCGACGTAGACGGCGACGGCGAGCTTACGGTATACGATTATATCAACGTAAAACGCGCTTATCTCGGCAGCTTGTCGTTAAACGCGCTCTCGCTCGAGGCGGCCGGCGTTGTTCCCGGCGGAAGATTAAGCCCTATTAATTATATAATGGTTAAGCGCGCTTATTTCGGCACCTACGATATAAACCGCGATTACCGTTGCGAGCCCTACGAGGTCGGCAATAACGATTCGGGCTGGACTCCCGGTTGGGTGTAAACAAATAACAAAAAAGGAGCGAACGCTGTTCGCTCTTTTTGTTTGGATAAGAGATAAGCGATATGAGAAAGAGATATGAGATAATAGATAATAGATAATAGATAATAGATAGAAAAAGTTGGGAATAAAATGAGAAAACAATAAAAATCCGCGACATGCGCGTGGATTTTTATACCTATGATGCACGCGAGCGGTGTGCGAGGCGCGAGCGCACGTGCATCCAAAACCCGCCGCGCGGTATGGGGGTCCCCGAAAATGCTTGCATTTTTGGGGAGAGCGAAGCGATTGGAAAAAGTTGGGAATAAAATGAGAAAACAATAAAAATCCGCGACATGCGCGTGGATTTTTATACCTATGATGCACGCGAGCGGTGAGCGAGGCGCGAGCGCACGTGCATCCAAAACCCGCCGCGCGGTATGGGGGTCCCCGAAAATGCTTGCATTTTTGGGGAGAGCGAAGCGATTGGAAAAAGTTGGGAATAAAATGAGAAAACAA
>JAFTTN010000029.1 GCA_017466805.1 Clostridia bacterium
CTACGCACCTTAAAATCAGATAGTTTTGTCGCAAGACAAAGAAGAAATCCGCGATAATACGAGCGTATATCGCGGATTTTTGATGCAGTATTGTGCAAAAATGGCGATTTTAAGGCGATTTATCACTATGGTGCATCGCCCGTGCTTAAAGGGAGGCGTAGCGTTATATATTTATTCGTTCGGTTTTATTCGTTCGGTGCGGTGCTTGCGTTGGGGTCGCCGTAGTATTTGTATTCGTCGGGGAAGTATGCGCCCTCCATATCCTCGGGGAGCAAAAGCTTTAATTCAACGTCTGCCTTGCCGATATCCGATGAAACCTTGCATATCATTTTTTCGTCGTCGTAGCTGACGTCGATGCCGTTGATATAGTTTTCGATAAGCACTATCGGAATAAGATAATCGCCGTTTTCGTAAAGCACGGGAGCAGAGATACGGATAGGGTTATCGTTAATAACGACGAGCGATGAATTTTTCTTGCACTCTATACGGTTGTCGGTGCCGATAAGGAAAAGCGTTACGTCCTCGCCGTCGCCCGCAAGCCCAAACGCACCGATTTCCGAAAGGTAGGAAAAGGGAACGTATAAGCCGTATTCGTTGTTTGCCTCCTGCGCTTCGGTTTTGTGAAGCACTGTTTCGTCATAAACCACGTTAAGCGAATAAATTTCGGTGTTTTTCGCCGTGGAGTTGAAGGAATAATATATCAAACCTGCGATAAAAAGACTAATCAGCAGATAAAATGCCAAGAATACTATAAGAACAGCCATCGCCTGCGCGAATTTGTTTTTTCTGCGCCTGCGTTTTTTTGCGGCTTTTTTAACTATCGGGTCCTTTTCGCGCACGGGGGTGTTTTCCATACGGCTGCTCCTTTCACTATACTGTTAACAGTATAACATAACCAAACCGAAAAAGAAAGAGGGAACTATAACCTTTTTAAAATTTTTACATATTCTGTGAATGTGACTTTTTACGGGGGTATTTTTTGTGAGCGATATTACAAAGCGTTTTTCCGACGGTGCAAGGCGTGTTGTGACCTCTGCACTGCTTGCCGCAAAGGAAATGGGGCATTCCTACGTCGGAAGCGAGCATTTATTAATAGGAATACTGCGCGAGGATTGCACGCCTGCAAGATTGCTTTACGAGCGCGGTGCAGAGATAGAGCTGATTAAAAAGAAGATAATAGGGATAGTCGGCACCGGCTGTAAAACCCTGCTTTCGAGCGACGATATGACGCCCGTATGCCGAAGAATAATTTTGCGCGCCTCGTTTATTGCGGGGGCGGAGGACGCGTCAAGCGTAGGGGTAGAGCATATTCTTGCATCGCTTCTGCGCGAGGAATGCGTTGCGGTGCGCCTGCTGCGCGAATGCGCGATAGATACCGACGAGCTCGGAACAACGATAGAGGAGCTTTACTTCGACCCCGCGTACGAGGCGGAGCCCGATTATATAGCCGCACCCGTCGCCCGTGCGAAAAGGTCTGTGCCCACGCCGTTGCTCGATGCAAACGCAGTCGACCTTACCGCAAAAGCCGAAAAGGGCGGTGTGGACCCGGTTTTTCGCCGAGAAAACGAGGAGGAACGGGTTATTTCGATACTTTTAAGACGCTCGAAGAATAATCCCTGCCTTGTTGGCGAGGCGGGGGTAGGCAAAACGGCGATAGTCGAATCGCTCGCAACCCGTATTGCAAACGGCAACGTACCCGACGAGCTGAAGAATAAACGTATTATGAGCCTGGAGCTTTCCTCGGTCGTGGCGGGCACGAAATACCGCGGAGAGTTCGAGGAAAAGATAAAAAAGATTATCGACGAGGTGAAGAACGCGGGCGATATTATTTTGTTTATCGACGAGCTTCATACCGTTGTCGGTGCGGGCGGAGCCGAGGGGGCGATAGACGCATCGAATATTTTGAAGCCTGCGCTTGCCCGCGGCGAAATTCGGCTTATCGGCGCAACCACCTTAAAGGAGTTTAACTCGAGCATAGGTAAGGACAAGGCGTTGGAGCGCCGTTTTCAATCGGTTACCGTGTCCGAGCCGAGCGAAAGTGCGTGTATAGATATGCTTTTCGGTCTGAAAAAGCGGTACGAGGATTTTCATAATATAATAATAAGCGATTCCGCGCTTAAATCGGCGGTTGCGCTTTCGGTGCGCTATCTGCCCGAGCGCTGTCTGCCCGACAAGGCGATTGACCTTATCGACGAGGCGGCGGCGAGTATAAAAACGGCAAGAAGGGGAAGAAAACGCCCCATTCTTTGCGAAAACGATATTGCGCTTGCGGTGGAGCGCCGCACGAATATTCCGCTTGCGGTGATAAATTCAAGCGAAAGGGAAAGGCTTATCGGGCTCGAAGCCGAGCTTAAAAAAACGGTAATCGGGCAGGATGCCGCAATAGCATCGCTTTGCTCTGCCGTGCGCCGTGCAAGAACGGGTGTGCGTGACGGCGGCAGACCGAACGGCTCTTTTCTGTTCGCCGGGAGCGCAGGCGTTGGTAAGACCGAATGTGCGAAGGCTTTGGCAAGGGCGGTGTTTAACGGCGATAAGTCGTTTATACGGCTCGATATGTCGGAGTTTTCGGAGCCGCACAGCGTTTCGCGCATAATCGGCTCGCCGCCCGGGTATATCGGATACGGCGAAGGGGGCGAGCTTACCGAGCGGGTGCGCAGAAGTCCTTTTTCGCTTTTGCTGTTCGACGAGATAGAAAAGGCACACCCCGACGTGCGCGCACTGCTTTTGCAGATACTCGACGAGGGCGCGCTTACCGACAGCTCGGGGGTAAAGGTGCGGTTCGATAATACTATCGTTATTATGACGGCAAATACGCGTGCTTCGGGAAGTATCGGCTTCGGCGGCGAAAACGGTGCGGCAGAGGAGGCGGCAAGGCTTTTATCGCCCGAGCTTGCCGACCGTGTCGACGAGGTGGTGGTTTTCTCGCCGCTTGCGCGCGCGTCGCTTTGCGAAATCGCACTAAATACGCTTAACCGCTTTTGCGAACGGCTTGCGGAAATGGGAATAAGGGCGAATATTTCGGAAAGCTTTGTGGACGAAGCGGTGGATTGCGCCGCGGGCAAAAGCGCACGCGCCGTCACCCGAGCTGCGTTGCGGCTTGCCGAGGAGGCGGTTGCGCGATTCGTGCTCGAAAAAGAGCCGAAGGAAAACGAAAGTGTGACAATTTGCATAGAAAATAAGCACGGAATTGCCAAAATAAATCAAAACAGCTATTGACAAGCGCTGTTGTTCGGTGTATAATACGGCCTGTAAAGAAAAATGCTTTACAGGCTTTTGATTATGAATTAGGATTTCGTTGCAAAGGGGAAGAGCTTCCGTGAATGAGGATAGGGCATATATCTGCCGTTTGATCGACGTTTACGGCAACGCGCTTTCGGAGCGCCAAAGGGACGTGGTCGATCTTTATTATAACGAGGATCTCTCGCTTGCCGAAATCAGCGAAAACTGCGGCATAACCCGCCAGGGTGTGCGCGATTCGATAAAGCACGGTGTCGAAGCTCTGCTTTCGCTCGAAAGGGCGATAGGGCTCGAAAAAAAGAGCGGCAATATTTTGGCTCTTGCTTCCGAAATACAGCAAAGCTCGGATATTGCAAAAATTCACAGCCTTGCCGAATCGATCATAGGAGAACTGTAAATGTTTCAAAGCTTAGTCGATAAGATGCAAAACGCCTTTTCGAAGTTTCGCAACAAGGGCAAGCTTACCGAAGCCGACGTTAAGGCAGGTATGCGCGAAATAAAGCTCGCATTGCTCGAAGCCGACGTAAACTTCAAGGTGGTAAAGGAATTCGTCGCGCGCGTTTCGGAACGCGCTGTCGGCAACGAAGTGCTCGAAAGCCTTCTTCCCGCACAGCAAATAGTAAAAATCGTCAACGAAGAGCTTATCGCTCTTATGGGCGGCACCAACCAAAAAATCAATATTTCTCCCAAGCCCCCTACCGTTATTTTAATGTGCGGTCTTCAGGGCTCGGGTAAAACAACGCATTGCGGCAAGCTTGCAAGAATGTTCAAAAAGCAGGGCAGAAATCCTCTGCTCGTTGCCTGCGATATATACCGTCCCGCAGCGATAACACAGCTTCAGGTCGTCGGCGAAAAGGTCGGCGTTCAAGTGTTCGAGCGCGGCACGGCAGACCCTGCCGAAACCTCGAAGGAGGCTGTAAAGCACGCGGTTAAATACGGCTTCGATACCGTTATAATCGATACTGCGGGCAGATTGCACGTCGATGAAGCTCTTATGGACGAGCTAAAACGGGTTAAAGAAGCGGTCGAGCCGACCGAAATCCTTCTTGTTGTCGATGCGATGACAGGTCAGGACGCGGTCAACGTTGCAAAAAGCTTCAACGATCTTTTGGATATCACCGGCGTTATACTTACCAAAATGGACGGCGACACCCGCGGCGGCGCCGCGCTTTCGGTTAAATATATCACCGGCAAGCCTATAAAGCTTATCGGTACCGGCGAAAAGCTCGATTGCTTGGAGCCCTTCCACCCCGATAGAATGGCATCGCGCATATTGGGTATGGGCGACGTGCTCACCCTTATCGAAAAGGCAGAGCAGTCTATCGACGAAAAGAAGGCTGCCGAAATGGAACGCAAGTTCCGCGAGCAAAGCTTTACTTTAACCGATTTTCTCGATCAGCTTGCAACGATAAAGGATATGGGCTCGATGGATTCGCTGCTCGGTATGATGCCGGGCGTGAAGCCCTCGGCGCTGAATAACGCACAAATCGATGAAAAGGCGCTTGCCCACACCGAAGCGATTATTCTTTCGATGACACCCTACGAGCGCAACCACCCCGACGTGCTGAATTCCTCGCGCAAGCGCAGAATAGCGGCGGGCAGCGGCAGAAGCGTCGAGGAGGTAAACCGTTTGCTAAAGCAATACGAGCAAACAAAGCAGCTTATGAAGCAGTTCATGGGCAAAAAAGGTAAAAAAGGGAAGTTCAAATTCCCCTTTTAATAAATAATTTGTATTAAATTTTTTGGAGGCTATTAAAAATGGCAGTTAAGATGAGACTCAGAAGAATGGGCGCAAAGAAGGCTCCCCACTACAGAATCGTTGTTGCAGATTCGCGTTACCCCCGCGACGGCAGATTCATCGAAGAGGTAGGCTACTACAACCCCATGACCAACCCCGCAGAAGTAAAGATCGATGCTGAAAAGGCAAAGAAGTGGCTCGGCAACGGCGCACAGCCTACCGAAACCGTAAGAGACCTTCTTAAAAAGAGCGGAGTATTGGATTAATGAAACAGATTCTTCTCGATATCACTAAGGCTATCGTCGAAGATCCCGATTCGGTAAGCGTTACCGAAAAGGTTAGCGGTGATACCGTGGTTCTCGAGCTTTCGGTGGCGAAGCACGATATGGGCAGAGTTATCGGTAAGGAAGGCAAGATCGCAAAAAGCATTCGTACAGTAATGCGTGCAGCTGCCTCGAAAGAGAACAAGCGCGTTATCGTCGATATTATCTGATGAAGCGATTTCTTGAAGCGGGAAGGCTTAATTCTCCGCGCGGGCTAAAAGGCGAGCTCCGCTTTGATTGCTGGTGCGACAGTATCGAGTTTTTAAGCGGCGTCAAACACCTTTACCTCGATCCCGAGGGAAAGCGAAGCCTGGAGGTAAAAGCCTTCCGCGAAACTGTTTCGACCGTTATATTCGTCGGCTACGAGGACAGAAATTCCGCCGCCTCGCTTACCGGCAGAACGGTTTATTTCGACCGCGAGGATATCGCACTGCCCGAAGGCGTTTTTTATAACGACGATCTTATCGGTGCTGCGGTTACCGATGAAATTACGGGCAACACGGTCGGCGTCCTCACAAAAATCGAAGAGGGCGTTGCCTCCGATTTATATTATATCGAGGGCGAAAAAAAGTATATCATTCCCGCGGTAGAGGAGTTTATCGTAAGCGCCTCGCCGTCCGGGGTAACAGTCCGTCTTATCGACGGCTTTGAAGCGTAGGAAAAGGAGTCCGAAAATGAACTTCGAGGTACTTACGCTTTTTCCCCATTCTCTTGAACCGATATTTGCGTCGAGCATTATCGGCAGAGCTGTAAACAAGGGCGTTATATCGGTAAAATGCACCGATATACGCGATTATACGCTCGATAAGCACCGCAAGGTCGACGATGCACCCTATGGCGGCGGCTACGGTATGGTTATGATGTGCCAGCCGGTTGTCGATTGTATCCGCGCCGTGAAATCGCGCATAAGCGGCAGCACGCGGGTGATTTATATGTCGCCCCAGGGCTCGCTTTTCGACCAGAAAAAAGCAGAGGAGCTTACCAAATACGATAACCTTATTCTGCTTTGCGGACATTACGAGGGTATAGACGAAAGAATTATAGAATTAGAGGTAGACGAGGAAATTTCGGTCGGCGATTACGTGCTTACGGGCGGCGAGCTGCCCGCGGCGATAGTTGTCGATTGCGTTTCGCGTCTTATCGACGGCGTGCTTCCCGCAAGCGAATGCTATTCCGAGGAAAGCCTGCAAAACGGTCTTTTGGAGCACGCACAGTATACAAGACCGCGCGTTTTCGAGGGCTTGGAGGTTCCCGAGGTGCTTATTAACGGCGACCACGCCAAGCAGTGCCGCTGGAAAGAGGAGCAAAGTATTCAACGTACCGAACGAAAACGCCCCGATCTATTGGAGAAGAAGAATGAACAAAGCGAGGAAAAAAAGGAATAAGGACGGCTTTGCAACGCGGCTCGTTAGCGAGAGCTTTGTTTTGTCGCTTACCCGCAAGCTTTCCCAGCGCTTTGTTCGTTTTTTCGAGTACGGTATCGCTTCGCCGATTTTGAACTCGGCAAAAAGCGTCGATAGCTTCCTGCGCGAAAAAATTACCGGTCCGATATTCAAAAAGCTCGACCTGCGCGAAAATTTTTCGATGCCCGCGCGTAACGCAATAGCTTCGTTTTTCGTGCATAATCCGATTATGAAGGCGGCAAGAGCGATTCAAACCGGATTTTTGAACACCTCGGTCCGCTCGGTAGGCGTGTTTTTGCTTACCTTTGCCGTTTATTCGGCGGCTTTGTTTATGCTAAAAAGCTACGTTTCGGTCGGCTTTGGCAGTGCGGCAAGCATAAACGATATTTCGGTTGCGGCGGTTGCGCTGTTAATCGGTCTGCTTTTCATCGCGTTCGGCGATAAAACCCTGCTTAATACCGTGGGCAACAGCAAAATAATCGGCTCGTTGCTTTCCTCCTGCCTCGGCGTTAACGATTCTTCGTTTGCGCGCTACAAAAATTCAACACCGAAAACCGCCGTTGCCGTGGCGTTCCTTTGCGGCTCGGCGTTGGGTATCGCAACGCTTTTCTTCACACCGTTAAGCGTGCTTGTGTGTCTTGCGGCGGCGTTAACTGTCGTTGCAATAATGAACGTTGCCGAATTCGGCTTGCTTTTGGCAATGTCAACCTTCAGCTTCCTTCCGCTAAACGCAACGGTGCTTATCTGCACGGTAACGCTTTTGTCCTATCTGCTTAAATGCGTAAGGCTAAAGCGCAATCTCCGCTTCGGCACTGCCGATGCGGTGGTTCTTCTCGCGCTGGCGGCGGTGTTCGTCGGCTGTCTTGTAACCGACGGCGGCTTGGTCGGAGGGGAATACTATATACTTTGCTTTACCGCATTGTATTTCGTTGCAAAAAATCTTTTATGCTCGGAAAAACTCGTCACCCAGGCGTTCGATGCCTTGTGCCTCGGCGCAAGCGTGGGTATGGCGTTGTATATATTCGGCGATTTCGCCACGCTTATTCCGCACGGCTACCTGCGTGAAGCGGCTGTTTTGCTTACTGGTTGCCGTTTAGAGCCCGAAATGCTGGTTGCAGTCGTTGCGACGTTGCTGCCGTTTGCGCTTTCATCGTTTTCGTCTGTCGGAAATCGAAAGCCGCGTGAGTTTTTCTTGCTTTCGGTTGCCGTTTGTGCGGTGCTAACCGATAGCTCTGCGTTCTATCTGCTTTCGCTCGTTTCGCTGTTCGTATACGTTGCATTTGCATATAAAGCACCGTTCGGCTCGCTTCTCGGCGCGGCGGCGGTAATTCCGCCGGTTGCGGTATATACCTTCGAGCACACCGTTTCGCGCTCGGTACGGCTCGGTACTGCTCTTTCCTACGATTCCTCGCTTGTTGGTTCACAGGGAATGGAATCGGGCAATCTGTGGTATGCTATGTATAATATCGGCGGTGGCGTGGCAGTGCTTTTGTTCTTCGCCGCGATAGTGCTTATACTTCAACGCCTGCTCGGTGTCGGTGTCGGCGAAAGCGGAACAAAGCGTTCGCTGTTTATCGGAACCGCGGCGTCTTCGGCGGTAATGTTTACCGTCTGCTCGTTCAGCTTTAACCTGTTTTACGACCTTCGTATTTACGCTGTTATGATTTTCGTGCTCGGCTTGTGCGGAGCGGTATATAAAACCGTATCTGTTGCAAAGCGTGCAGAGGAGGTATGACCGTGCAAAAGAAAAAGACAAAATTCAATCTTTTAGACCTTGCGATACTTCTCGTTATCGCCTGCTCGGTCTGCCTGCTGATATTCCGCGATACCGTTTCGGAAATATTCGAGGAGCCGCAAATGGTAACGCTCGAGGTGACTTTGGACGTTCGCGGACGCGATATTATCGAGCAGTTCAAAAACGCAGAGGGCAAATCCGTGTCCTTCGAGCCCGATGGCGACGAGGAGCATTATATCGAGCTCGTATATACCGAAATGAAGATACTTCCCGGCTCGGTAACCGTGCCCGACCACGCGGAATTTGTTTTCACCTGCGTGGGCTATAAAAAGCTCGGAAGGTATTATACCGAATCGGGCGAGCGTATTTACGTCAACAGCGAATCGGCGTTCACGCTCGACGGCACTCGAACCGAATGCTATACCGTTTCGGTTGAAAAAGACGACTCGAATACATAATCATTGGTTTTAATAGATATTATCGACAAAAAAACCGACCGCGTAATTCGGTATTTCGTTTAAACCTCCATTATTTTTCTATTGATTTAACGGCGGCGGTTTGGTATAATATTTCTATCCTGGGGGTAATTATATGACTACGAAGAATATAGAAATCCAAAATACAGTAGGTCTTCACGCAAGACCTGCAACATATTTTATTCAAAAGGCCAACTCCTATCGCAGCTCGATATGGGTCGAAAACAGCGACCGCAGAGCAAACGCGAAAAGCTTGTTGGGCGTTCTTTCGCTTGGCATTTCCAAGGGTGATATAATTACCATACTTGCCGACGGTGTAGATGAAGAAGCTGCTGTTGACGGTCTTGTTACGCTTATTCTCGGCGGCTTTAACGAATAATTGAACAAAACAAATCGCCTTGAGCTAATATCTCAGGGCATTTTTTGTAGGTGTATGTAATGACGCGTGCTGAGCTTTACGAAAAAGCAAGACTTTTGCCCGCCACCCCGGGCGTGTATATTATGCGCAATAAATCGGGCAGAATAATCTACGTCGGCAAATCAAAAGCGCTCAAAAACCGCGTTTCGAGCTATTTTTCCCCCTATTCCGACCACCACGGCAAAACCAAAAGAATGGTCGAATCGGTAAACGATTTCGAGGTATATTATACCCTTACCGAGCTTGAAGCGCTTATTCAGGAAAACCAATTTATAAAGCAGTTCCAGCCCCGCTACAATATTAAATTAAAGGACGGCGGCGGATACCCGTATATAAAGCTTACCAATTCGGCTTACCCCGAATTTTCGATAGTTTATAAGCGCACCGCGGGTAACGATAAATATTTCGGGCCCTATTCTTCGCACCACGTTGCGCGCAATATTCTCGAAACCGTAAAAAAGGCGTTTTCGCTCCCCTCGTGCAACAAAGAATTTCCAAAGGATATCGGAAAGGGAAGACCCTGCCTTAATTACCATATCGGGCGTTGCTGTGCGCCCTGCGTAAAGGGCAACGTTTCGGCAGACGACTATAAAGAGCTTGTAAACCGCGCCTCCGCACTTTTGAAGGGCGACGGCAAAAAGCTTATCGCACAGCTCGAGCAGGGTATGGAAATCGCTTCCGAGGGCTTGAATTTCGAGCTTGCCGCAAAGCTGCGCGATTGTATTTATGCGGTGAAAAAGCTGAACGATAAACAGCAAATTGTTTGCTCGCCCAGCGTAGAGGCAGATATTATCGGTATTTATGCCGACGATTTGGGCAGCGCGCTTTCTTTGCTTTTTGTTAGAAACGGCGCGATAGTAGACCGCGAAAACTTCTTTTTCGGTGCGGACGAAATTATAAACAGCCCGAACCTCGTTTCGTTTTTCCAAAGGTATTATGAATTAAGGGGCTATATACCCAAAAAGATATATATCGATTATCGGCTTGATGAAGCCGACGACGAGCTTTTTACCGATTGGCTTTGCGCAAAGGCGGGATTTAAGGTCAGCGTTATCTGTCCCGAACGCGGCGATATGCGCGCCCTTGCCGTGCGTGCAAGCGAAAACGCAAAGCAGCTTATATTGCATAAGCGCAAAAGCGAGGACAGAAAAAAGGATTTTCTTATTTCGCTTTCGCAGCTTTTGGGGCTCGAGGTACTGCCGGACAGAATCGAATCCTACGACGTTTCGCATTCTGCGGGGGAATATACGAGCTGCGGTATGATAGTTTTGGAGCACGGAAGCTTTGCAAAGCGCAAATACCGCGGATTTAATATAAAAACCGTTGACGACGGCAACGATTTGGCGGCGTTAGAGGAATGCATACGCCGAAGATTTGCCCACGATAGCGACGAGGAGGGGTGGGAATACCCCGATTTGATGCTTATCGACGGCGGCGAAAATCAGGTTAGACGCGTAAAAAGCGTTCTTTCGGAAAAATCGCTGAATATCGCCTTTTTCGGTATGATAAAGGACGAACACCACAAAACCCGTACGCTAACCGACGGCGAAAACGAAATTTCGCTTATAACCCGTCAGGATGCGTTCGTGTTTATCTATAAAATTCAGGAAGAGGTACACCGCTATTCGCTTTCGCTTATGGATGCGAAGCGCCGCAATGCAGTAAAGAAAAGCTCGCTCACCGAAATAAAGGGAGTGGGTGCAAAGCGCGCAAACGACCTTATGCTTCACTTCGGCACTCTTGCAGCGCTTAAAAGTGCAACAAGAGAACAGCTTTTGGAGGTAAAGGGTATAACCGAGCAGATTGCGGATGCGGTTTTGGAATACTTCGGAAAGGAAAAAGATGAGAATAATAACCGGAACAGCGAGAGGGACGAAGCTTAAAACGCTCGAGGGAAGAGATACCCGCCCCACCACCGAAATCTGCAAGGAGGGCGTTTTCTCGGCTATCCAGTTCGAGCTTCACGACAGATACGTGCTCGATTTGTTCGGCGGCAGCGGACAAATGGCGCTCGAAGCGCTTTCACGCGGGGCAGAAAAGGCGGTTATCGTCGATTCCTCGCGCGCGGCGTGCGAAATTATCAAGGAAAACGCGCAAAAAACCAAGCTTATGAAGCAGTGCCGCGTTGTTACTGCCGATTGGAAGGAATATATCAGAGGTGCATCGGGCAAGGAAAAATTCAACCTTGTTTTTCTCGATCCGCCTTATCAGGAAGGGATACTCGATGAAATTCTGCACAGACTCAGCTATTCCGAGCTTTTGGCAGACGATGCGATAATCGTTTGCGAATCGGATAAGGACGGTATCCCCAACCCGATAGAAAGCTGCACGGTAAAGCAATACCGCTACGGTAAAACCTTCGTGACGATGATTCGTAAGGAGATATAAATGAGAACTGCAATCGTTTCGGGCACCTTCGATCCGATCACAGTCGGTCATCTCGACGTGATCCTGCGCGCCTCGCGTCTTTTCGACCGCGTTGTCGTTGCGGTATCGCAAAACAGCGAAAAGAAATGCCTGCTTCCCGATGAAATACGTGTAAACGCGGTGAAAGCGGCGATAAAGGGAATAGAAAATGCCGAAATCGAGCTTTGCGGCGGCTTGCTTGCCGAGTTTTGTTGCAGGTACGAAAGCCCTGTTATCGTGCGCGGTGCGCGCTCGGGCAGCGAATTCGATTACGAGCGCAGTCTGTATATTATAAATAAAGGACTCGGCGCACCCGAAACGGTGGTTCTTCCCGCCGAAAGCGGAATGGATCATATAAGCTCTACCTACGTTCGCGAGCTTTTGAAGTACGGCAAGCCGATCGACGAGGTTGTGCCCGCAGGCGCAATCGAAATAATCGAGGAATATCTTGCGAAATGAAAAGCATAAGGATTAAAAGCACCGATATCCGTTTCCAACGCGAGCCTTTGCTTGCGCCTTTCGGCTTCAAGGGCAAATATTTAACAGAGCTTTGGCAAACGGTCGTAAAAATCGAAAGCGATAATTTTGCGTCTACCGCCCCCTGCACCATTTCGGTGCTTTGGTCGGACGCAAGCGTTTTTGCCGAGCATTCGCCCGATGAATCGAGCGCGCTTATGCGTGACGTTACCGCGCGTGCGCTTGAAATGATAAAAGGCGAAAGCTTCGTTTACCCCAACGAGCTTATAAACGGAATTTTTCCCGAGCTGAAGAAATACGCCGATAGGGTGTGCAACCGCACCGTTGCCGAAACCTTCGTGTTAAATTCGCTCGTCGGTGTCGATTATGCGCTTTGGTCGCTTTTTGCAAAAGAAAATAATATAACCGATTTTTCCGAAATAGTTCCGATGCACGCAAGACCTGCGCTTTCGCACCGCCATACGCGGCTTGCTCATATTCCGCTTGTAAGCTATGCCGTAACGGCAGACGGCTTAAAGAGCCTGCTCGATTCGGGCACCGGACTTCTTAAAATTAAAATCGGCAAGGCCTGCGGCGAAAATTTACCGCGTGAAGAGGATATGCGCAGTATGCTCGAATGGGATAAGGCAAGGCTTTCCGAAATTCACGAAATCGCAAGGAATTATCAAACTCCGCTTTCGAAAAGCCGAAATATACGCTATTATCTCGATGCAAACGGCAGATACGATAATATATCGCGGCTCGAAGCATTGCTCGACCACGCAGATAAGATAGGCGCGCTTCAAAGCATTGAGCTTATCGAAGAACCCTTTGCACCCGAAAACGAGGTTTACGTCGGCAGGCTTCCCGTTACCTTGAATGCCGACGAATCGGCGCATTCGCTTGCCGACGTCGAAAAACGGTTGCAGCTTGGCTATAAAGCGGTTGCGCTTAAGCCGATTGCAAAAACGATGTCGGTTTCCTTCGATATGGCTTCGGCGGTATACAATGCGGGCGCAACCTGCCTTTGTGCAGACCTAACAGTCGTCCCTTTGCTTGCCGAATGGAATAAGCAGTTTGCGGCGCGTATAGGTGCGCTGGGCGGTATGAGCTGCGGCTGTATCGAAATAAACGGCAACCAGAACTATAAAAATTGGGATAAGCTTTGCAAAATGCTGCCCAAGGGGCTGGAATATGCCCCCGAGCAAAACGGAAGCTTTGAAATAAACGAGGATTTTTATAAAAACGGCGCAAGGCTGTTTGATAAAAACGAATATATTAATTTGTTTAAATAAAGAAAGGCTACGGCTATGAAAATCGCACTTCTTTTAAATCCCGGCACAAGAAATATGGTGTTTAACGAAAAATGCCTAAAAAGACTCGAAAACAGCGGTGAGGTCGTTATAAACGAGGGCGGCACCGATTTCGATTCTGTTGCAAAAGTTATCGAGGGCGCAGACGTTGTTGTGACGTCTTGGGGCAATAATCCCATCGACGAAAAGCATTTGGCGCTCTGCCCGAATTTAAAGCTTCTTATCCACGCGGCAGGCTCGGTAAAGCCGGTCGTTTCGGATGAGCTTTGGAAAAAGGGTGTCCGCGTTACCGCAAGCGCAAACGTTTTAAGCATGGGCGTTTCCGAAACCGCGCTCGGATTTACTATTGCGGCTTCAAAGAACTTTTTTGCGCATAACGAAAATATACACAACGGCGGCTGGGCGGAAGGCAAGGAAAACATCCGCGAGCTTTACGATTTAACAATCGGCGTAATCGGCGGCGGCTGGGCGGGCAGACATTATATCGAGCTTATGCAGGCGTTCGACGTCGATATTCTTCTCTACGACCCGTTTATGAGCGAGGAACGTGCAAACGCTATGGGCGCACGCAAGGCAGACCTTGAAACCGTTTTGAAGGAAAGCGATATTATTTCCATCCACGCGCCCCAAATTCCCGAAACCTACCATATGTTCAATGCAGATACGCTTAAGCTTATGAAGAAGGACGCAGTCCTTATCAATACCGCTCGCGGCACGATTATCGATGAAGCAGCGCTTTACGAGCATATGAAGGCAGGCAACCTAAAATACGCTTGTCTTGACGTTACCGACCCCGAGCCTCCCGCAGAGGATAACCCCTTGCGTACGCTCAAAAATTGCATTATGACTCCCCACCTTGCAGGCCTTGCGAACAACGGTCTGAAAAAGATCGGTCAGCACGTTTGCGAGGAGCTGGAGCTGTTTATTGCCGAAGGCAAGCTTGAAACCGAGGTTACCGAGGAAATGCTTGCTCGAATGGCGTAGTTGACAATAGCGCGTTTATATGGTAAAATAAATCAAATATTTTATTTGGAGGCTATGTTATGAAAAAGACACTCGCACTTATCTTTGCATTGATTCTTTGCGTTAGCTTTTCCTTTACCGCTTTCGCGGCAGATTACACAGTAGGTGCCGACGGCAACGCCGTTTACGAAAGCGCAGTCGGCTACGTTTTCGATATCGAAGACGTTAACGGCACCATCAACGGCGAGGACGCTACTATTCTTACCTCTGCAGACGGTCTTGCAAACTGCGGCAGCTGGGCTATCTGGCTCGTGGCTGAAAAGGTAGAAGGCTCTTCTGCTTACAAGGCTGTTACCAACGGTGCGGCTATGGGCGGTACTTCTCCTTCCGTAACTCTTGAAGAAGGTCAGATTATTATCGTAGTTCACTCCTCTTCCTCTAACCCCAACGATGCCGCAACCTATCCCAACTGGGAAGATAAGGTTGCCTGCATGGCTATTAAGGTTGGCGATTATCTTAAGTTCGACGGCATTAACCTCGCTGCAGGTACCTGCGAAAACGGTACTATGACGGTTATCACCGAAGACGAGCTTGCAGACCTTCCCGCAGAGGAAGAAAGCTCGGAAGCACCTGTTGAAAGCTCGGAAGCACCCGCAGAAAGCTCCGAGGAAGCACCCGCAGAAAGCTCCGAAGCGGCAAACGAAGCCGTTTCCGACGCTACCCCCAACGAAGCTTCCACCGAGGATTCCGACGTTAAATCCTCCGAAATGGAAATTGATAGCGACGACGGACTCGGCGTTTGGCTTTGGGTTATTATCGGCGTTGCAGTAATCGCGGTTGTTGCAGTAATCGCAATTCTTGCTAAAAAGAAGAAATAAGTTAAAAGTTAAAAAAAGCGTGCTTAAATAAAGCACGCTTTTTTTGTGTTTGCCAACCTATTTTACAGCTCTGCAATGATGGCGAGGATTATTTCCGCAAGCGATATTTCACTATCTTTGGGAAATCGCGACCAAAAATCCTTTGCTGTTTGTTGTTTGCTATCGGTCGCAAGCGCTATCGCCTTTTCAATCTCTTTTTGTACCTCTTGTTCTGTTACTCCGTGATGGCTTGAAATGTTTTTGATTAAATCGGTCATCGTTTTCCTCTTTTCTGCAACTGTTGGTGATTAAAAATAACTCTTGGTTGTTTTTTATCACAGATGCGTTGTCGAAAAAAAGCAAACTCGGTCGATAAAATAAAAAAGTTCGCCCTTTTGGACGAACTTTTGATAAATTTAGGGTTTTATCTGCTTTGAGTGACGGACAAGAGTATCGATAACGTCATAAATCCTTGCTTGATCTTCCTGCGAAAGCTTTGAAAGCTTTTCGTTCAAAAGCGAGTTCTTTACTGTATACCCGACAGATATGACGTCCGAAAGCAGCATATCGGCAGAAACCTGCAGGGTGTTGGCTATGAGGATAAACGTTTCAAGCGACGGTATTTTTTCTCCGCGCTCGAGCATACCGATGTAATTATTGCTTAAATTTGTTTTTTCGGCAAGATCTTCTTGGCGAAGCTTTTTGGCTAAACGGTATTTTCTGATGTTTTTTCCGATAGAATCGAAATTCATAGCAACCTCAATAAGTGTGTAATCATTACTAATAGTATAGATTATAAAACTCGATTTATAAACACACTTGAAGTTGTTTGGAATAACCTACGGTTGTTGCGAAAACAGGTCTGCTTTTTTAATATCTGCAAATAATAATTTTGATTTTTTCTTTTAAAATCGTTTCTGCTTTGGCAATTATTTTGTCGGTCGGTTCTTTTTTGGGGTTGGTTAGCGTTATTTCGTTTTTTGCAAACCCGCAAGGGAAATCGTATTTCAAATCGTTTAGCGAGCATTCTCGGTTACAGCAGGGAAGTGTGCGGGAAAGCTCCGAAAAACCGTTTTCGAATGCTTCGTTCATCGCGTTTCCCCACCAATCGAACGATAGCTCTGCATCGCACAGCGGGCAGGAAATCGAAGCGAGATTTTCGCCGCAATCGATAAACGCAGTTTTTCCGTGGTCGGTAAAGGTTATATCCTCGGGCTTGGTCTTGCGCTTTAAATATGCGATTGCTTTATCTGCGTTGGCAGAAATATCGCCGTTCGGGCTTTCGGGTATTATTTTGTAAATACAATCAGACATTTTATTCTCCCAAATAATCGTAAAGAATTTTCACAACGTCGGTGCGGCTTGCATTTCCGCTCGGCGCTTCGTCGATAAGACCTTCGGAAATAGCCCAATTTATGCTTTGGCTGTAGCTTCCGCTTATTTCGGGCGAGCCTTCGAATTTCCAAATATATTCAATCAGCTCTTCCTTGGTTAGCGCCTCGGTCATATCGGTGCTGCTTTCGGCAACGTTGTTTTTAACAGCCCAGGCAAGCGCGTTTTCATAAAAAGCGGATTCGCCCTTGTTGGTAAGCTTTAGCTCACCGGGGTAGCCGAGCGCGCGGTATAGGAAGGTTATCATCTGCCCGTGTGTCGAGCCGTCGTCCACACCGAAAAGGTTGTTGCCGATGCCGGTGGTAAGCCCGACGTTTACCGCCCAATAAACCGCGTCGTAATAATCGGCGCTTGCGTCGGTTACGTCGTCAAAACGGCATTCGACGTTCATATTTTCGACGTTGCAGCGTATAGAATGGTGGGTGAACGAAATCTTGTTGTAGCTCGTACTGCCATAGGGCACGGTGCAGTTTTTAAAGGTTACGTCAACGGCGAGCTCGCCGCCGAAATCGATATAGTTGTTCTTCGCGGTACAGCCGTCTACCACAAGGCTTTCCATACTTTTTGCGGTGTAGTATTTTCCGCCGCAGAATCTGCCCTGATGCTCGAAAAATACGCCGAATTTTTTGTTGCCCTCGGCATAGCAGTTTTTAATAATCAGGGTTTCGTTTTCGGAATATCCGGTGCCGATACCGAAGCCCGAAGCACCGACCGATGCGGTCGTTGCAAGCTTTCCGCAATTATAAGCTTTGCAATCGATAATCGTGCAGTTTATCGGGCAGTCCATACCAAATCCGGTGCCGTCGGTGTTTTTTACTATAACGTTGCGCCAATCGCAATCCTTGTAAAGATTAATCATAAATCCCTTGCCTGCAGAGGTATATCTGTCTGCGTTGGCGAGTGCGCCGTCGATAATGAAATCGTAAAAATCGGCGTTAACAAGATATTGCGGGTTGGTGAATCCGCTGTCGGCGTATTCGTTGAAATAAAACATATCCAAACCGCCGCTCGACCTGCCTACAGGCTGCAGCACGGTTTCCTTGCCCGCGCCGATAATCGTAACGTTGTCCTTGGGCATACAAACGAATTCCTCGTTGCCGCGCTTGTTGCTCCCCTGCGAAGAGAAGTAATAAGTGCCCGCGGGGATATAAAGCGTTCCGCCGCCGTTTGCGCTTGCTTCGTCAACCGCCTTTTGCAACGCGGCGGTGTTTGCCGCCATAATCGTTGTGCTTTGCGAGCCTGCGGTAAGCTGTACCGTAATCTGCTCGTTCGGGTCAACCGGCTCGGAGGGGGAAGAGGTATCGCTTTCCTCGGGCAGCGACGAATCCTCTTCGGGCAAAGACGAATCCTCCTCGGGCAGCGACGAATCCTCCTCGGGTAACGACGAATCCTCCTCGGGCAACGACGATTCGATTTCGGGTGCCGAGGATACGCTTTCCTCGGGTAAGGTCTGAATATCGCCTTCTATTTTAAAGGTTTCGAAATAATGTCTGCGAATCAGAATGTAATCGTAGGTGTCTACCGCTTGGTCGCGGTTAACGTCTGCGCGCAGATATTCGTTACCCACAAGCGTGCGGGTTTCGAAATGGTGACGCTTTACAAGAATGTAATCGTATTCGTCGATAGAAAAATCGCCGTTGACGTCGCCGAGCTTTGTCGATTCCAAAGTCGTTTCGGCAATCGCAAGCGTTACCGGAATTATAAATAAAACCGCCAGAATCAATACGAAAAGTCTTTTCATATAAGTTATCCTTTCATCATTTCCGAAAAATCGTTTATATAATCAACGCTGTTTTCTTTTATAATTTCTGCATTTTCGGCGTTTGCTTGGTCGTATACGCCGACAACGTCAAACCCGTCTGCGCTTGCGGCAAGGACCGCGTGCCTGTGGTCCTCGAAAACAATGCATTCGCGCTTTTCAAAGCCCAACCGCTCCGCCGCCGCGCCGTAAATCCTCGGCGATTGCCGCTTGCTCGTGCCGACGTCCTCGCAATCGATATAAAAATCTATAAGGCTCGAAAGCTCGGGATATCGTTCGAAAAACCCCTTCGACATCCATTTCGGCGTGTCGGTTGCAATGCACACCGGAATCGAGCTTTTGCGAAGCAGACGCAAAAATTCAAAAGCGTGCTCCTTCGGCTTTATAACCGTGTTGTATTTTTCGGACATAAATTCGCCGAACGAGGAATATTCGGTAAGGTCCTCGCCTATCGAGTTCGTCCAATACTGCATCGAATCGATAAGCGTTCCGTCCATATCGAAAATAATTGCGCGCTTGCCGATCAAATATTGCTTTTGCGAATTCAACAGCTCGTAAAGAGTCACGTTTTTTACCTCGAAACGATATTATAATACTGTATAACGGTTATATAATAGCATATATGTGCAAAATATTCAATAAGAGCCTGCAAAAATAGTATTAAAAAAGCGAAATAACGCTTGAAAAGCGCGCTTTGCGGTGATATAATAATGAGAACTAAAATTTTGGAGGTTTATAAGCTCATGGCTATAAAAGAAAATCTAACACGTGTTTGCGATATATATTCCGATTCGCAGGCATACGGCGGCAAGACCGTGCGTCTCGGCGGCTGGATAAAGACCATTCGCTCCTCCAATGCATTTGGATTTATCGAGCTTAACGACGGTACCTGCTTCAAAAACATACAAATAGTTTTCGAAAGCGAAATTATTGATAATTACAAGGATATCGCAAAGCTCAATATCCCCGCTTCGATAATCGCCGAAGGCGTTATCGAGCTTACCCCCAACGCAAAGCAGCCCTTCGAGCTTAAGGCAAAAAGTATAGAAATCACCGGCGAATCCACGCCCGATTATCCTATTCAGCCCAAGCGCCATTCCTTTGAATTTCTCCGTTCGGTTTCCCACCTCCGTCCGCGTGCAAACACCTTCAACGCTGTGTTCCGCGTTCGCTCGGTTGCCGCGCAGGGAATCCACCGCTTCTTTGCGGATAAGGGCTTCGTATACGTAAACACTCCCATTATTACTGCAAGCGATTGCGAGGGCGCGGGCGAAATGTTCCGCGTTACCACGCTCGATATGGATAATCCTCCCCGTGACGATAAGGGTAATATCGATTACTCGAAGGACTTCTTCGGTAAATCGGCAAACCTCACCGTTTCCGGTCAGCTCGAAGCAGAATGCTTTGCGCTTGCATACGGCAACGTTTATACCTTCGGCCCGACCTTCCGTGCCGAAAACTCCAATACCCCCCGCCACGCCGCAGAATTCTGGATGATCGAGCCCGAAATCGCTTTCGCCGATCTTGACGACTATATGACTCTCGCCGAGGAAATGACGAAGTACGTTATTAAATACGTTCTCGACAGATGCCCCGCCGAAATGGAATTCTTTAACAAATTTATCGATAAAGGCCTGCTCGACCGCTTGAACGCGCTCGTCACCAGCGATTTCGTGCGTGTTAGCTATACCGAAGCGGTAGAGCTTTCGAAAAACAGCGGCAAGCAGTTCGATTACCCTGTTGAATGGGGCTGCGATCTTCAGACCGAGCACGAGCGCTATCTTACCGAAACGGTATTCGGCAAGCCTGTTTTCGTTACCGATTACCCGAAGGAAATCAAAGCCTTCTATATGCGCCTGAACGACGACGGCAAAACCGTTGCGGCGGCAGATATGCTCGTTCCCGGCGTTGGTGAGCTTATCGGCGGCTCGCAAAGAGAAGAACGTCTTGACGTTTTGGAAGCGCGCCTTGCAGAGCTCGGACTCAACAAAGAAGACTATTGGTGGTATCTCGACCTTCGCCGTTACGGCGGCGTTAAGCACGCGGGCTACGGCCTGGGCTTCGAGCGTCTTATTATGTATATCACGGGTATTACCAATATCCGCGACGTTGAGCCCTTCCACAGAACCACCGGCAGCGCGGAATTTTAAGTCGCTAGCGCTCTCAATCGAAAACAGGTTTTCGATTGTTCTTTTGCGAGCGTCGTGCGCTCGCGCAGCATTTGTGCGCGCCTTCGGCTTGTCCAAATGCTCGACGCTCTAAGGTATATTTTCCAAGGCGCATGTCCTTGGAAAACATGGAATTTTATTGTATTTTATATTTAGCATTGAAAAGCTTTGAAGGGTTTGGAAATCGGCTTTGCCGTTTTCCGAATTAGGTGACACCAATGAACAAACAAGAACTTCAAAAAAAATACGACGAATACAAGGCAATGGGTTTAAAGCTCGATATGTCGCGCGGGAAGCCCTCGCCCGAGCAGGTTTCCACTATGGAACGCCTTCTCACCGCCGTTAAAACCAACGAGGAATGCTTTTCCGAAACAGGAAGCGACTGCCGCAACTACGGCGGCTTGGACGGTATTAACGAAATGAAGCGCCTGCTTGGCGAAATGCTCGGCGTAACCTCCGATCATATCATCGTCGGCGGCAACTCCAGCCTTAACCTAATGTACGATACCGTCGCACGCTCGATGCTTCACCCCGTCGAAGACGGCTGCAAGCCTTGGTCGAAATACGATCAAATCACCTTCCTTTGCCCCGTGCCCGGCTATGACAGACATTTCGCTATATGCGAATTCTTCGGTATAAAAATGGTAAATATACCTCTTACCGAGGAAGGTCCCGATATGGATTTGGTGGAATCGCTTGTTGCCAACGACGAAACGGTAAAGGGTATGTGGTGCGTTCCCAAATACTCCAACCCCTCGGGCTTTACCTATTCGAAGGAAACGGTTCGCCGTATCGCTTCGCTTCGTCCCGCGGCAAAGGACTTCCGCGTTTTCTGGGATAACGCATACGTTCTTCACGACCTTACCGATACTCCCGACGAGCTTCCCGAAATCTTTTCCGAAGCCGAAAAGTACGGTAACGAGGATATGTTCTTCGAATTTGCGTCCACCTCGAAGATAACCTTCCCCGGCTCGGGTGTTTCCTGCATCGCGGCGAGCCCCAGAAACATCAAGCGTATTCTTAATGCGCTCAAGATTCAAACCATCGGTCACGATAAGCTTAACCAGCTCCGTCATTCGCGCGTGTTCAAGTGCTACGACGATATCGTTGCGCAGATGAAGGTACATATGAACATTATCCGCCCGAAGTTCCAAATCATCTACGAAGCGTTCGAAAACGGCTTCGAGGGCTACGATAACGTTACCTGGACCATTCCCAACGGCGGCTATTTCTTCTGCCTTTCGCTCCCCAACGGTACCGCAAAGCGCACTGTTGAGCTTTGCAAGGAGGCAGGCCTTGTCGTTACCCCCGCGGGCGCGATGTTCCCCTACGGCATCGACCCCGATGACAGCAAGCTTCGTATTGCACCCACCTTCCCCTCGTGCGATGAGCTCGCCGTTGCCGCAGACCTTTTAACCGTTTGCGCACGCTTGGCTATTGCCGAAAAATACGGTGAATAAATAAAAGCTCAATAAATCTAACCCAAAAAGGAGAAACTTTCGCTTCTCCTTTTTTGTATGTTTTTTGCTTTTTTGAAAAAAATTAAAAAATTTTCAAAAAATTTATAGACGTTTTGCGCCTTGCGGGAGATATTCCCTATATTGCTATAGCGCCATTGGAAGAATATCTTAAAGAAAACGAGCTTGCGGTTTGCTATACTTGGTTGAGAGATGACTGCATTTCGAATGAGGAATGCGGGTATGATTATTATAATTTCGGTCCCTGATAACCGTTGATTACAATATACGGCAATAAACGTTTGATAATTCGTGATGCCTAATAAAAAAACCACTCGCTTGGGCGATGCGCCACAGTGAGAAAACGGTTTTGCGCTACCGTTTTGCCCTGTAACTTAGTCAAAAACCCTTGAAATACGTTAGTATTCCTTCGTTTTTCGCCGTCGTTACAGAACAAATCGCACACGCGCAAAACTGCTACGCACCTTAAAATCAGATAGTTTTGTCGCAAGACAAAGAAGAAATCCGCGATAATACGAGCGTATATCGCGGATTTTTGATGCAGTATTGTGCAAAAATGACGATTTTAAGGCGATTTATCACTATGGTGCATCGCCCTTATGCAAGCGAGTGGATTTTTGTTATTTAATTATTTTTTCTTTTTTGTAAAGAATACAGCCGCGCCGACTGCGATAAGTGCGATAACCGCGGAAATTGCTATAACGAGTGCGTCGCCCTTGCCGAGTCCGTCCTCGGTCTTCGTCGTTTCGTCAACCGCGTTTCCAACGGTAATATTTATCGGCTGTGTGTAGATAACGTATTCGCTCTTTGCGGTGGTCTTTGCTCTGTAACCGAATATTACGGTTGCATTGCCTTCCTTTTTGCCGTTAATAACGCCGTTTTCGATGCTTATGCAATCGTCGCCCGAAAGCACCTTTACAATAAGCTTATCGCCGGTGATGACCGATTCCTGACCGCCGTAGGTTACGAATTTTACACCTGCATCGGCATTGTCGCCGAGAATTACCGATATATCCGAGGCGGTAAGATATTTTGGCATTTTGGTCACCCATTGCATATCGTCGGTGGTAACGCCGTCACAGCCCGAAAGGAACGCGCCGTTGTTGCTCGAAGCAACGTAGGTCCAGGGCCAAACGGTAATACCTCTGTCGGCAACCGCTTGGGTATAATAGGGCGATATAACGCCTTGCGAGGGGTTGATGCTGCTCTTGTGGTTTTGTGCCGCAACGAGCGAGGGGTAAAGCGCTTCGAGCGCGTCCTCTACAGTCGAGGAATTTCCCGCAGGGGAGAGAAGGTATCCCGTTGCCATACCGGGAATATATTTCTGGGTATGGTTAAGGAAGTTGTTGCTGAAGGATATAACGTCTACCTTGTCCTCCATACCGTATTCGGTAATAAGGTCGCAGGTTGTTTTAATGTTGTTTACGTTGCTGCCCTTGAATTCAACGAAAATTTTGCAATCCTTGTCCTTGAATTCCTCGAACACCTCGCGCAGAGTGGGAACCTTTTCGTCGGAAATGCTTCCGTTCAGCGCTTTTAGGTTGTATTGCTTGATTTCGTCAAGCGTCATTTGGTTAACCGTAAGCTTGCCGGTATAGTTGGTGGTGCGGTTAAGCGTGCTGTCGTGCATTATAACGATTTCGCCGTCTTTTGTTATTTCAACGTCGACCTCGAACACGTCCGCGCCGTTTTCGTAAGCCTTAATAAAGCCGCTAAGGCTGTTTTCGGGCGCTTGGCTGGGGTTGCCGCGGTGACCTATCATAATCGGGGTGCGGGTCATCGTGTCCTTTTCGAGATTGGAATTAATAACCGAGGTAAGCTTGCTTGCGCTCTTGCTTATAATACCGTTCGCTCCCGAGGTTACCGCCTTTAGCGCTTCGATAGTATACGCCGCGCTTTCGGGCTCGGCTTCTACCTCTACCCAAACCGCAACCGCGAGCTCTTGCAGCTCGTCGACTATTTCGTAGCTTGCCTTGCTGCTCTTGATAACGCAGAAGGTTGCGGGGGCGTTGCGTATTTCACGCCTTAATATATCCGCCTTGTCGGAATTGAATTCGCCCTCGGGAATATCGATAATAAGTCCCGTGCGGACGATCGGCTTGTTGGTGCGAATGTTTTTAAGCAGCTCTGCATTTGCAGATATAGCGTTGGCGTCCTTCAAGCCGGTGCTGTTCATCGCGCTGTTTAGCTTTTTAACGTCCTCCTGCGATTCGAGCAGAACTGTGGGGAGCACCTGCGCTTCAACGCACCTTTCCGCAACTGCCTTCAAATCCTCGAATTCGCTCGCCTTGATTAAAACCGAGCCCGAGCCCTCTGCCGTGATTAAATCGAGCGCCTTTGCCGAATCGATTATTTCAACGTTGGCGATGGGGTTAATAAGGTTGTTTTCCTCGTGTGCGTTGTTTATAAGGTTAAGCGTTTTCTTCGGTCTTTCGGGAACCGATTGCTGTACCGCAATCTTAATGCTCTTTACGGCAACTTTGCCGAGGTTCATCGTTATACCGACACCGCCCTTTTCGTATTCGGGGGTTTTTATACCGATAACCGCTTTGGTAACAAACAGCTCCTCGACACCGTTTATATTATATTGAATATTGTTTTCAAACGCCTTTATATTTATCGTGTTGAATTGAGCTTTGAGCGATTTTACTTCGCCGCTTGCCGTGCTTGCCACGTTCCAATTGTTTTTGTCGGTGCGCTCGGCAAATTCAATACCGTTCGAAGCTGTCGTATCCTCGCGCACGCACATATGGTAATAGGGGTAGTGGCTCTTGTTTTCGTTCTGAATACGGTATACGAGCCCGAACCAGCGCGAAGTGTTTGCGGTTTCAAGCATTTTTATATCGGCAGATATCGAATAATCGCCGAAATCGCCAAGCCATTCGGGAAGTATAAGGCGTACGTAATCGTTGTTAAGCGCGCCCATTACCAAGCAACCGTCGGCAAAGCTGTAAAGCTCATCCGCCGCGTTGGTCGCATAGCCGTCGTTCTTTAGCTCCTCTATGCTTGTGTATTTCGAAAAATCCGCTTCGAAAATAATATGCTCGGCTTCGTTCTTTTCCTTTGCAACCAAATATACCGTTGCTTCCTTGTCGCCGCTTTTTGCGGTGTAAACGCAAACACCCTTTTCGGTCGGTCGGGCGTTGCTTACCGCTTTGCCGCTTGCGTCGTACCATTCGACGCTTTCCGCACTTCCGTCGGATTCAAGCTGCACCGTATAATCGGCAAAATCTATGCTGTCGCCGACGTCTGCGGTAATAACCGGGTTGGTGTAGGTAATAACCCTCTTTTCGTCCTCGGCGTTAACCGCAAAAAAGGACGAAAGCAGAGTTGCCGTTAATAAAGAAGCCAATAAGACAGCTAAAAATCTTTTCATTTCTGCACCTCAGTTTTGTTTTTGAACCGTTTTGTATTCGTCGTAAAAACGGTAGTATTTGCATCTGCCGTTCCCGTGGGAGATAAAATCAACCATATCGTCCTCGTCGAGCAGAGCATCGCAAATAAGGTCGCCGGTTTCCTCGTCTATGCGGGCGAATTCGCAGGTTTCACAAATAGCGTCAATATTCATAATCAACACAGCTTCTGCTTTCGCGTACACCCTTCAAAAATTCGCCTACAGCCTTGTGCAAGGGGTGAACGATATATTCGTTGAGCGCTTCAAAGCTTTCGAATTCCGAAATAAGTATAAGGTCGTAATTGCTTTGGTCCGCCTTTGCGGAATTAAGGTGCACCTCCGAGCTTAAAAGCATGGGCACCTTGCCCTGCAAATCGCAAAGCATCTGTGCCGCGATACAGGCGTTTTCCTGCCTCGTTCTGCCTTCGGCTTCGGGCAGGAATTTAAAAGAAACGATATGCTTTACCATTATTCAAACTTCTCCTTTAACGCCTTGTCGATATCTGCGTTGCCGCCCTTTACCACTGCATACCATATATATCCGTCCTTTTCGGTGAATATCGCCGTTTTCAAGGGCTCGGTGTCCATCGAGGGATAAGCCTTTGCGTTCTGAATTTTCAAATCTATTCTTGCTTTAAGGAACAGCATAAATTCTTCGGTGTTTGCGCCGTCCTTCATTTTAAAAATGCCGAATTCGCTTGGCTTGATCGGCTTGGATTCATCGATATATACGGCATAGCCCTCTACCTCGTCGAAGTTGGGCATCGCCGCCGCATCGCCGTAATATGAGCGTATAAGGTCTTCATCTAAATATTCGCCCGCGGTGGTGGATTTCGAGCTGTAGCTCTTTCCGCCGGAAAGCGAATATTTTGCAATTATCGCGCTTGCTTCGGCATCCAAATCGAGCGATACCGGCTGTTTTTCGTCGGATACGCTTTGGCTCGTGCCGCTTTCGCTTGCTTGTTCATCGCCGCCGCAGGCGCAAAGCGAAAGAGCGAGTATTAACGATAAGACTGCAATAAGAAATTTTTCCATAGTGGATATCCTTTCATATTAATATATCATTACGCAAATATAATACCCGATTTTTAACCGTATGTCAATGACTCTTTGCAATAAAGAAATTAATTTACGACTTTTAAAAAATCTATAATATTTACCGATTATAATGCAAAAAACACTTTTCTTTTTATTTGTTGTATGATATAATCTTAACTAATTGGAATAATAAGAGGCAAACATATGGTATTTTCATCGCTGATATTTATATTCGCGTATCTTGCGGTAACACTCGCCGTGTATTACGTCGCCCCGCTTAAATGGCGCAATCTCGTGCTGTTTGTCGTTTCGCTGGCGTTTTACGGCTGGGGCGAGCCGAAATATATATCGTTAATGGTGGTTTCGATATTGATCGCCTATATTTTCGGCTTCTTTATCGAAAAATACCGCGAAAAGAACAAAAGGCTTGCAAAGCTGTTCCTTGCGCTGTCGCTTGTCGGCAACCTTTCGTTCTTGCTTTTCTTTAAATACTATAATTTCTTTGCCGAAAACATCGGCTTTGCGCAAATCGAAGGGCTTACCTTGCCGGTGGGTATTTCCTTTTATACCTTCCAAATAATGTCCTATTCCATCGACCTTTATCGCGGCGAGGTTCCGTTGGCGAAAAGGTTCGTGCCCTTCGGTACATACGTTACTTTGTTCCCCCAGCTTATTGCAGGACCTATCGTTCGCTATAAGGACGTTTGCGACCAGCTCGAATCCCGCAAGGAAACGGTTTCGAAGTTTGCTTTCGGCGTAAGCCGTTTTGTAACCGGTCTTGCGAAAAAGCTTATTTTGGGCGATTCTGCCGCCGCAATAGCCGAAGCGTTCGAGCGCTCTGCCGAATTCGAGCCGACCGTTATCGGAACCTGGCTTATAATGATATGCTATACCTTCCATATCTATTTCGATTTTTCGGGCTATTCGGATATGGCAATAGGCTTGGGCAGAATGTTCGGCTTTGAATTCGTCGAAAATTTCAATTACCCCTATATTGCAAAAAGCATAACGGATTTCTGGCGCAGATGGCATATTACGCTTTCCACCTGGTTCAAGGAATACGTCTATATCCCGCTCGGCGGTAACCGTGTCGGCAAAATCCGCGGGTTTATAAATCTTGCAACAGTTTGGTTTTTAACAGGCTTTTGGCACGGCGCCGATTGGAACTATATCCTATGGGGCGTATATTTCTGGGTATTTCTTGTTATCGAAAAGGCGTTCCTCGGCAAGCTGTTAAAAAAGCTTCCGCCGCTTGCGCATATATATTCGCTTTTTATCGTCGGCTTCGGTTGGATGATATTCTTCCACAGCGACCTTGCGGCTATCGCACAGTCGGCAAAGCAGCTTTTCGGTATCGGCACCGCACTTTTGTCCGAAGGCACGCTCTATACGGTATTAAGGCTTTTGCCGTTTATCGTAATAAGCGCGCTTGCCTGCACGCCGCTGCCGAAAACCGCGTTCGAAAGGCTGCTTGCGCGCTTCCCGAAATTAAACGCCTTTAAGCCATTGCTGCTATGTTTGCTGTTTTTGGTGTGCGTGGCGTATATGGTGGATAATACCTTCTCGCCGTTTTTGTACTATATCTTTTAAAAGGAGGTAACGGAAATTGTATAAACGCTCCGAGCTTGTAACAGTCGTGCTTTTTTGCCTTACGGTAGCAATACTTGCTGTTTCCTTCTGGATAATACCCGATAAAAGCTTTTCCGAGCAGGAAAACCGCTCGCTCGAGCAGATGCCCAAGCTCGATAGCGAATCGTTTTTCTCGGGCGGGTTTTCGAAAGCTATAAACGTTTATTACGCCGATCAGTTTCCCCTGCGCGATATTTTCGTAACGCTTAAAAGCGGAAGCGAGCTTGCCTTTTTAAAGGGCGAAAACAACGGCGTGCTGTATAGCCGAAATCAGCTTGCGGTAAAGGATTTCAACGCGTATCAATCGCGCATACACATCACCGAAAATACCGACCGCATTTATCTCGATTCGCTGCAGGCACAGCTTAAATCGGTGGATAAGCTTGGCGAAACGCTCGAAGTTCCGCTCGTTACCGTGCTTCCGCCGAGAACCGTGGATATTGCCGATTCGGTCTTTTCCTATAACCGCCCCGACGGCGATAAGCCGTTCGAGCTGATGAATACGCTCGGCGGTGAATCGGGCTATATCGATACGCTTTCGCTGCTTCGCCCCAAATACGAATCGGGCGAATACGTCTATTATCGTACCGACCACCATTGGACGACGGGCGGCGCTTACTATACCTATTGTGAAATAATGAAAAGGTTGGGAAGGGAAGACAAAATTATCCCGCGCGAGCGCTTTGAAATCGAATCGGTTGCGGGCTTTTCGGGCACTACCGCCGCAAGAGCGAATTTTCCGATATACCAAAAGGATGTTTTGGAAATATGGCATCTGCCCGACGATGACGAATACGAAATTATAGCGGACGGCGGTGAGCTAAACGGCTTCTATAACCGCGAATATCTCGAAAAGAGCGATAAATATTCGGTGTTCCTCGACGGCACCCACGATATAACCACGATTAAAAAGCCGGGTGAGCAGCGCGATACTTTGCTCGTTGCCAAGGATTCGTTTGCAAACTGCCTTATTCCGTTCCTCGCGCGCGAGTTCGATATTGTGGCGGTCAATCTTGCAACCAACACCTTTATTTCGGCATACGCCGAAAGCTACGGCGCCGATGCCGTGCTTATAGTTTTCAATACCGAAAACATAATCTCCACAGGCCATTTGGGTAATTTGAAATAAAATTCGGAGGATATTATGAAAAAAGTACTTATTATTCTTACCGCGCTTCTTATGCTTTCCTCGGTCTTTTTCGCAGCCTGCGAAAACGATGGAGATAAGGATATTACCGTTGCCGAAAGCTCTGTGAATACCTACGTGAGCGATACAGAGGGCAACGACGCTTCCGACGGCAAGCAGGAAAGCAAGGACGAAAGCAAAGCCGAGGGCAATGACGAAAGCAAAGCCGAAGGCGGAAACGACGAAAGCTCCAAGGCACCCGAAAAGGAAACCGCCAAGCTTCCCACCGAATATAAAGACGGCGGAATGAATATCGAAGCGGCAAGCTTTTCCGAAAAGCCCTATTTCGTAATCGTCGGCAAATGTGCCGAGGGCGCAACCGTTACGGGTGAAGCAAACGGCGAAACCGTTAGCTCGAAGTCCTATAAGGGCTGGTATTCGGTACGTCTTAAATGCAGCGGAAAAACCGCCGACGTAAAGCTTACCCAAACCGTCGACGGCAAGCAGGTCGGCGAAGCGCTTGAATACCGTATTAAGCCCGTCACCCCGAGCGCAGATATGTGGCCGGTGGTTGCAGGCGGCGATTTCCAATTCTTCTTCCAAAAAATGCTTCCCGATTTCAAGGGCGAAAACCTTCCCAAAAAGCTGCACCTCGATAACCTCGAAATTCGTATAAAGAACCGACTCAAAGCAATGCGTGAGGTCAACCCCGATTCAGAAATAGTTTATCTTCTCGTCCCCTCGGCGATGAGCGTTTATCCCGAGCTCGTGCCCTCGCAGTACAAGCAGGCAAGCGGCGACACCAAATACGACCTTATCGTTAAACAGCTCGAAGCCGGCGGCGCAACCGTTATCGATTTAAAGGGCGCGTTTGCAAAGCATAAAAACGATGAGCTTCCGCTTTACTATAAGCTCGACAGCCATTGGTCCGATTACGGCGCGTTTGTGGCGTATACCGAGCTCTTTAACCATATTTCGAAGAGCTTCCCCGAAGCAGCACCCCGCGGATTCGACGAATTTAATTGGAACGAAAAATACCGCGCAAGCGGCGATATGACCTATTATCTCCAGATGTCGCAGACCAAAATACAGGAATATACCTACTACCGCACGTTTAAGGACAGCGTGCCTTCCTCTATTACGGGCGTTCCTCGCTATGTGTCGGAAAACAAGCTTACCTATCACGATGCAATGACCTATGAAAATAACGTCGGCACCGGCAATTCGAAGCTTCCCAAATGCTTGGTAATGCGCGATTCCTATTCTACGCAGATGTACGATATACTTGCAGAGCGTACCAGCAGCACACACTATCTCGGTATGTGGAATTATACCTGGGATAAAGCCTATATTCAGCGCGAAGCACCCGATTACGTTATTTATATCGTTGCCGAATGGAACCTCGACGCCGTTCTTAACGGTTAATTGAATAAAACACCCCGAAACCGCATACAATGCTTTCGGGGTGATTTTTTTGAAAATTCAATGGAAAAAGCTGTTGCCCGCAATAGCACTGCCGCTTGCGGTGGGCGGGCTTTCGGCGTTAATTACAAGCGATGCTATGGAAAGCTTCGGCAATCTGCGCCAGCCGCCGCTTTCTCCGCCGGCGTGGCTGTTCCCGGTTGTCTGGAGCCTGCTCTATATATTAATGGGTATCGCCTCCTACCGAATATGGATAGCCGTAACCACGCACGAAAAGCGCAGGGAAGCGTTGATTTTTTACGCGGCACAGCTTGTGTTCAATTTCTTTTGGTCGATAATCTTTTTCAATCTCGGCGAATACCTTTTTGCGTTCGTGTGGCTTGTTGCGCTGTGGCTGCTTATTTGGCTTACCAAGCAACGCTTTGCAAAAATCGATTCGGTTGCGGCATATCTGCTCGTTCCCTATCTTTTGTGGGTTGCCTTTGCGGGCTATTTGAACTTGGGAATATTTATACTGAATTAATAAAAAAAGAACCGCTTTGGGCGATTTATCACTATGGTGCATCGCCCTTCGCGGCTCTTTTTGCGTCTATATTCCTTTTTTGTGAAGCGCAAACGAATATATTATCGGTGCGAATACCGAAAACAGAATTATAGGTAAAACGGCAAAGACTGCAATTTTCGTCGGAAGAAATCCGCAAGCGATAAGCAATATGCCGCATATAAACCAAATTATGCCGGCAAAACGGTGGGTTCTGCTCCAGTTTTCCTCGCTTTCAAGCGTCCATTTAAGCCTTACGCCTATCGTGCTGTTTTGCTTGCATTTCGGCATATAGTTGCCGAGTATCAGAACGACCGCGCCTATCGTTGAGAAAACGATATTGGTTACCATTATTTCGATACCGAGCGACGTGCAATAGGTCGCCGCGGCGATTGTGCAGGAAAGAATAGGAACTATCCAAATAACAATAGACTCTATTTTCGGATTTTGACTTTTGTTCCTTTTATCCATAGACGTGACGATAAGGCATATCCATAAAAGTGCCAGAAATATCAAAGGCATTCCGAACACAGTGAACCCCTTGCTCGAATAATCGTCTGCCTCGCCGTTAAAGCCCCAATGCGTCGGCATAAGCTCGGGAAGTCGCTCCCAAATAACCGCCCCTATAATCATCGGCGCGAGCGTTAGCAGGGAAGCGATAACAATGCTGATTTTGTTTCTTTTAATCATTTTTGTCACCTCGAATATCGGTAATCCAAAGCATAATTTCCTCTAAAACGGTTGCGTTCAGCTCGTATATAATATATTTCCCGTCGCGCTTGTCGCGTATAAGGTCGGCTTCCTTTAAAACCGAAAGATGACGCGATATTGCGGCAAAGGAAATATCGAACCCTTCGGCAATGTCGCCCGCCTGCATACTGCCGCCCTTTAGCATATTAAGTATTTCGCGCCGTGTCGGGTCGGCAAGTGCCTTTAAGGTTGTTTGCAGCGACATTCGGAGGGCTCCTTTCATTTAACATTTGTGTTAAATGTATTGTAGCATATATAATCGTAATTGTCAATAAAAAAACCTCCTCGGTGCAAAACCGAGGAGGCTTTTCGTTTTTTTATTTCTTTATAATCTTGTAGATGCCTGCGGTAACAACTGCATAGAAGCAATATCTTGCAAGAGCCGCAATGCCGTTTGCAATGCCCGAAATGAACGAGCCGAGGCTGCCGTAATAGCCGATGGAATTAACGATGCCTAAAATGAAGTTATAGAGAAGGCTGGTTGCGCCGATGCCGACGAAAACGAGGATAAGTATAGGAAGGATTTTTATAACGATGTTCACGATAGAGTCGAGTGCGTTGCCTTCCTTTTTGGGTGCGGGCTGGTTCTGAGGATTCTGGTTCATAGCTGTTCTCCTTTTTGCTTATTTGTTTATTTAATAATATACTTCTTTTAACCGCTTGTCAAGTATATTTGAACGAAAAATGACCGAGAAATGTATTTTTGTTCACAAAATGTTAATAAATTTTGTGCGAAATGCCAAACGAAACAAAAAAAGTGGCATTTTACACAAATTTCCGCTTTTTTCTTTGTTGTATTTTTGGAAAAACTCTTGCATTTATGTGAAATTTGATATAAAATTATCGTGTATAAAATTGTTTTTAAACATAGCCACAATAATAAAAGGAGATGCAAAATGAGCAACAAGTTGTTCCAGGGTTTGATTTATCAGATGCGAGAGGCGGTAGACCGCGAAATCGGTATTATCGACGATAAGGGTGTCGTTATTGCCTGCAGCCAGCTTTCGAAGATCGGCAGCGTTCACAAGGACATTCTCGATGAACTCTCCTACAGCTACGAAACTCTCGTTATCGGCGACTACACCTACCGTCCCATCGGTTCTCACGCAAGAATAGAATATATCGTCTTCGTCGAAGGGGGCGATGAATCCGCAAAGAGCATTTCTGCGCTTCTTTCGGTTTCCTTCTCCAATATCAAAACTCTTTACGATGAAAAGTACGATAAAACCAACTTTATCAAAAACATCATTCTCGATAACATTCTCCCCGGTGATATTTACATAAAATCGAAGGAGCTTCGCTTCGACAGCGAGGTTAACCGTGTGGTTATCCTTATCCGCTTTATGAACACCGGCGAAATTATTCCCTACGACGTTATACAAAATATGTTCCCCGATAAAGCGCACGATTACGTTATCAACGTCGGCGAATCGGATATAGTGCTTGTAAAAGAGCTTAAATCGGCTACCGACCCGAGAGCGCTCGAGCTTATTGCAAAGAGCATCGTGGATACCGTTCAGACCGAATTTTATTTGAAGGTGCATATCGGTATCGGCTCTATCGTTACCAACGTAAAAGAGCTTGCCCGCTCTTATAAGGACGCACAGGTTGCGCTCGAGGTAGGCAAGGTGTTCGATACCGAAAAGAACGTTATTAACTATGAAAGCCTCGGCATCGGCAGACTTATCTATCAGCTTCCCACCACGCTTTGCGAAATGTTCCTTCAGGAAGTGTTCAAGCGCGGCTCGCTCGAAAGCTTGGACAGAGAAACGCTTCAGACCATTCACGCCTTCTTCGATAATAACCTGAACGTTTCCGAAACCTCCAGAAAGCTGTTCGTACACCGTAATACGCTCGTGTACCGTCTTGAAAAAATCAAAAAGCTCACAGGACTTGACCTTCGTGAATTCGAGCACGCAATCACCTTTAAGGTTGCGCTTATGGTTAAAAAATATCTTATAAGCAAGCCCTCTATTTATTAATTCGGTGTTTAAATAATGATAAAATTTGAAAACGTTTCAATGGAATACAGCAACGGTAACGCCGCCTTGAGCGACGTTTCGCTGCAAATCGACGACGGCGAATTCGTTTTCCTCGTCGGTCATTCGGGCGCGGGTAAAACCACGCTCACAAAGCTGCTTATATGCGAAGAACGCATTTCCTCGGGTAAGCTCGAGGTAAACGGCTTCCATCTCGAAAAAATTCGTTCGGGCAAAATCCCCAAGCTTCGTCGCACAATGGGCGTGGTTTTCCAGGATTTCAAGCTGTTCGATAAAATGACTGTTTACGAAAACGTCGCCTTTGCAATGCGCGTTGTCGGCGCAAAGCCCTCGCTTATAAAAAAGCGCGTCCCCTTCTTTTTGGACGTTGTGGGCTTGGGCCATAAAAGCGATTCCTTCCCGGATCAGCTTTCGGGCGGCGAAAAGCAGCGCGTTGCCTTTGCGCGCGCACTCGTAAACAACCCCGATACGATTATCGCGGACGAGCCAACGGGCAACGTCGATACCGACCTTACCGAAGGAATTATGGAGCTTTTGGTAAAGATAAATAAGCTTGGCAAAACCGTTATCGTCGTCACTCACGATATGAATATTATTCAGCAGTACAAAAAAAGAGTAATTCGGATCGAAAACGGCGCTGTCGTGTCCGATAAGATCGGAGGCGATTTCGAGGAATGAAATTAAGCGTTATATTTTATAATATCGGTCAGGGCGTAAAGGGCATTTTCCGTAACAGCGTTATGACCACCGCTTCGCTTTTGGTTCTTATCGCGTGTATGATACTCGTCGGCACGTTTTATCTTACTATCGATACTATCGACCGCAACTTCAACGCTATCGATAACTTGAACGTTATCGAGATTATGATGGACAAGGATTACAGCGAATCCGAAATAATCGAAATCGGCGAAAAGCTTGCGGTTATATGCGATGAATCGCCGATAGTGGAATGGAATAAATCGGAATGGACGCAAAGCGAAGAAGCTCCCGTTCCGAAGCACGAAAACTTTAAATACATCTCGCCCGATGAGCATTACGAAATTTTCAAGGAAATGTATAAGGGCGAAGCTTGGATAGATGCGTTCGAAAACGGCCACGATGGCGAGCACGACGAGGGCGAGCATCTCGGTATAACCAGCTCGATCGAGGACAACCCGCTTCGCGGCAGCTACCGTATCACCTTTATCAACCTTTCGGATTTCGACGCCGTCACAAGAGTTAAGAACCAAATCGACTCTATCACGCTTACCGACGCCAACGGCAACGAATACGACGCGGTTAAAACCGAGGATATAAAGGACCATATCGAGCTTTACGGTAACGTAATGAGCATTAAAAACACTCTTTACGTCGCAGGGCTTTGGTTAATGGCAATCTTCCTTCTTATATCGCTGTTCGTAATTATGAACACGATTAAGCTCGGCGTATTCGCTCGCAGAAACGAAATTAAATTTATGCGTCTGTGCGGTGCGACGAAATCGTTTATCCGTATGCCGTTCCTTGTAGAAGGCGTTATAATCGGCGTTCTTTCGGCGGCAATTTCGTTCGGTATAGAATATTATTTATACGATTATCTGCTAAAGGATATTATTTCGTCTGCGACCGGCACTTCCGGCGCAAGCGGAATAATCTCGGCACCCTTCTGGGATGAATACGCTCTTATCGTAGCGGTAGGCTTCCTTGCAATCGGTCTTTTTGCGGGTATCGTTTCGTCCAGCATTTCGCTTAAAAAATATCTAAAAGCGTAATGCACTTAAGGAGCAAAAATTCAATGTCAAAAATA
Organism: Clostridia bacterium; assembly: GCA_017466805.1. Lineage (GTDB taxonomy): Bacteria > Bacillota > Clostridia > Oscillospirales > CAG-382 > Coliplasma. Next base: position 35,806 of record JAFTTN010000029.1, read on the forward strand.
ATAAAAAGAGCGCTCCTGCTTCTTCTTTCGATGATGATGGTGTTCGCTGCAACCGCATTTTCGGTTCCGTACGAGGAAACTGCGGAGGCAAGAACGATATTCGATATCGAAAAGGAATTGAGCGAGTATAAAAAAGAGCTTTCTCGGCTGCAAAGCGAGCTTGCTCAGATTTCGAAAAATATTGCATCTATCGAAAACCAATCGGGCCAGACCGCAGAGCTGCTTACACAGTATTGGGCGGAAATCGAAGCGCTCGAGGTTGAAATAACCATTAATAACGCAATAATGGAATCCTACGATGCAAAGCGCGCCGAGGTAATAACCGAAATGGCTATTATTCAGGAGGATTACGATTACCGCGTTTCGATGTATAAAAAGCTTATGCAATTTATATACGAAAACAGCAACGTAAATTCCTTCGAGCTTCTGTTTTCTGCGGAAAGTATTTCGGATTATCTTACCAAGCGCGACCATTTCAACGATATAATGAATGCCGCAAACGAGCTTATCAAGGAAATCGAGGTATCTATCTCCGACCTTGAAGCGCTCGATGCCGAGCTTTCCGAAACCCAATCCAAATACGATACCTATCTTACCGACCTCAACCGCTCCAAGCTTGAAAGAGAACAGAAAATAACCGAGTTCGAAACAATAGCAAAGGAATTGAACCTTAATTCCGAGGAGCTTTCGGCGCAGGTTACCGAAAAGAACGCCGAAATCAAAAACATAAAAACAAAAATTGCCGCGCTCGAGGAAGAACGCAAGAAGATGTATAACGATACTTCGGTGTTCTGCTGGCCGGTACAAACCTCTTCTTACCGTGTAACCAGCCAATACGGCTGGCGTAACGACCCGTTCGGTAAGCCAACAACCGAATTCCACAAGGGTATCGATATAGCCTGCTCGAGAGGTACGCCTATTCTTGCGGTGCGCGACGGTGTTGTTACCAAAGCGACCTCTTACGGCGGCTACGGTGAATGCGTTATCGTGTACCACGGCAACGGCATTTCCTCGCTTTACGCGCATATAGATAACAGCGGCAAAAACGGCGATCTTCCTTATAAGAGTATAGTCAACGGCAAGCCGACCTATTGCGTAAAGGAAGGCGACAGCGTTAAAAAAGGTCAGGTTCTGGCATACGTCGGAACAACGGGCAGATCGACCGGCTATCACCTGCATTTCGGTGTTATAAATACCAACGAAAGCCACCCGCAAGGCGGCCAGTATGCAGACCCGAACAAATACCTGCCCAACGGTTATTACGAAAAAAAGACCTATAATAATTAAAGAAGGATATTAATGTTCAAAAAAAGAATAACCCCGTTTGCCTGTATCGTTATCACTCTGCTTGCCTGCGTTGCAACCTTCGTTGCGGTGTATTCCGCATCGGAAATCAAGCACAAGCAGGAAATCAACGATATACGGCTCGAAGCTGCCGAATACGGCGCGTACGAGGATTTTTTCGAGCTTGTCGGCGATAATACCGATAAGCACACGAAGCTTGCGCAGATGATTGCGATGATCGAAGGCTATTACATCCACGATTACGACGAAAATCTGGTTTGGGAAAATCTTTACAAATCGCTTGTCGAAAGCATTGCGGACGATTACGGACAATATCTTACTGCAGAGGAATACGAAGCGTTGATCGATTCTGCCGACGGTGATTTTGTCGGAATCGGCGTTCACGCCACCTTCGACGTAGATACCGAGGGTGTTTATATCTTCGGCGTTATTCCAAATTCACCTGCCGAGCTTGCGGGCTTGCAAAAGGGTGATATAATCGTTTCCGCCGAGGGAATAGAATCCTCCGAGGAAAGCTATTACAAGCTTTTGGATTCGGTACGCGGCGAAGCGGGAACCGAGGTAAGCCTTACCGTTTTGCGCGGCGAGGAAAAAATCGATTTCAAAATCAAGCGTCAAGCCGTATCGGCGGAAAACGTGTTTTACGAAAAGCTCGAAAATAATATAGGCTATATCCGCATACTTTCGTTTGCCGACGAAAGCGTTTCGGAGGAGTTCACAAAAAAGCTTGCGCTTGCACAGAGCGAGGGCTGCAAAAAATTTATTTTCGACGTGCGCAACAATACCGGCGGATATCTTAACGAGATATGCGACGTGCTCGACCTTCTTCTTCCCGAAGGACCGATAATAAATATCGTCGATAAAAACGGCACTACCAAAACCCAAAATTCCGATGCGAATTGCATACAAGCCGAAATGACTGTGCTTTGCAACGGAAACACCGCTTCGGCGGCAGAGCTGTTTACCGCAGCACTGCGCGATTACGAGCTTGCCGAAATTATCGGCACAACCACCTTCGGCAAGGGTACTATGCAAACGACGAGATATCTTGTTGACGGCAGTACGTTAAAGCTTTCCAGCGCGTTCTATAATCCCCCTTCGAATATCAGCTACGATAAAATCGGCATTAAGCCCGATTACGAAATAAAGCTTTCGGAGGAATGGGAAAACCGATTCTTTAAAATGCCGAATGAAGAGGATACACAGCTTCAAAAGGCAATCGAGCTGCTTAATGCGACAAAATAAGCGGCAAAATTCAAGTATAATAATTTCAGATATACAAAGAGGAGAAACACACCAATGGCTAAACAGATAATCGTATCCCACGAGGGACTTAAAAAGCTTCAGCAGGAGCTCGAGCATCTTAAAACCGTAAAGCGTAAGGAGGTTGCGCAGGCTATCCAAAAGGCAAGAGCATACGGCGACCTTTCGGAAAACAGTGAATACGATGAAGCTAAAAACGAGCAGGCGGAAATCGAAGGTAAGATAGCAAACCTCGAAGCAACGCTCGAAAACGCTATCGTTCTCGACGATGCAGAGCTCGGTACCGATAAAGTAAACGTAGGTAACAAGGTTACGGTTCACAATATCGATGCCGACGAGGAAGCGGAATACAAAATCGTTTCCACCGCAGAAGCAGACCCCATTATGGGACTTATCAGCGACGATAGCCCCCTCGGCAAAGCGCTTATCGGTCAGCGCAAGGGCGACAGCGTAAACGTAGAAACCCCTATGGGTATCGTAAAGTATACCATTACCGAAATTTCCAAGTAATATAAAGGCAGTATAATTATGAGCGAAGAAATCAAGAACAATGCCCAACAGGAAACGGTTAACCTCGGCGACCTTTTAGCAGTGCGCCGCCAAAAGCTTGCCGACCTTCAGGCAGAGGGCAAGGACCCGTTCGTTATAACCAAGTACGACGTTACACACCACAGCGCAGATATAAAAGAAAATTACGTCGAAAACCAAGAGGTAAGCATCGCCGGCAGACTTATGTCCAAGCGTGTTATGGGTAAAGCCTCTTTCTGCAATGTTCAGGATTTAAAGGGTACTATTCAGTGCTACGTCGCGCGCGATAATATCGGCGTCGAGGAATATCAAGGCTTTAAGAAGTTCGATATCGGCGATATAGTCGGTGTAAAGGGCAGCGTTTTCACCACCAAAACCGGTGAGATCTCTATCCACGTTACCGAAATCACCCTTCTTTCGAAGAGCTTGCAGATTCTTCCCGAAAAGTATCACGGTCTTACCAATACCGATACGAGATACCGTCAAAGATACGTCGACCTTATTATGAATGCCGACGTAAAGGATACCTTTATCAAGCGCTCCAAAATAATCAGCTCTATCCGTCGCTTTCTCGATGCGCAGGGCTTTTTAGAGGTGGAAACACCTATGCTCGTTTCGAACGCGGGCGGCGCTGCGGCAAGACCCTTCGAAACCCACTTCAATGCACTTGACGAGGATTTCAAGCTTCGTATCTCGCTCGAGCTTTACTTAAAGCGTCTTATCGTCGGCGGTATGGAACGCGTTTACGAAATCGGCAGAGTTTTCCGTAACGAAGGCTTGGATACCCGCCATAACCCCGAATTTACGCTTATGGAGCTTTATCAGGCATATACCGATTACCACGGTATGATGGACCTTACCGAAAATATGTACCGTCACGTTGCAAACGAGGTGCTCGGCACCACCACTATCGTTTACAACGGTGTGGAAATGGACCTCGGTAAGCCCTTTGAGCGTATCACGATGGTAGATGCGGTTAAAAAATATTCGGGCGTGGATTTCAACGAAATCAAAACGCTCGAAGAAGCACGCGCAATCGCAAAGGAAAAGGGTGTGGAATACGAGGACCGTCACAAGAAGGGTGATATCCTTAACCTCTTCTTCGAGGAATTTGTGGAAGAGCACCTTATTCAGCCCACCTTCGTAATGGATCACCCGGTAGAAATCTCGCCGCTTACCAAGCGTAAGCCCGAAAACCCCGAATACGTAGAACGCTTCGAATTCTTTATGAACGGCTGGGAAATGGCAAACGCATACTCCGAGCTTAACGACCCGATCGATCAGCGCGAACGCTTCAAGGATCAGGAAGCACAGCTTGCCGCAGGCGATGCCGAAGCAAACACCACCGACGAGGACTTCCTCAACGCACTCGAAATCGGTATGCCCCCCACAGGCGGTATCGGCTACGGTATCGATAGAATGTGTATGCTTCTTACCGATTCGCAGGCTATCCGCGACGTTTTGCTTTTCCCCACGATGAAGAGTTTGGATAAGTAAAATACAATAACGGCCCGATTCTATTGCAATCGGGCTTCGTTGCTTTTACAAACGTAAATACAGTTGCATACAGATGTTAATGTGAGGTAAACGTGCTAAATAGAATATATTCGGAAAGCTGGAACGTTGCATTCAGAAATACTCCCACAGGCGATATATTAAATAACAAAAGCGAGCCTTTCACAATTATAAAGAACAATTTCAGATATTGGGCGGCAGATCCGTTCGTTCTTGAAATCAAAGATAAGGTGTACGTATTTGCCGAGTTGTTCGATTACATATTGCGCCGCGGTATCCTGGGATATTGCACTATCTCGGATAACAAAGCAAGTAAATGGACTCCGATTATCAAAGAGCCCTATCATCTGTCCTTTCCGTGTGTTTTTATGCAAGACGGCGTTGTTTATTTAATGCCGGAATCTAATGCGGGTGAGGTTTTGACGCTGTATAAGTGTGAAGAATTTCCTTGCACTTGGAAAAGAATCAAAACATTGCGGTCGAACGTAAAATTTGCCGATACTACTCCTATGCCGTTTCCGTGGCAACGCTATGCCGTTACGCACAGCATAAACGACGTAAACGATCCGAAATTGTTGCTGATCGATACGTTCGGGGAGGAAGCAGATAGGTGCGTTCCGCACGAGAATACGTTGCGCTCGCGTCCCGCCGGTCACTTTTTGAGCTATAAAGAAAAAATGCTTCGCCCTGCGCAGTATTCAGAGGATAACGATAAAGGATACGGCAAAAGTCTGGTGTTTTACGAATGCAAATTCGACGGTTCGGAATACTCCGAAATAGAGTTTGCAGAGATTAAGCCGGAAGAACAGTGTTATAATAAAAGAATATATTTGAATGGTATGCATACGTATAATTCAAGCGAACACTACGAGGTAATAGACCTAAAAACCCGTAGATTTAATCCGTTGGATTTTATAATGCGATTGCTCGGAAAAGTATTTTGACCGATTGCCCGCGATTGCCATGCTTCTTACCGATTCGCAGGCTATCCGCGACGTTTTGCTTTTCCCCACGATGAAGCCTCTTTCGGAGTAATATTAAGCCGAAAACGCTTATTTCAAGGCGTTTTCGGCTTTTTGTTTGTTCAAAATATTGCTTGAAAAAGTGTTTTGCGACAGATTTACGACAAGCATATTTGCAAATGACCTTTGTGCTCTACGAAAAAGCAGTGTCGTAAATAAACAGCGTTTTATTATAAGGCTTTAACCATAGTTTGTTAGAGCCTTATTTTTGCAAAAATGTTGACATTTAGTGTGAATGGTGATAAAATAACATACGATATATAACAAAAGCTATATTATAGAGGTGCATCATGCCGCCTAAGGTTAAAGTGACAAAAGAAGAGATTATAAGTGCTGCCGTTAATATTGTGCGAAGCAGTGGAGCGCAAGCGATCAATGCAAGAACAATCGCTTCTGTTTTGAACTGTTCTACGCAACCGGTGTTTTCGAATTTTGCTACGATGGACGAGCTGCGTTTTGCTGTTGTAGAAAGAGCGGATATGCTGTGTCAAGAGTATATGCAGCGAGAAGTTGATAGCGGGAGGTTTCCTGCTTACAAGGCAAACGGTATGGCATACATACGGTTTGCCAAAGAAGAAAAAGAACTGTTCAAGCTTCTTTATATGCGTGATCGTTCGAGCGAATTAATTCCCGAAACAACAGAGCAAACCGACAAAATGGAGTCGATGGTCCATAATAATACGGGACTTAACGGGGCAGATGCAAAGCTATTCCACCTCGAGATGTGGGCGTATGTTCATGGAATTGCCACGATGTTTGCAACAGGATTTTTAGATCTTGATTGGGGGCTTGTAAGCCGTATGCTCACGGATTCTTATCAGGGACTTCGGAAACAATATGGTATGGAGTGATAACGAATGGACGCTATTAGAATCGAAAATTTAACAAAAAAATATAAAGATGTCGTTGCGGTAGATTCTCTTGATCTTTCCGTTCACAAGGGCGAATTGCTTTCTTTGCTCGGTGTAAACGGAGCGGGAAAAACAACTACAATAAAAATGTTGTCCTGCCTTACACAACCCACAAGCGGAGATGCCTTTATTAACGGAAAAAGCATTTGCAAAGATACTGCCGCGGTGAAATCGATCATAGCTGTTTCTCCGCAGGAAACTGCGATTGCGTCGGGTCTTTCGGTACGTGAAAACCTTGAACTGATGTGTGGTGTTTACGGCTTTACAAAGGACAAGGAAAAAGCGAAAATCGCAGAACTGACCGAACTGCTCGGATTGAAAACCGTTATCAAGAAAAAAGCAGGCAAACTGTCGGGAGGCTGGCAACGTAGACTGAGCATTGCCATGGCGCTTATCAGCGAACCGAAGATATTGTTTCTTGACGAACCAACGCTTGGTCTTGACGTACTTGCCCGAAGCGACTTGTGGGATATGATACGTTCGCTTAAAGGGAAGGTTACCATTATTCTGACAACGCATTATATGGAAGAAGCAGAAGCTTTGTCCGACCGTATCGCTATTATGAAAGACGGTAAGCTCCTTATATGCGATGCCGCTGACAAGATTAAGGAAACAGCGGGAACGGATAATTTAGAGCAGGCATTCATTCGTATCGTTAAGGGGGTGGCAAAATGAGAATGCTCACTTTTGCAAACAGAAATACAAAAGAAATATTGCGCGATCCGTTGACACTTATCTTTGGACTCGGCTTTCCCCTTGTTTTAATTTTGCTGTTAAGTGCCATACAAGCTAATATCCCCGTAGAACTCTTTGAGGTACAGCATTTAACTCCGGGTGTAACGGTTTTCGGTTTGGCTTTTATGACGCTGTTTTCGGCAACCATTATCGCAAAAGACAGAGGCAGTTCGCTGTTGCAGCGTTTGTATACAACGCCATTGACCCCTTTGGATTTCATACTTGGTTACACGTTGCCTATCATTCCGATTTCTGTCGCTCAATGCGTTATCTGCTATATTGCGGCAATCGTTCTCGGGCTGGATATTACAATTAATATTTTGTATGCTGTGGTATGTATCATTCCTGTTTCTATCCTCTACATTGCTATTGGACTTCTTTGCGGAAGTGTACTGAACTATAAGCAGGTGGGGGGCATCTGCGGCGCGTTGCTAACAAACCTTTCGGCGTGGTTGTCGGGTGTTTGGTTTGATCTTGAACTTGTAGGAGGTGCTTTTAAGAAGATTGCATATGCACTTCCGTTTGTTCATGCGGTAGAGATGGAACGCGCTATGCTTGCAGGCGATTTTTCGGGGATTTTTCCGCATCTTTGGTGGGTGCTTGGATATGCTGCCGTTCTGTTTGTATTAGCGGTGTTAATGTTCCTGCGACAGATGAAAAAACAGTAATTATCTAAATTAGAGGATACGTATTTCCTTGTTCGACAACCGAAAAAAATAAATAAGCATTCAAGCCGAGAAACCGAAATTCGTTTCAAGGCTTGGGTGCTTTTTTGTTATTGTGAGGACCTTTTGTTATAGTTTTTGAAACAAGAACGCGTTTTCTTGGGAAACGTGTTGTGTATATTCAACAAAAACGCTTTCCTAATCTACAGCTCTTTATACAAAATTTCAGCAAATTTGCCTTTTTGGCTTGCAATCCTATTTAGAGAGTGATATAATCAAACACATAAGTGTTCTTTGCAACTATAAGTTAGGAGAAATTCAAATGAAAAGCTTTAAAAAAGTGTTATCGTTGCTGTTAACTGCAATGCTGTTGTTCGGCGTTTTGCCGATGGGCAGTGTAATGGCTGACGATACTTCCGCAGTCCTTACCTATGCAAACGGTTGGGACTGGAGCGATAGCCTTTGCTATCAAAACCATATCTTCGTGTATGCATCAAGCTCATCGAGCGCAACCCCCGCAACCATTCACGGTCAGGGCGTTGGCTTTTTACAGTGGCAAAACGGTATCGTTTTTGAATACAACGAAGAAAACGGCACCTGGAAGGTTGTCGTAGCCGACTTTGAAGCAGACGGCGTAAACGAAGCCGAATCGGCAAAGCTCGGCAGCAACAGATTTGCGGTTATTTTCCACGACGAAGCAGTCGTAGGACAAAAGGATAGCTACAATTATCTTATAAACAATGCGGTATTGGATGCCGAATTCGTTTTGAACGGCAGTATTTCGGGCCTTCAGTCCGCATCCGGTAAAATTTCCGGTTATTCGCTTACCTTGGCTGTGACCGAGGAAGAAGAAACCCCCGCAATTCCCGAGCCCGAAACTATAACCGTTTCGGGTAAGCTTACCTATGCAAACGGCTGGAATTGGAGTGATAGCCTTTGCTATCAGAAGCAGATATTCGTATACGCTTCGACCTCGTCGTCTGCAACCCCCGCAACGATTCACGGTCAGGGCGTAGGCTTTTTGCAGTGGCAAAACGGTATCGTTCTTGAATACAACGAGACGAACGACACCTGGAAGGTTATCGTTTCCGACTTCGAGGCGGACGGCGTAAACGAAGCCGAATCGGCAAAGCTCGGCAACAACAGATTTGCGGTTATCTTCCATAACGAAGCGGTAGTGGGACAGGAAGAAAGCTTTAATTTCTTCGCTAACTACGCAAAGTTAGATACCGAGCTCGTTCTTAATTGCGATATTTCCGACCTTCAGTCTGCATCGGGCGCAATTTCCGGAGTAACCCTTTCCTATACCTACGTAGTAGAGCCCGAGGTATCCGAGCCCGAGGTATCCGAACCCGAGGTATCCGAGCCCGAAGTGTCCGAGCCCGAGGTGCCCGAGCCCGAAGTGTCCGAGCCCGAAGTGTCCGAGCCCGAAGTGTCCGAGCCCGAAGTATCCGAGCCCGAAACTTCCGAGCCCGAAACTTCTGAACCCGAACCCGAGCCCGAACCCGAACCCGAGCCCGAACCCGAACCCGAGCCCGAACCCGAGCCCGAACCCGAGCCCGAGCCCGAACCCGAGCCCGAACCCGAAGTTGAAACCGTGACCGTTTACGGCAACCTTACCTATGCGAACGGCTGGAATTGGAGTGATAGCCTTTGCTATCAGAAGCAGATATTCGTATACGCTTCGACCTCGTCTTCCGCAACCCCCGCAACGATTCACGGTCAGGGCGTAGGCTTTTTGCAGTGGCAGAACGGTATCGTTTTCGAATACAACGAAGAAAACGGCACCTGGAAGGTTATAGTTGCCGATTTTGAAGCAGACGGCGTAAACGAAGCCGAATCGACAAAGCTCGGCAGCAACAGATTTGCAGTAATATTCCACGATGAAGCGGTAGTAGGTCAGGAAGAAAGCTTTAATTTCTTTAAGACCTATGCGGCAGTAGACGCCGAATTCGCTCTTAACTGCGGTGTTTCTACACTTCAATCCGCTTCCGGCGCTATATCCGACGTAACGCTTTCCTATACCTACGTTGTGGAAAAGACTCCCTCCGAGCCCGAGCAGGAGCCCGAAGAGGAACCGGTTACCCCCTCCGAGCCCGAGCAGGATATACCCACCACATCTACCGAATACAGCGTTCTTACCTTTGTAAACGGCTATGCTTGGAGCGACAGCAAGCCTTTGGAAAACAATATTTTCCTTTATGCTTCCACCAATGCTTCGGCAACCGTTGCAAGCATAAACGGTCAAACCTTCCTCGGAAGCCTTAACGGTATTATTCTTGAATATAACGAGTCAAAGGGCACCTGGACGGTCGTATTGACCGACTACGAAATAGACGACGTAAACCTTGCCGAATCCGCAACGCTCGGCAGTAACAGAATCGCCGTTATCTTCCATAACGATGCGGCGGTCGGCTTGGCAGACAGCTATAGCTTCCTTATGAACAACGCGACTGTCGGCGCCGAATTCGTTCTCACCGGCGAAATCACTGCACTTCAGTCGGTATCCGGTAAGATAAAGAACGTATATCTCTCGCTCGGTAAGCTAAGCTTCCCCGAAGAAGAAAAAACGCCGGTAGATACCACCGTCGGCACTATCCAATCGACAATCGGCTTGTATACCTCCCAAAGCTATCCCTCTGCATCCTCGGGTGATACCGACGGCTTGAGCGCAGTATTGTACGCACCGCAGAACAGCACCGTGGGTATTTCCACCTATATCAATCTTGCGGCTATTAATACCTCGCTTTATACCAGCAGCGATGCACTTGCAAAGCAAAATATCGGATGCGGTATTGCAAGCGATAAGAATATCGATAACGCATACCTCTACCTCTGCCTGAACTCGACCAACTGGAGCGGCGACTTCGGCTTGATCAAGCGCTTGGGCGACGAGGATTGGGAAATCGTTACCTCCGAATACAAAAACAGCGCTTGGCGCTGGAACGCGTATGCATATTCGAGCGACGTTACCGTAACCTATAACCCCGATTATGTCTATACAAAGTGGAACGTAATGGACGGCTTGAACGTTTATTACATCAAAAACAGCTATAGCGTTAAGGATTTGCAGTTGAACCTCGTTTATAACAACGGCACCCTTACCTATTCGCTCTGCATCGGCGGTGTTACCATCTTCTCGGTATCCGATACCGGCAGCATCAGCAACGGCAAATACGGCAGAGCCGCTTCGATCACCAACTCGAGCACTACCTCTTACGGCTCCTCCAACTATTTGTATCAGCTTTCCGGAACGCTCAACGGACGCACTCCCGCGGCTCTTACCAACGTTCAGTTCTACGATTCCTACTATTACACCACGAGCGGCTACGATAAGCTCACGTTAAGCACCGGCAGCTTGTGGCTCTATCCTTGTGCATCTTCGTCGGCGGGCTATTTGGTTAATACCGAAGGCGACCCGATAGTAACCTGCGAGGAGGTCACGTTGACCAGCGGCGTAGTAATGGATATTATCGATATTCAAAACTATTAAAACAATCAAAACGACTCGAAGAGATTCGAGTCGTTTTTTTGCAAAAAAACAAAAAAGAAAGAAAAACATACGCAAAGTCCTTTTAATCGGACATCAGCTATGCTATAATACAGGAAAGGAGCGAAAAATATGTATTTAGATAGCTTTGTGTTGCCGATAGATAAAGAAGAACTGCTGTTACAAAGACGCGCCGAGAAAAACGGCGGACATTTGGGATATATCGATAATTCCTATCCCTGCGGACTTTTTGCAAATAAAGAGCTGTACGAGATAGGCTTTAAACGGATAACGATCTTTTATGGCGGGAACGGCTCGGGAAAAAGCACGCTTTTGAATCTGATTGCCGAAAAGCTCGAGCTCAACCGCATATCTCCGTTCAATTCAAGCGAAATGTTTGCGTCTTATGCCGAAAGCTGTGAATATACGCTCGGCTATGACGACGAAGGCTTTCGACACCGCATACCGAACGGAAGCAGAATTATTACAAGCGACGATATTTTCGATTATATGCTTACGGTGCGCACAAACAACGCTGAAATAAGCGAGGGCAAGGAAGCTGCAAAGGCCGAATGGGCAGAGCTGAAATACGGCGACACCGTTAAATTCGAGGGGATACAGGATCACGAGGCATTAAGGCTTCAGATTCTCGCACGGAAAAAAACCGTTTCTCGCAGGCAGTTTATACGCAAAACCGTGGGCAGCGAAGCAAAGCTGAACAGTAATGGCGAAACCGCACTTCAGTATTTCGGGCAAAAGCTAAAGAACGATACGCTTTATTGCCTTGATGAGCCTGAAAACAGTATGTCGCCGAAAATGCAGCTGGAGCTTGTGAAGATGCTCGAGGAAATGGCACGCTATTGCGGCTGTCAGTTTATTATTGCAACCCATTCACCATTTCTTTTGGCGCTCGACGGCGCAAGGATATACGACCTTGATTCCCGCCCGGCAGAAATAAAAGAATGGTGGGAGCTCGAAAACACCAAGCTATATTTCGAATTTTTCGAAAAGCACCGCCGACTTTTCAAATAAACAATTCAACATACCACGAAAAAAGGAGTTCACGCTTTGGGCATTTTATCACTATGGTGCATCGCCCTTGTGAACTCCTTTTTATCTATCGGCACAGAAAAAACGCAATAACCGGACCTAAAAATATTGCTATATAAATCAGACTTATCCACGGCTGGTAATCAACGTAAAACTCCTTGAAGGTCAGGCTCCAAGGGTGCTTGATAAGTACCCAGCCGAACACATCGAACACAATACAGATCCCCGCCCAAAGCAAACCCGTAACGATCGCTTCTTTTAAAGTGGGGGCAGGCAAGCCGTTCATATACAGATAGCCGAAAAGCGTGAATAAAACGATATTATACAGCGGGTGCCAGGGCTTTGTCTTTTCGTAGCCCTCGCCCATACCTTCGCTGTCCATAGGCTTCATTTTTAAAACGTATATATTAAAAACCGTGTGTAGAATGCCCACAAGAGTTACTGCTATATAGCATATCCAAAACCACAGCATCGACGTTCCGATATTTTCCATTTTTGCCTCCGTGTACTTTTTGGATATTATAGCACGCAATCCCTGTTTTTTCAACACCTTTGCCTTTAGGCTTTTTATTGAAATTTCGTATAATATATGATATAATATCAAAAATCAAAGAAAATTCGGTTGTTGGTTATGATAAAAAATTGGCTTAAAAAGGAAATAAAGCAAAGCTCGATATTGCTTCGAAGCATTCCCGCAACGGTAATGACGCTGTTCGTGGTAAGCGTGGTATGTATGAACCTGCTTGCAAACAAAACCCTGCTTCAGCTCGAATGGATAGCTATCGACGGCGGAATACTTATATCCTGGCTTTCTTTTATGTGTATGGATATAGTAACCAAGCATTTCGGGCCGGGCGCATCGAACAGAATATCGGTGCTTGCCGCAATAATCAATCTGCTTACCTGCTTAATATTTTTCGTCGCAAGCATAATACCCTCGAACGCGGGCGATTACAGCGTGTTCGACGGCATTTTCGGAGGAACCTGGTTTATTCTGCTCGGCAGTACGGTGGCGTTCCTTTCGTCCGCGGTTATAAATAATATGCTTAATTTCGTTATAGGCAAGGCGTTTAAAAAGAATCCCGACGGAAAAGCGGCGTACGCTATGCGCACCTACGTTTCTACCTTTATCGGTCAGTTTTTTGATAACTTTATCTTTTCGGTAATCGTTTTCGTGGGCTTTGCGCCGATATTTTGGGACGGCTTTCATTGGACTTTGCTTCAGTGCGCAATGTGCGCGCTTACCGGAGCAATCGCCGAGCTGATAATGGAAATAGTGTTTTCGCCGATCGGCTACCGAATAGTAACCTATTGGAAGGGTAATTCGGTCGGCAGCGAATATCTTGATTATATCGAAAGCGAGAATAAAAAATGAGAATTTTGGTAACCGGCTCGTCGCAGGGGATAGGTAAAGCGATCGCAATGCTGTTTTTGCAAAAGGGGCATACCGTTTTCGGCATAGACAGGCAAAAACCGTCTATCGCTCACCCCGAATACATTCACTGCGAGCTGGATATAAGAGATTATTCCAATCTGCCCGATATTTCGGATATCGATATACTTATCAATAATGCAGGCACGCAAAACGAAGCCGATATTGACATAAACCTAAAAGCGCTTATATATATCACCGAAAAATACGGCGTGCGCGAGGGTATTAAATCGATATTGAATATCGGCTCGGCAAGCGCGCACACCGGTTCGGAATTTCCCGAATACTGCGCAAGCAAGGGCGGCGTGGTTGCTTATACGAAAAATACCGCACTTCGCGTTGCCGCATACGGCGCAACCTGCAACAGCCTCGATCCCGGCGGAGTTCTTACACCGCTTAACGAATGCGTTATAAACGATAAAACGCTGTGGGAGCAAATAATGAACGAAACTCCGCTTAAACGGTGGGCAACACCCGAGGAAATTGCCGAATGGGCGTACTTTTTAACCGTAAAAAACGGCTTTTGTACCGGACAAAGTATTGTTGTCGACGGCGGCGAATCGATAAAGCATAATTTTATTTGGAAATAGGAGAGGGCTATGTACGATTTTTTGCATTGGCTGCTTTCGGATAAAAAGGACGGAGTGCTTTTTACCTGCTTCGGCGTGTGGCATTGGTGCTATATAATCGCCGCGTTGCTTTTGGGTTTTTTTGCATTGCGCTATCTTAAAAACAAAAACGAAGCCTGCCGCCAAAAAACGATAACCTTTTTTATCGACCTCGTTTTCTGCTTTTATATTTCCGATTATTTTTTAAGACCGCTTGCTTTTGGCGAAATAGATATCGAAAATCTGCCGTTCCATTTGTGCACCTCAACCTGCGTTGCCTGCTTTATTAGCAGACACAACAAAAGGCTTTACGAATACCGCGCTCATTTCGCTTTGCTCGGCTTTGTTTCGAATTTCGTGTATCTTATCTATCCTGCGGGAATAATGTGGTATCGGGTGCATCCGTTTTGCTACCGCGCATTAAGCACGCTCGTTTTTCATAGCATTATGGCGGTCTACGGCTTGCTCGTGCTTGCCTACGAAAATAACGGCTTTACAAAAAAGCTTGTCCGCCGAGATTTTTTCACAACGCTTTGCGCAATACTTTGGGCGTTGCTCGGCAGCTATTGCTTCAACGGGATAAACGGCAACTATAATTACCGCTATAATTGGTTTTTCGTCGTGCGCGATCCCTTCTATATTCTTCCGCTCGAAATTTCGCGCTTCGTTATGCCCGTGCTTAACCTTGTCTTGTTCTTCTCGGTACAGCTTTTGGTTCGCTTCATTGCGTTCAAGCTAAAAAATAAAATTGCTAAATAACAAAAAAGCACTTACTGCGGCGTATTGCCTATCATAAAAAGTACCGCGCGCCAAAACGGCGCGCGGTACTGCTTTGTATAGTCGTTTTATTCAAGCTCTAATATTGCCGCGGTTAAAAGCTTTGCTCGGGAATTAAGCGAGGAAATATTCGCGTATTCCTGCGTTGTGTGGCAAAAATCTCCCGTTGCACCCACAGCGCAAATGCTTGGTACTCCCGCAAGCTGTGTATACGCCGAATCGCTTCCGCCACCGCTTTCAACAGCCGTCAGCTTGCCAAATCCGTATTTTTGCGAAACGGTGTTGAGGTGGTCAAAAAGTCTTTCGGTGTCTGCGTTTCTTATCATCGGCAGGCGCTTGCTTATAAAGCAAAGCTCGGTTTCGGTACCGTCGACAAAGCACTTTGCCGCAATTTCCTTTAGCTTTTCCTCCGCCTGCTTCATAGCAATATTATCGCGCATTCTAACGTCAACCGTGAATTCACAGCTATCGGGAACAATATTTGCAAGCCTGCCGCCCTTTATAATTCCGCAGTTATAGGTAGTGCCGTTTTGCTCGCTTAATTTCTCCAAGGCGATTATTTTGTGCGCCGCTTCCTTTATTGCGCTTGCACCGTTGAAATAGTCGATACCCGAATGCGCCGAAATGCCGCGTATATCAAAGCGGTAACGCAAAATACCCTTGCGCGAAACGACAACCTCGCCCTCGCGCGCGACCTCGCAGTTAAACGCCGCCTTAAATCCGCAGGTTGCCGCTTTTATAACCTCCATTTCCCGATCTCCGCCCAAACGGTTGCTTATCTCCTCGTCGGTGGTCAACAGCAAACGGCAGTTCCTTTCGTACCCCGCTTTAATCAGCGCGGTCATTGCAAGCAGTGATATCGCAATACCGCCCTTGCAATCTATTACGCCCGGGCCGATAAGCCTTTCGCCCTCGATTCTTGTCGGCGGATAGCCGAAAGCGCCGCTTTGGTGTACCGTGTCGGTGTGCGCAAGAAAGCAAACCCCGTTTTCCGCCGTGTGCTTCGTATCGATAATTAGAAAATCACCGCAGCGTTCAAAGCAAACGCGCTCGGAAAAAATGCCTATTTCGTCGGCAAAGCTTTGTATTTTGTCGGTTATCGCGTCCATAGCGGGCTTGTTTTCGGCGGTGCCCTCCATATTGCAGATATCCTGCCAGAATTCAAAAAATCTTTCTTGGTTGTTGTCTATATATTCAAAAACCGTTTTCATAATTGCCTCTTAAACCAAAAGGAATCGGGGTTAACCGATTCCTTTGATACCGTTTAGCCCCCGCGCGAGCCGTGCCCCCGTGAGAATGAAACCCTGCTTTGTGCAGGTGGGTGTCCTCTCCGATGCTTTAGTGCTTCCAACGTCCGTATACAATCGCATAAAAGGGAAGGTATACGGGAGGCCTGCTTCACCACAGCGGAATATGAACTCCCTTTCTTTCTTGTGGGTTTTTACACAGAGAACAGGATAGCATTAAGCTATCGCTATGCACGGACTCCGCAGGAAGAAAGTATTATTCTTCTTCAACAGTTCCGTCGAGATCGATTTCGCTGAAAAATGTATCCTCGAACGCGTCAGCAACGCGGTCGAATTCATCGTCGTCATCGATAGTAACGAGCAGCTCGTCGCCGTTTTCGTCAACCTCGACCTTAAGAATAACGTATTCGTCCTCGTCACCTTCGAGCGGGATCAGCGCGAGATAGGTGTTGTCGTCAAGCGTAAGCTCGCCGAAAAGCTCAAATTGGCTTTCGTTGCCTTCCTCGTCCGTTAGGGTGAAGATGTTTTCGTTTTCCATATTATCTGCCATAATTTACCTCCGTAGGATAATATTTATCACAGCTATATTTTACAACCATACGCCCCGAAAGTCAATAGTATTTCAAAACTTTACGTTTCATTCGTTCGACACGATTCGTAATTGACTTATCAAGGGTTTTGTTATATAATAGCTTTATTAAAGTAAAAAAGCGAGGCTGCATATGGCTTTTATACCGCGTATATATATCGGAAGCGATAAAATTCAAGATAACAGAGCCTTTATCGACGGGAGCGATGCCAACCATATCCTGCGCGTTTTGCGCAAGGGTATCGGCGACGAGCTTCACGTTTGCGATATGCACGGCAATTCGTTTATTGCCACTATTGATGAAATCACGCGGGAAGGTCTTTTTGCAACCCTCGGCGAGCCCGAAAAGCAGGATAACGAAATGCCCTTTAAGGTTTCGGTATATCAATGCTTTCCAAAGGGCGATAAGCTCGATACCGTCGTGCAGAAGGCTGTCGAGCTCGGCGCGCACGAAATTATTGCGGTGATGAGCGAGCGTTGCGTTGCCCGCCCCGATGCAAAAGCGTTTGCAAAACGGCTCGAGCGTTTGAAAAAAATCAGCGAATCTGCCGCCGCACAGTGCGGAAGAAGCTATATTCCCGAAATCCGCGGCATAATCGGCTTTGAATCGGCGATAAGCGAAATAGCCCAAAAGGATATCGGATTTGTTTGCTACGAGGGCGATAACACCCGCCCCGTGCGCGAGCTTTTAAATAAAAAGCCCCAAACGATAGGCTTTCTTATCGGGCCCGAGGGCGGCCTTTCCGAAAAGGAAACCGCGCTCGCAAACGAAAAAAGTATTGCTCTTGCGGGCTTGGGCAAGCGTATTTTGCGCACCGAAACGGCAAGTGGCTACGTTCTTTCGGCTATAAGCGTTCTGCTTGAAATATAAAATAAGAGCAAGGGCTTTCGCTCTTGCTCTTTTGTTGTTTTGGCTTATTGCTGATAAAACCACAACGGATCTACGAATACGCCGTCGATGCTTATTGCATAGTGCAGCGCGGTCTTGCCGTTGGTAAAGCCGGTGTTGCCCGTCTTGCCGATAATTTCGCCGTCGGTAACCGTGTAGCCGACCTGAACGTTAAGGCTTTCCAAATGGTAATAATAGCTGTAAATGCCGTATCCGTGATAGATAATTACCGTGTTGCCGGTGGGCGCAAGCACACCGCTGAACACAACCTCGCCCGCTTGTGCCGAACGTACCGAGGTGCTTTCCTCTACAACGTATACAACACCCTCGCAAACTCTCTCGCCCGAATCGCCGCTTGCGGCGGTAGTGCCCAAATTAACGGTCTGGCCGAACGTGTAAGCCGGTGCTTTGTTGCCGACAGGGTAATTCAGCTTGCCGGTGGCAAAGTTAAAATAATCGGTTTCGGGCCGTGTGGTCGTTGCGGTTGCGATAGCCTTTTTAAAGTTTTCCATTTTTTCGGGCGAAAGCATCGAGGAATATTGCTCTTCGCTTACCTCGATAGGCTTCCATTCGCCGTTTTCGCGCTCGGTAACCGTAATCGTTTCGGTCGTACTGCTTACCGCGGTGGTAATTTCAAGCGAATAATCGCCCTTTGCGTTTTTCAGTCCTATCGGGAGCAGGGCAATACCCTTGCTTTCATCGGTAAGACCGAAATCGATTCGCGGAATATCGAGAATAGTATTAAGCCCAAACGTTTCGCTTGCGTTCAAATGCGTTGCCGAAACGACAATAACGTCGCCAACGGTGTATTCGTTTTTGGGAATTTCGATAACCGCGGGAACGTCGTAGATAATATTAAATTTGTACTTCGCTTCGCCCGATGCCTGCGCGCCGTTCATACCGCTCCACTTCACCGTAAAGGCAACCGCAAGCTTGGTATCGAACGAAAGGTCGAGCTGCGAAATATCGTTTATCGTATATTCGCTTCCGTTGTCGGCGATATACGAAATATCTGTCATCTGGTAGGGGCGTACCTCGTTGTCGGGCGTGAATACGAGCTTGTTTTCGAGCCCTTTCAAAATAATATAGGTTTCATCGCCGTTTGCAAGCTTTTCGGGCGAATAGGAATAAACGTTTCCGTCGGTCTTGTAGTATTCCCAAACACATTCTGTCGGGGCAACCTCATAGCTGCTTTCACCGCTGACCACCGAAAGCGTGGGAAGAAAATAGGAGGAATACAAATAATCGAACTCGCTCATAAGCAAAAGCTGCTTTGCCGTTTCGGTTTCGGGCACGAAAAGGTCGCCGTCGGGGTCGATAAGCAGACAGCCCGAAAGGTTAAGCGAGGGGTAGAGCTTGTATTCGAGAGGAGAATCGCCGGGGTATAAAGTTATGTAAACCGGCTTTTCGCCCGAAACGTCGCGCATTGCGGTGCTTATCGGAAGTGCGTTTTTAAGCATATTTACGAAAAAGTCGATATCCTCCTGCGAATCGAAGCTTGCGGTGGCGGAATCGGGTGCGCTTAAAGTAACCTTGCTTACGCTGTCAAGCGAGGAATAGTATATAGAAAAGCAGAGAATAACGGCAAGCGGCAGACATAAAAAAGCCACGAGAAAGCCGTTGCCTCTTTTTTTGTTTTTTCCGTTTGCCATAACAGTCCTCCAAAATAATACTCCAATATATTTTATATTATCATTTTAATTATGTCAATAGTTTTTCCCGCTTAAAAATAAGCTTTTGGGGAATAAATAACAAAAAAGCGAAAGGGAAAAACAGGTATGAGCGAATACGATAGCTTTCGTGACGGCGTTTGCCTTCTGCTTGCCGATTGCGAAGATCTTATATGCCGCGAAAGCGGAACCGAAAAATCACGCTACGCGTTGATTTTTATAAAAGGAATAACCGCGCGGGATTTTATTTCCGAACGGCTGCTGCGCCCGCTTATGCGTGCCGATACGTCTGCCTTCGACGGCAATTTCGGCGCTCTGCTCGAATCGCCCTCGCTTGCCTCGCCGTTAGATACCGCATCCGCCGCAGACGGCTTGGTTAAGGGCGAGGTGTTAATAATTGCCGAAAGCGAAAAGGGCTTTTTTAAAACGCTGGCAAATGCACAGTACACCCATGGGCGAAGCGTGCAGGAGCCCTCGAGCGACGTTACTGTACGCGGGCCGAAGACGGGCTTTGTCGAGGACGCCGAGATAAATATGGCATTGCTGCGGAAGTATATCCGTACGCCTGCTTTAAAATTCCGCCGATTTGCAGTCGGCAGTATTTCGCAAACCAAGGTGATAATGGCTTATATTTCGGGCAGGGCAGAGGATAGGCTTGTAAACGATATTGCAAAACGGCTCGGCGAGATTAACGCAACGGCGATAACCGACAGCGCGAATATTACTATGCTGCTTTCGGGCAGTAAAGACAATTTGCTGCCCACCTCCGCAAGCACCGAAAAGGTCGATAAAGCGGCTTCGAAGCTAATGTCGGGGCGTGTTGCCGTGCTTGTCGACGGAAGCCCCTTCGTGTTAACTCTGCCATGCGTTTTTGTCGAAAGCCTTCAGGCCTCCGACGATTATCTTCATACCCCTTATTACGCAACCTTTATAAGATGTCTGCGTCTGATTGCCTTTGCCGCCGCGATATACGCCCCCGCGGTGCTGTGTGCCGCCGTTTCGTATAACTATTCCACCATACCCAACGAGCTTTTGGGAATAATTGCCGATTCACGCAAGGATATACCGCTTTCGTTCTTTTGGGAAATCGTTGCGGTGCTTTTTCTGTTCGAGATTCTGCGCGAGGTCGGTGTGCGAATGCCCCGCACGGTTGGCGATGCGGTGGGAATAGTCGGCTCGATAATTTTGGGCAATACCGCCGTCGAGGCGGGAATAGTGTCATCAGTCGGGGTAATAACGGTTGCCTTTTCCGCGGTCTGCGCCTTTATCACCCCTGCGTATATGTACGTTATAGTGCTTGCGCGGTTTGCAACGCTGTTTCTTGCCGAGATGTTCGGTATATACGGTATCGGGCTTTCGGTTTCGGTGCTGCTTTTTATGCTATGCGGAAAAAACAGCTTCGGCGTACCGTATATGACGCCTCTCGCACCGTTCGATAAAAGCGGAATGCAGGATTTTGTTTTTAGCTGGCCGAAGCGGGTTTTGGGCAGAAAAGAGGAGCTTGGGGGTAAAAAATGATATTTATTTGCGCGCTTTTGCCGATCTGCAATCTTGCGGCAGTATTGGCATACGGCGGTAGCTGCGCGGCTTTGTCGGTAATATTAAGCTTTTTGCTTTTGCCGCTGCTCGCGCGGTTAAAAAGCGGCTCGGCTTTGCTTTTGCCGCTTTTGGCGTTTTCGGTTGCGTTGCGGCTTTGCGCCGTGTTTGCCGAATCGCTTTCGGCGCTCGGGTGGGTGCGCTCGTTGGCTGTGGTGCTTGCCTGCGTTGCGGCAGCCGCCTTCGCGGCGTATAACGGCGACAGCGTTTTCCATACACCCACGCCGATATTTTTTATAACCGCGTTGCTCGCTTTGTATATATCCATCGTGGCGGCAGACAGCACCGAGTTTTACAGCCTGTCGCGTCCGTCTGCGGTCGAAACAGCTTCGTCAATCGTTTGTCCGCTGTCCTCTTGCATAGCATTTTCGGGTTTAACGCAATATCCGCCGCAAAAGCGAATTAAGGGAGGGCTCTGCGGAGTGTTGGTCTGCGCGGTGTTTTTGCTTTTTAAAAGCGCAAGCGCAGAGCTCGGCTTTATATCGGTGCCGCTTGCAATATCGGCCTCTGCGCAGGAAATAAAGGCGATTGTCGGTATTATTGTCAAAGCAAGAGAATAGAATATTCTCGGTGATGATAAATGCTGTTTGTAAAAAAAGAAAGGCTTATTCTCGGCGAAGCCTGCATAAAGGAGGAGCTTTCGGACAGCGAAGGCGTAATTCTTTTAAAAATCAACCTTAAATGTCCCGAAATCAATGCAAAAAAGCGCGAGCCGCTATCGGTTTTCGCAAAGAACTTTTATTCCGATTTAATAAATTCCTTTGCCGAATATGCCAAAACCGAGCTTTTAAAAGCGGCAAAGGAAAAATATTCGGAATCCACCGAAGGCTTTTTGCCGTTTGCCGCGGTTATGAATTACCGCGTTACACGGTTTGACGAGCGTTTTCTTTCGGTGGTTATCGATATTTCGGTTTCCGACGGTGCGGGCAATATATCGCACGAGCGAAAAACGCAGGTTTGGGAACGAAGCTTCGGAACGAAGTGCAGGCATACCTGCCTTATAAACGATATGGTGCTCGACGAATATCTGCTGCAGTCGTTTTCGAAAAAGGAAATAAAGCGTATCGACCGCGAGCTTTTTGCACTTACCGATAACGGCTTCGAGCTGTATATTAGGCGTGGAAGCGAATATACCTCCGTTTGCGTTCCTTATGAAAAAATCGAAGCGAAATTTTAGATTTGTATTTACTTTTTTTGACATTCTGTTATAATACTTGTATAAACCTTTATTATAGGAGAAAAGTGTTATGAAACAGATTCGTATTGCTATACTCGGGCAAGGCAGAAGCGGCAGAGATATCCACGGCTTGCATTTAAAAAAGGATACCGAGCGCTTTAAGGTCGTTGCCGTTGTCGACCAAATGGAAATACGCCGTAACCGCGCCGCAACCGAATACGGCTGTGACGTTTACGCCGATTACAAGGAAATTTTTAACCGTGACGATATCGACCTCGTCGTTAATTCGCTCCCCAGCAATTTGCATTTCTCCGTAACCAAGGATCTTTTGGAGCACGGATTCAACGTTCTTTGCGAAAAGCCTTTCGTGCCCACCGTCGAGGAATACGATATTCTCGTTTCTATCGCCGAGGAAAAGGGCTTGCATCTTCTTGTGTTCCAGCAAAGCCGCTTTGCCAACTATTTCTTAAAGGTAAAAGAGGTTATCGCTTCGGGCAAGCTCGGCAGAATCGTTCACGTCGGTATTCAGTTCAACGGCTTTGCAAGACGTTGGGACTGGCAGTGCTGTCTTGATTTAAACGGCGGCAACCTTGCAAACACCGGCCCTCACCCGCTCGACCAAGCGCTTAATATTCTCGATTATTACGACGGAATGCCCCAAGTATTCTGTCATATGGACCGCTGTAACACCTTCGGCGATGCAGAGGATTATTGCAAGCTTATTCTTAAAGCGCCCGACAGACCGATTATCGACCTCGATATTTCCTCCTGCGACGCATACCCCGCATATACCTATAAGGTCGAGGGTACCCGCGGTACCTTGAAGGGCAATATGGCTCATATCGATTGGAAGTATTTCAAAGAAGAGGAAGCACCCGAGCAGCACCTTATCCGCGAATCGCTCACTATGGGCGAGGAAAAGCTTCCCGCATATTGCAGCGAAACGCTCAAATGGTACGAGGAAGCTTGGGACGGCGATCCCCAAGCCCCCTTTATCGCGGCTGTTCAAACCTATTACGACCAAATCTATGCGCTCTTCACCGAAGGCAGAGAGCACGATATTAAGCTTTATCAGGTCCGCCAACAGCTCGCAATTATCCGCGAAGCACACAGACAGAATTTCTAAACCGTATATTAAAAGAGGTTGCAAACGCAACCTCTTTTTCGTTCACTCGAGTGTTTCTACTTCTTCCTGAAATACATTGTATTCAAAGCTTGTTACAAAGGAATCGCCGCCCGTAAGCTCTCTTAATTCCTCGCGGTCGATAAGCGTTGCGCTTCCGTCTTCGGAGATAAGGAAATAGGTGTTGTCGTTACAGTACCAGTTTCTGTCGTCTATGATTTTCCAGCCGATACGGGCAACCGAATATATTTTTCCGCCGTATTTAATATATTTGCCGGCAATCATAGCCTTGCTTACAGTAAGCTTGTCGGTAATATCGGTGTGCATCGGCGAAAGTGAATCGATATCCGTATTTTCGAAGAAATCGGCAATATTCGGGAGCTTTTTAATCTCTTCCTCGGTAAAGGCTTCGCTGTAATACGTCACGTCGCCGTCCTTTTCGGATATGCGTATCATTTCGTTCGTTGCAAATCCGTAAATATAGCGTTCAAAGAATATTGCCGAGCCGTTTTGAACGTATGCCTCCTGTGAATAGATCCCGTTTTCAAACGGCTTGCAGTGTGCCAAAACCTCCTTTGCCTCGTCGTATGCGAATATTTCGGAATACAAAACACGGTCAAGCGGCGTGTGATACATATCGCTCAAGTAATTCAGAACGTTTTTCTTTGCCTGCTCCAACGTGTCACCGCTCATAACAAGGAAATTGTCGCGGTCGTCAAAAAATTCGATCAGATATTTTTCTTCGTAAAAGTAATTTTTCCAGCCATTTTCACGCCACAGTGAAATATCCAACACCCCGTCGGTAAACGGAACAAAGCAGAACTCGTGGTAACCGGGAACGGTTTCAAACATCATCGAAAATGCTTCCGCGCGTTTTTGCGTTTCGTTTGCAAGAACGTAATTTTCAAACCCCTTTTGCTTGAACGCAAAAAGTATTTCATCGTAATTCAAAAGCGCGTTTACGTCTAAATAGCTCGGAACGGTAAGAAATATTTCGTTCGGTAGATTTTGTCCGTAAACCGATTCGGTTATCTCCATTACTATAACACGGTATCTTAGCTCTGCCGTACTCGCACCCAATCGTGCGTAGGTATCTGGTAATATCTGCTGTACCTTGCCGACTGCCGTCATGCCCATACCGAACAGTACGTAAGGCGGTGCTTGTTCTTCCGTCAGTCCCGAACCGCCCTGTGTTGCGCCCGCAAGAACCGGATTAAGCCATAACGGCTCGTTGCTCATCGTGTGGTTTAATTCGGAAGGCGGTATCGGCACAGAGGTTTCGCCGCCAGAAACGTCCCCGTGTGAACTTTCGTCGGGCAGTGAGCTCTCGACGCTTTGCGAGGTGTTACCGCCCTGCGATGTAGTATTAGACGTCTCGCTTTGCTCGGGATCGGAAACGGCTTCCGATATAACGTTCGAGCTTTCATTCGGCATTCGGCTGCTCGGGTTATCGCCTTCGAAGCTCTCGAACACACTCGTTATATTGCTGTAATGCGGAATATCGGTATTGCCGCCGAAGCTTAATACCGCGATCAGCGAGCCGATGATTATGCAGAAGCACGCCGCGATTGCAACCGTTTTCAAAATACGCCGATTCTTCTTTTGCGGAAGATGCATTTTTTCTATTTTTTCGTATCTGTCGAGCAGCTCATCGTCTATCTGCCCGACTGCATTCAAGAATTTTTTCATATATAAATACCCTCGCTTTCAAATCTTTTTCGCAGTTCGCTTTTAATTGCTTTAATACGCTTGTGTACCGTTGCTTCGCTGCATCCGAGCCTTTCGGCAATGCTCGATATAGGCATAGCGAAAAAGTAACGGCTTACGAAAATATATAAATTTTTATCGGAGGTGCTTTTTAAATATGCGTTTATTACCTTGCTTATTTCCTTTGCTTCAAGCTCGGCTTCGGGCGTGCTCGAATCGGGAATGAAATCCCGAATCTCGTCGAAGGAAAGCAGCGAGCCGTGCGGAATACGCTTTTTGCGGTTTTCGTTTTCGTATTTGTCAAAGGCAAGGTTGCGCGTTATTTTGGCCAAAAACGCGCGGAAAAGCTTCGGACGGTTGGGCGGAATTGTATTCCATACTCTTAAATAGGTATCGTTCACACACTCCTCGCTGTCCTGCTCGCTATGCAAAACGTTATATGCGATTTTTAAAAGATAGCTTTTGTATTTGCGCTCGGTTTCGGTTATTGCCTTTTCGTCGCGGTCAAAATATAATGCTATTATTTCTTCGTCGGAAAGTAAAACGCCGTTATTCCGTTCCATACGAACCTCCTTGTGAATGGCCATTCACCTATATAGACGGCAAAAACACAAAAAACTGTAATCTGTTTTAATTTTAGCACAAATTATTTCTTTTTTAAACAGTCGTGCCGTTTTTGCATAAAATAATAAGGTATTGCCAAAGAATAATTACGGGGTGTTTATATGGAATTTTTTGCAGGTGCAAACACGGTTAACGGGTTTAAATCGCTTTTCGAGGAATGCTTTGCCGGAATTTCGCGGTTGTATATATTAAAAGGCTCGAGCGGGTGCGGAAAATCAACGCTTATGCGCCGTATAGCAGGGCGCGCGCAGAGAGAGGGAATTGATTTCGATATAATCCGTTGCTCTGCCGACCCCGAAAGCCTCGACGGCGTTATTCTGCCATCGCTTTCGGTTGCCGTTGCCGACGGCACAAGCCCGCATTTGCTCGACGTGAAGTATCCCTGCGTGCGTGAAAGCATTATAAATTTGGGACAGTTCTGGGACGAAGCAAAAATTATTCCGCACCGAGAAAAAATAATATCGCTTACCGATAAAAAAAGCGAACGCTATAAATCGGCGTACGCCGCGCTTGCGGCATACGGCAGAGTTTTGGAAATGATAAGGCTTACCGTAAACGAATCGATTTTAAACGAAAAGCTCGATGAATTCGCGCTTTCGTTTACCGATAAGCTATCCTCGTCGGGTGAAAAAAACAAGCGTCTGCTTTGCTCGGCGTTCACAAGCGAGGGCGTGAAAACGCTCGAAAGCTTTGGGAAAATACAAACTCTGTACCATATAAACGGCATCGCCGCACAGCAGGCGTTAAACGCACTGCACCGCACGGCAAACGAGCGCGGTATCCACCACACCGCAATCTGCTCGCCTTTGGATATTTCACAGCCGGAGTCGCTTTACTTCGAGCAATCGAGCGTGCTCGTTACCGTTGCCGAAAATCCGCCCTGCGCCTCGTTCGGCACCGAAAAAACCACGTCGTCGGCTCGGTTTATCGATAAAGGTATAATATCCGATTCGCGCGCAAGGCTAAAAACGCTTAACCGCTTGGCAAACGAGCTTTTGGACGATGCAAAGAGCGAGCTTGCGCTTGCAAGAGCAACGCATTACCGTATCGAAGAGCTGTATATTCCCGCGATGAATTTCGAATTGCTCGATGAATTTACCGCAAAGCTGATTAATTCGATCTTTGCGAATAAATAAATACAAAACGCCATATATATCAATATGAAAGGACGGTTGATATATATGGAGCACAGCAGAAGAAGAGCAATGCAGGGTGATATAAACGTGGCGGCTGTAGGTTTAATAGGCGGCGGTATAGGCGCAGGCGTAACCGTATTGTTGCTGCTTTTGCTTCCGCTTTTGCTTTTAACTCTCGATGATCCAACCCCTGCTTTAACCCCAAGCGTTTGCCTTTGCGTATTCATCGGCGGCGGTGTATGCGGCGGCGTTTCGGCGTTCAAGTGTAAGCACGCACCGCTTGTTGCGGCGCTTATCGGTGCGGCTGTGGTTCTTGTGCCGGTGTTGCTTTTGTCGATAATAATCGGGGGAAGCTTTTTGGCGGCATTGCTCGTTTCGGCGGTGCTTCTTGCCTCCTCGCTGCTTTGTGCCTTTTTGCTTTGCCGTTTCAAAAACGACAAAAGGCGTAATATGAAAAAAGCTCTAAAACGGCGCTGATGCAAGCCGTTGTAAGCTATTTTGCACCCGATTCTCTATGCGTTAAAATAATTAACTTGATTTTTTCTTCGTTTCGTGGTATCATATTAAAAATAAAGGTAAAGGGGTGTGCGTGATGAGACTTCAGGAATCGGGCGAAATGTATCTCGAAACTGTTTTCGTGCTTTCGAAACAGCTTCCGACAGTTCGCGCTATCGATATATGTGAATACCGCGGTGTTTCGAAGCCGTCGGTTTCCCGTGCTGTCGGCATACTCAAAAACGGCGGATATCTTATCTGCGATGAAAACGGCAGTCTTACTCTTACCGAGCTTGGCTTGGAGGTTGCCGAAAAAATTTACGAACGCCATACCGTGCTTACCGAATACCTCGTTTCGCTCGGCGTAAAAGCCGATATTGCGGCGGAGGACGCCTGCAAGATAGAGCACGTTATTAGCGAAGCCACCTTTGAAGCGATAAAAAAACACATTAAATAAATTTTGTAAATTAATGCACCGGGCTTTTAAAAGCTTCGGTGCATTTTTTTACCTCGCATATAAAACGCCGATTTACATAAATTAAACTCGATGCGAAATCAAAATCGAAGGATAGGAAGCATTTATAATGAACAAAAATAAAACAAAAAGCGTGTCTTCGGTATTCCTTGCGCTCCTGCTGGTGCTTTCGCTGTCGGGCGGGCTGAACGCCGCCGCGGCAACCGATAATATCGGCGAGCTTATTCCGGGCGGAATGGCTTTCGGCGTAAAGTTTTTTACCGACGGTGCGGTGGTGCTGGGCACGACGGGGGTCGAAACGGCTTCGGGCGTGGTGTCGCCTGCCAAGGATGCGGGGCTTAAATCGGGCGATATAATCGTCCGTGCGGGCGGGAAGGAGTTTGAAACGGCAAACGAGCTGATTTCGCTTATTTCGGGCAGCGGCGGCAAGCCGATAAGCATAGCTTACCTGCGCGACGGCAAGGAGGATACGGTTACCGTTACGCCCGCGCGCGATACCGCAAACGGAAGCTACCGTATAGGCGTGCTTGTGCGCGATTCCACAGCGGGCATCGGCACGGTAACCTTTATCGACCCCGAAACGCTCGATTTCGGCGGCTTGGGCCACGGCATATACGATAACGAAACCGGTACTCTTTTGCCGCTTTCACGCGGGGCGGTGGTAGAGGTGGAAATAACCGACGTCGTTAAAAGCGAACGCAATTCCCCCGGCGAGCTGCGCGGAAAATTCGGCCGTGTGCTTGTCGGCGAGCTTTGGGATAATACCGAGCAGGGCGTTTTCGGCAGGCTTTCGGAAATCCCCGATACCGCTTACGAGCCTTTGCCGGTTGCGGCGCGCGGCGAGCTTGCCGAGGGGGAAGCAACCATATTAACCACGCTCGCAGACGGTAATATAGGTGAATACCGTATCGAAATCGAGCATATATATTCCGCATCGGGCACTACGAAGAACTTTTTAATAAAGGTGACCGACGAACGCCTTATCGACCAAGCAGGCGGTATAGTACAGGGTATGTCGGGCTCTCCGATAATACAAAACGGCAAGCTTGTCGGCGCGGTAACCCACGTGCTTATCGACGATCCGCTTCACGGCTACGGTATATGTATCGAAAATATGCTCGGCTCTGCCTTTGACGTAAGCGCAAGGGACGAAGCCACACTGTTCGCGGCGTAACAAAAAAACGGTATTGCCATTTTGGCAGTACCGTTTTTTCGTTTGTCGCCATATAGATTCAAAGGACCTTTAATCTAAAAAACGACAAAGCACGCCAACTAAAAACAAGATAGTACAAAAGCCAATAATGTCGAAAAAACGACAAATTTCGACAAAATAAAAATAAAATGCCGTCGAAAACGCGGGAAAACAAAAGAAAATTACGTCTAAAAAGTCAAAAATAGTCGTACGAAAAATGAACGGAACGCCGTTTTTTTAGCGCAAATCTATTGCTTATCGCTCGATTTCTGTGTTAAAATATCTACACAGAAAAATAAATACACAAGGAGTTTGATAATTATGGAAAAACCGAGAGTGCTGGTGGCAGATTCAAACAGCGAATTCAGAAATCAATGCGTGCAATTTCTTAAACGAAACGATATAGAGGTTGTTGCCGAGGCGGCAGACGGTCAGGAAGCTTTCGCAAAAATGGTCCGCACGAAGCCGAACGTTGTTATTTCCGACCTTTATTTAAGCAAGACCGACGGCGTAGGGCTTATAAGAAGCGCGAAAAAGCAGATGCCCGACGATTTTCCCGCATTTATAATGCTTGCTTCCTTTAACAGCCAAAATCTTTTCGAGGAATGCTGCGAGGCGGGAGCGGCTTACTGTATGCTTAAGCCGGTCGATTTGGCTGCTCTTGCCGACCGTGCAAAGCGCCTTGCCGATAAAAACCGCCGCCGCGGCACAGCAAAGGTCCCCACGCGTGACGAAACCGATTTAGAGGCGCAGGTGACGAAAATCATACATCAAATCGGCGTACCCGCACATATAAAGGGATATCAATACCTTCGCACCGCGATAATTATGGCAATAAAGGATACCGAGGTTATAAACTCGGTCACCAAGATATTATATCCTACCGTCGCAAAGCTTTACGGCACCACAAGCTCACGCGTGGAGCGTGCCATACGCCACGCAATCGAGGTCGCTTGGGATAGGGGAGATCTCGACGTTTTGAATTCCTTTTTCGGCTATACCGTTCAAAATTCGCGCGGGAAGCCTACGAATTCGGAATTTATCGCAATGATTGCCGATAACCTCCGCCTTAAAAACAAATCGTTTGCTACAGTATAAAGAAAAGCCGTTGCAGTCCAAATCGACTGTAACGGCTTTTGACTTTTATTCGTAGTGCGAAACCTTGTATTTCTTGTTCACTAACCTTTGGTTTAGCGTTATATAGGAGTGCTTGCGGCATTTAAGAATAAATTTTCTGCCGTCTTCACGGTGGGTGTATATCGGCTCGAATTTGCTTGTGGATTTCAAATGCTTGGCAAGTATTTCGACGTATTCCTTCTTTTTGCCGATAACCGAAGGGCAGGCAAACGAAAGCGCGAAATTGTAGGATTTGAATGGGGTTTTTGCAATAAGAATATAACGCGGGTTTTGAATCGGAGAAAGCATTTCGGTCATCGCGGTGTTAAAAATATTCTGATCGTGTATCGATGCGTTGCGTAGCTGTATCGAAATAAACTCCTGCTTGTCGTCGCCGAATGCTTCCACCTTCGCATCGGGCGATATTATATCGCAATCACGCAGAGTTTTGTATACCGCTTTTCCAAGCACTTTAAATGATTTTGCGGGGCTTAAATGCCGCAAAAGCTTGCCCGAAGCGTTAATAATATATATCAAAACGATAAACGCGCAAGCGTTTTTTATAAAGCTCAAAACCGTGCTCGATTGTATTAAAGCCGTGGCGCCCGCACGCAAAATAAGCGTTTCGGCAATAACGAGAAGTAAAAGATAAAGCATATTCGAAAAGGTGAATATCGGAACCTTTTTCTCTCTCGGCGCTTCGGTTTCGACCGCAACACCGAATTTGCCTGCCTTTACCTCGCCCTTCCATTTGCTTGCAACCGATTCGCGCTTTGCCGAAAGCGAAATCATTTCCGCGTTGATTCTTGCAATACCCTTTTCGTCATAGGGCGGCTTTATACTCGTAATGCGTTCAATGCCGCTTTCGATAACTCCGCTTTCATAATTGGGTCCCATAAACGAATCGAACCTGCGCTTAAGTATTTCGAAATCGCAGGAAATCAGCTTGTTTTTGCTTTGGCTAAGCCTTGCTTCTATTTTTTCGGTTGCCTTTTCTTTAAAAATATGCTCGGGCTCGACGGTTATTAAATGCCAAATGTTCGAGGATTTTTCGGGGTCGTTTTTATCGATTCTTATCGCTCTGCCGCGCATTTGGTTCGAAAGCACGAAGCTGCCAACGAAGCTTGCGAGTATAAGCGAGTTTATGCAGGGCGCGTCCCAGCCCTCGCCGAGCAGCGATTTCGTGCCGACGAGTATTTGTATTTCGCCCTCGGTAAACAGCTTGCCTACACAGTCGACCGCGCGGTGCGTCGCCCCCGCAATATCCACAGTGCAGTAATCGGTGCCGGGTATTTCGTGCTTGGTGTGGCGTATATCGCCCAAATCGGTTTCGGCGGGAAGTATAACCAAGGTGCCGGAAAGTACGCCTATCTTAACACCGAGATTTTCGCGGCGGAGCGTTTCGAAAATGCTTACTATATTAACCGAGCCGAATTCGGTTGCCGAGGTTATCGCGGCAAGCTCTTCTTTTTTTATGTAATCGGTAAGCACCAGCATACGCAGTCTTGCGCCCATATTGGCAACCTCGCTTTGCGCAATAGCCTTTATGCTTTCGAGCTTTCCTACCGAGGATATAAGGGCACGCTTGAGCTTTTCGTTTAAAACCAGCGAAACCCTTCGCTTTTCATAAAGCGAGTGACTTTTTAAAATATCGGTAACGCTTTCCTTTTGCTTTTCGGTAAGCCATTCGGAATTGATTAAAAATTGCAACGCCGTTTCGCCGTATTGCATATCGAACCTCGGCAGCTCTCTTTTCGCGGTCAGCTCGGTTATCAGCTTTTGGCTTATACGTTGCCCGCAACGCTGTAAAAGCACGAGCACCGCAATATATTCCTTTGCTGCCGAAAAGGCTTCGGAATAATCGCGTATCGCGTTGAATTTTCCCGCAACCTCCTGCCAAAAATCAAGCGCGGCAATTTCCTCAACAGCGCATTTTGCGTGCTCCTTGTATTCCTTTAGCCTTTGGGCTTCCTCTTTGGTGGGGTAGTTGAAATATATATAGTCCTGATGCGGACAAAGCGTGTTTTGCCCAACGAGCTCGGGAACGAAAATTTCCTCGTCGATTTCGCCGCAAACGCTAATATATCTGTCCCATTCGTTTCCGTCGGAATCATAAGGCGGGGTGGCGGTCAGCGAAACTATTTTAATATCGCAATCAAGCGTAGAAATGAATTTTTCAAGCGCCCTTTGCCATTCGTTTTTCAAATGGTGGGCTTCGTCAAGGCAAACGGTTTTTATACCGTTTTCGCGCATTGCGGCAAAAATATCTATATCCGAGCAGTCGGTGTCGTCCTCTGCCGTTTCCGAAACCTTTTCTATCGCGGTGTACAGCGCTTGGTAGGTTATCGAGTTAAAGAGCTTTACCTTATGTATATCGTTCGAAAAGACCGAATCGAAGTCGGATTCGTCTTCCAAAAACATTCCTTTAAGTCTTTCGCCCCATTGCTGACGTATTGCCGTTGTGGGCGAAAGAATAATTGCTGGGGAATTCAAGCGGCGCAAAAGCTCGAGTCCGAGCACGGTTTTTCCGCTGCCGGGCGCGGCAACGATATTTATCTTGCCGTCCTTTAAATATTTGTGCGAGTTGTCGAGTATTCTTTGCTGGTAGCTGCGGAAGGTCCCCTTGAATTTGATTGCGTTCATATCCATAAGCTTTTCACCCGTAAAACAAAAATTTTCTTTACCGTTTTATTATACACAATACAATATATAATTTCAACCGCAAAAAGCCGATAAAATAGCGAAAAACCTATTGACAAAAAAGGATTCTTGTGTTAAACTACCACTTGCCGCATGTATGGGGTCTTTTAAGTTGCGTAAATGCACACCCTCTAAGCAGCGAGTCTTATGAAAGGAATTGGTGCTTACAAATGTTTGCAATCGTGGAAACAGGCGGAAAGCAGTACAAGGTTAGCGAAGGCGATATCATCTTTGTTGAAAAGCTCGGTATCGAAGAAGGCGCTACCTACACCTTCGAAAAGGTTCTTGCTATCGCCGATGATAACGGTTTCGTTGCAGGTACTCCTACCGTTGAAGCAACCGTTACCGCAAGCGTCGTTAAGAACGGCAAGGGCAAGAAGATTCACGTTATGAAGTACAAGCCCAAGAAGGATTCCAAGAAGCACATCGGCCACAGACAGCCCTATACCAAGCTTCAGATCCTCAGCATCTCGAAATAAGAGATGATTACCGCTTCGTTTATTAAATCGAACGGAAAATTTTGTAATTTCCGCATTCACGGTCATTCCGGCTATGCAGAAGAGGGAAGCGATATCGTTTGTGCCGCTGTCAGTGCGATGGCGATGCTAACGGTAAACAATATTACCGAATCTTTCGGTGTTCCCGCAAAGGTCGTTACCGACGAAGAAGGTCCGGTTATCGATTTTAAGCTTGTCGATATCGATGAACGTGCTTGCGCATTGATCGCGGGGCTATGGCGCGAATTAGCCGCCCTTGCGAACGATTACCCGAAAAATATTCGTGTAACCGTGAAATAATTTTATCGAAAGGAGCTCCAAACCATGCTCAGATTGTCTATTCAGTTCTTTGCACATAAAAAAGGTGTCGGTTCTACCAAGAACGGTCGTGACAGTGAGTCCAAGCGTCTCGGCGTTAAAAGACAGGACGGTCAGTTCGTTACTGCCGGCAATATCCTTCTCCGTCAGAGAGGCACCAAGATCCATCCCGGCAACAACGTCGGCCGTGGCTCCGATGACACCCTTTTCGCCCTCATCGACGGTAAGGTTAAATTCGAACCGATGGCAGGCGGAAGAAAGAAAGTCAGCGTATACGCTGTAAACGCAGATTAGTTATTGCATCGAAAAGAGCAGTCGGGGTTTTTATCCTGACTACTCTTTTTCTTTTTTCTTTCGAAAACAATTAACGAAAAATCTCATAAGGAGGTTTTTGATATGTTTATAGATAAAGTTACAATTTATATCAAAGCGGGCGACGGCGGAAACGGCTGTGTTTCCTTCCGCCGCGAAAAATACGTTGCCAAGGGCGGTCCCGACGGCGGCGACGGCGGCAAGGGCGGAAATATCGTTTTTGTCGTTGACGAGGGCGAAAACACCCTGCTTAACTTTAAATACCGCCGTAAATTCATCGCCGCAAACGGCGGCGACGGTATGGCAAAAAGATTCTATGGAAAATCTGCCGAGGATCTTTTAATTCCCGTACCCCGCGGAACGATACTGCGCGACCCCGAAAGCGGACTCGTTATACACGATATGTCCGACGGCGAGCCCTATATCGCCGCAAAGGGCGGCAAGGGCGGCTGGGGCAACACCCATTTCGCAACCCCCACACGCCAAGTCCCCCGTTTTGCAAAAAGCGGTATGAAGGGCGCCGAGCGCAATATCACGCTCGAGCTGAAAATGCTTGCGGACGTCGGCTTGGTCGGCTTCCCGAACGTTGGTAAATCCACACTGCTTTCCGAGGTCACCTCTGCAAGACCGAAGATTGCAAACTACCATTTCACAACGCTTTCGCCCAATCTGGGTGTCGTTTCGGTATACGATAAAAGCTTCGTAATGGCAGATATCCCCGGTCTTATCGAGGGCGCTTCCGACGGCTTGGGCTTGGGACACGACTTTTTGCGTCATATCGACCGTTGCCGTCTTATTCTTCATATTTTCGATATTTCCGCAAGCGAGCGCGAAAATCCGCTCGAGGATATTTATAAAATAAACGCAGAGCTCGAAAAATACAGCCCCGAGCTTGCAACCCGTCCGCAAATACTCGTTGCAAACAAAATCGACCTCGGCTATTCCGAGGAGCATTTGGAGGAAATAAAGAAATATGCCGCGGAAAACGAATGCGAGCTGTTTCTTATCTCGGGCGGTCTTTGTGAGGGCGTGCCCGAGCTGATGAAGGCTGTCGCGAGAAAGCTTTCCGAGCTTCCTCCCATAACCTACTACGAGCAGGAATACGTCGAGCTGCCCAAGGAAACCGATATGTCGGTTCAGGTCGAGGTGGTCGACGGTATCTACGTCGTTACGGGCGAATGGCTCATCCGCCTTTGCAACGATATAAACTTCGAGGATTACGAATCGCTTCAGTTCTTCCAACGCGTCCTGCGCGATAAGGGCGTTATCCAAGCACTCGAGGACGCGGGCATTCAAGAAGGCGATACGGTAAGCATCTACGACGTAGAATTCGACTTTATGTATTAGTCGCTTCGCTCTCGACGCGAAATGCAAGCATTTCGGTCGAAAAACCCGGGGTTTGTGAGCGTCGGTCATTCGCATCTCGCGCCTCGCGCTATGCGCTCGACACTCGCGACGCTCAGAAGTATAAAAATCCACGCGCATGTCGCGGATTTTTATAATGTTTTATTTTAAATGGGGAACTTTTGAAAAAGTTCCCCAAACCCTTCAAAACTTTTTGATTTTTAAATATGTTTAAAGGATTTTGAAGATTTTCAAGAAACTTTTGCAAAAGTTTCTTGAACGGAGTTTGAGGCAGAGCCTCAACGAAAACCGTCAGTCTATATCCACAAAAACACTTTCGATAACCTTTTCACAGCCGTTTGGCGAATATTGCCATCGGTCGATGTGGTCTATATCGGGGTAATCGTAATCGGGAATAGAGCTTTCGCGGTCGGAGCAATCGATTATCGCAAGCTTAACCTTCATTCTGTCGGGAATAATGTTTTTTATAAACACAGCCGCGCTTTGCCCTACCTGAACGTCGGGGCGTATTTCCGCAAGCCCCGCAAGGTTCGGTGCAAGCTCGATAAATACGCCGTAATCCTCTATCGAGCGTACGATTCCCGCGGCGGTCTGCCCGGACGTAAATTTGGCTGCGTTTTCCTCCCAGGTGCCCAAAAGCTCGCGGTGGGTAAGCGTGATTCTGCCAAACTCGTCCGCCGTGCTTTTTACCACCGCCTTTATAACCTGCCCGTTGCGAAAACGGTCGCGCGGGTGCGATATGCGCGAAACCGACATACAGTCGATAGGTAAGAGCGAAATAATTCCGCAGCCGATATCGCAAAATGCGCCGAACGGGTCAAGTCGGGTTATTTTCGCCTCTATAACGTCGCCGGTGCTTAAACGGCTTATATAATCGCGCATACAGTCGCGCTGTGCGTCCCTGCGCGAGCATATAATATACGGCTCGCCGTCGCTTTTGCGGTCGATTCCGATAATTTTAAAGCATATCGGCTTGCCCACGCGTGATATTATTGCAATATCCTTTTCGGGCAGACCGTTTGCGGTGTAAACGCATTCGTTTTTAGGAATAATACCGTCGAAATCGCCTATCTTTATATGTAAATGCCTGTCGTGGTCGCAAAGGTAGCTTACCCCTTCGATTATCGCGCCCGAATCCATTGCGGCTTCCAAACCTTCCAAGCTTTGCAAATAACGGCGGTTTTTATCGCTCTTTAATCTTTTGCCCTCGTAGCTGTATTCAGGGTTCATAAAATATTCGCTCCTTAAACTTTAATTCCTTGTTTGATTATATAAAACAGGAGGTCAAACTATGCTTGATAAACTCGCACAAATCGAAAAAAGATATCTCGAAATCGAATCCGCGCTCTCCTCGCCCGAGGTAATGAACGATATGGAGGGCTACAAAAAGTATATGAAGGAGTATAAAAACCTCCTTCCCGTCGTCGAAAAATACCGCGAATATAAAAACGCAGAGCGCGATATTGCCGATGCCGAGGAAATCCTTTCTATCGAGGACGATCCCGAGCTCCGCGCGCTTGCCGAGGAACAAAAGAACGAAGCCCACGCAAAGCTCGAGCCGCTAATGGACGAGCTTCGCATATTGCTTCTTCCCAAGGACCCCAACGACGACAAAAACGTTATTATCGAAATCCGCGGCGGCGCAGGCGGGGAAGAGGCTTCGCTTTTCGCGGCGGTGCTCTACCGTATGTATAATATGTATGCCGCCTCCGCAGGCTTTAAAACCGAGCTTTTGAGCGCAAACGAAACCGAGCTCGGCGGATTCAAAGAGGTTTCGTTTATGGTCGAGGGCGAAGGCGCATATTCGCGCTTTAAATTCGAAAGCGGCGTTCACCGCGTTCAGCGCGTGCCCGAAACCGAAGCACAGGGGAGAATACAGACCTCTACCGCAACCGTAGCCGTGCTTCCCGAGGTTGACGACGTCGATTTCGAGCTTAATATGGACGAGCTTGAAATAACCCGCCACCGCTCTGCAGGTGCGGGCGGTCAGCACGTAAATAAGACCGAATCTGCGGTAAGAATCATTCATATCCCCACCGGTATCACCGTCGACTGTCAGGACGAACGCTCGCAGATCAAGAATAAGGATAAAGCGCTTAAAATTATGAAAAGCCGCCTTGCCGATATGTATAACCGCGAAAAAGAGCAGGCTGTTGCAAGCGAACGTCGCTCGCAGGTCGGCACGGGCGACAGAAGCGAAAGAATCCGTACCTATAACTATCCCCAGGGCAGAATAACCGACCACCGTATCGGCTATACCGTCCATTCGCTCGAGGCATTCTTAAACGGCAAGCTCGACGATATGATCGATGCACTTATCGCCGCAGACCGCGCCGAAAAGCTCAAAGCGGGTGTTGAATAATATGAAGCGTTGGACAAAAGATCTTATTATAAGAGCAATAGTATGGATTCCGATAACCGCGGTAATGCTGCTTATATTGCAAGCTTTTTCGAACAGCTATGCTCATATAGAGAATTCTGCGATAGTTGCTGTTTTTGACACATTTATGTGGCTGGGCAGAATCGCAATTGTTATTGGATATTTCGGGGTTCAACTGTTCTCCACTATTAAAGACGTCGACGAAACGGGGATATATTTGTTTCGACTGTACGGGAAGAAAGAATTGTTTATACCTTGGGAAAGCATAACGCGTGTATCGTATTTGAAGCTTAGAAAGAGCTTTGGGGCGGGAAACGCAATGGCACTCTATGTGTTTACCCCCGAACATTCCGCTATACCAAGCACGATGAATGATAGCGGTGTTTTTAAATCGGGGTATGCGATTCAATACGGCTGGGAAGATAAACGCTTTGTGGAATTGCTTCGAAAGCACCGACCTGATATTATCATCGAACGCGCCGTATAAACGGTTCACGTCATTTAAAAACGCCAAACGTTTTTTTGCGCTTGGCGTTTTTTAATTTGCATAAAAGCAAATACACAAAAAGCAACGCCGTTATTTGTGCAATGCTACAAATGTGTTCATAGTTCGCGCGGCGGTGTTGACATTTCTGTTTGAATTTATTATAATTTAAGTGTGTTAAAAGAATAATTCCGTATTCGTGAAGTGTTTCTTCGTTTTACCTCCTTTCAGCAAAAGAAGTCCCACTGAAATTGGGGCTTCTCTTGCATTACAAAGGAAGTGTTATGAAGTTGTTAATAATCTTTCGTATACCGGAATAAACAACGGAGGCATTTATGAAAAGAAAAATCGCGTTTGTGTTGCTCGCCGCTATGGTGGTGAGTATGTTTTTTGCCTGCTCCTCGGCAGTTGCAGAGGATATTCAGGAGCCCGGCGATATTGCAAAGGTGCTTATTTATACCGAAGGCGGAGTAGGAATCCCCTCGGATAAAAGCAAGGTTAACTGTGAAATCGTTATAGTTGACGAAGCGGGCGGCGAATACGAAACTATCAGCGCCGAAAACTGCACGGTTAACGTAAGAGGTAACTCTACCTCCTCGGCATACAAAAAGCCCTATAACATTAAATTCGACAGCAAGACCGACGTTTTGGGCATGGGCAAAAACAAAAAATGGAGCCTGCTCGCAAACTGCTACGATAAAACTCTTATGCGTAACGCAGTAGTTATGGATTTCGCAAAGGAAATCGGCGTTCCCTATACTCCCGATTACAGATACGTCGACGTTTACGTTAACGACGAGCTTCAGGGTAGCTATCTTATTATCGATTCTATCGAGGTTGGCGAAACCCGCGTTGATATCGACCTTGATAATAACGAATATCTTTTAGAGCTCGACTGGAACCCCGAGGACGAGGATTGCTATTACTTCTATTCGCATAACGGCGATTTGAAGTTTGCTATCAACGAGCCCGAAATCAGCGACCTTACCGAAGAACAGAAGCGCTACGTAAAGAACCTCGTAGCCGATGCCGAAGAAGCATTGCAAAGCGGCGATTTCGAAGAGGTGGAGAAGTATTTTGATATCGAATCGATGGCGAACTTCTACGTAACTCTCGAATATTTCAGAAATATCGACGTAGCAACCAGCTCGACCCGTTTCCATATTAAGAACGGCAAAATCTACGGCGGACCCGTTTGGGACTTCGACCTTTCCTCCGGTAACTACAACGTAGATTATTACGGTTACAAAACTCTCGAGCAGCGCTTCCACGCGACCAAGCTCGAATGGTTTGCAGAGCTCGTCGAATACGAAGCATTCCAATCGCTCGTTGCAGACAGATTCCTTGCAATGCAGGATACTGTCGTAAACCTCTATACCAACAACCTTAACGGCAAAAATAAGATCGATACCATTATCGAAACCTACGGCGCGTCCTTCGACCGTAACCACAACGAAGCAGGCTGGGATCCGAGCGTAGTTCACCACTCCTCGATGCAGCTTGAACGCCACCCCGACGAAACCTACGAGGAAAACGTAGAATTCTACAGAAATTGGCTTAAGGAACGCAACGAATGGCTTCTCGAGCAATGGGGCCTTACCTCGTTTATCGAGCTTAAAGAGGACGCAAACGTAGAAATTAACGATTTTTTCATAATCGGTCTTCGCGATAAAACCCCGGTTGAAGATTTGCTTGCAAATTTCGAAACCGAAAACGTTT
Organism: Clostridia bacterium; assembly: GCA_017466805.1. Classification (GTDB taxonomy): domain Bacteria; phylum Bacillota; class Clostridia; order Oscillospirales; family CAG-382; genus Coliplasma. Next base: position 75,918 of record JAFTTN010000029.1, read on the forward strand.
CGGTGCTTTTCGGCGAAGATAAGCTCGAAAACGGCGATTTGGTTCCCAACGGAAGCATTGCAACCGTTGGCGGCGCCAGCTATATGGCAGTGGTTCTCGGCGACCTCAATTACGATGCAAAGGTAGACCAATACGACTATATCCTTGTCAAGCGCGATTATTTCGATACCTATGAGCTTGACGACGTTCAAACCATCGCCGCAAACGTAAACGGTGATGAAGTTATCGACCAGTACGACTATATCCTCGTAAAGCGTTACTATTTCGAAACCTACGATATCTACGCTAAATAATGAAAAAAAGATTAATACTGTTTCTGCTCGCGTCGACGCTTCTTGCGCTCGGCGCGTGCGGCTATAAAGTCCCCGTTCTTCCCGATGAAAGCTCGCAAAGTATAGCGTCCGCGTCCGAAAGCACTTCTGCCGAAAGCATTTCTGCCGAAAGCACTTCTGCCGAAAGCACTTCTGCCGAAAGCTCGCAGCCCGAAGCCGAAGCCAAAGAGCTTAAGGTGCATTATATCGACGTCTGGCAGGGCGATTCTGCGTTTATCGAGCTTCCCGATGGGAAATGTATGCTTATCGATTCGGGCGAATACGAATATGCGGGCAGGGTAATTTCGCTTATCGATTGCCTTGGCTATAAAAAGCTCGATTACGTAATCGTTACGCATCCCCATACCGACCATATGGGCGGTATGCAAAGGGTTATCGAAAACTTCAAAATAGGCGAAATCTATATGCCCGAAGCGGTTGGCGATACGGGTGCGTTTATAAACCTGCTCGAAGCTATCGATAATATGGGGCTTTCGATAAATATTGCTAAATCGGGTGTCGAAATTCCGCTTTCAAGCGGTGCAAAGGCACGCTTCGTTGCACCCGTCGCTATAGTCGAGGACCTAAATAACTGCTCTGCAATGCTGCATCTGTCGTATGGCGAACGAAGCTTTTTGTTCACAGGCGATGCCGAAATTTTAGAGGAAGAAACGGTAACCGATAATATCGATTGCGATGTTTTAAAGGTCGGCCACCACGGCAGCTATACCTCCTCGGGAAACGCTTTTCTAAAAAAAGCAAGCCCCGAAATTGCGGTTATTTCCTGCGGAAAGGGCAACGATTACGGCCATCCGCACAGCGATGCGCTTAAACGCTTGGAAAAAGCCGGTGTGAAAAAAATCTACCGCACCGACCTTTTGGGAAATATAACCGTAGCAACAAACGGCAAAACGCTCGAAACCGTATACGGAATAAAGCCGAGCGGATATAAATGGGTGCTTAATATCGGCAGTAAAAAGCTGCACGCCGCAGAATGCGATTCGGCAATAGAAATGAAAGAATCGAACAAGGCTTATTCAAAGCGTAGCCTAAAAGAGCTTCAGGAGCTTGGCTATACGCTTTGCGGAAGCTGTAAGCCGCAGGAGTAACGTTATGAAAATTGTTATCGACCGTATCGAAGAAAGAAAAGCGGTGTGCGAGCTCGAAAACGGCGAAATACTAAACCTTCCGCTTTGCATTTTCGAAAACGCAAAAGAGGGCGACGTGTTTAATATCGTCCGCGACGATGTCGAAAAGGAAGAGCGCTTGAGCAAAGCCCGCTCGCTGTTTGAAAAATTAAAGAAATAAAAAACCTCGCGAGAGAAAAGCTTTAAAAAAGTCTTTCTCTCGCACTCTTTTTTCAAAATCCTTAAAATAATAACAAGCCTCGAAAACGGAAGGCGTTTTTTAGATATTAAATAATAGATAATAGATGATAGATAATAGATAATAGATAGGTTATCCCGTTGCGCAATTTCAAAACCCAAGCAGCAATGATACACTATATTTTTTTCTGATTTAAAAGTTTTTGGGAGAGAGCACGAGAGAGGACTTTTTTCAAAAAGTCCTCTCTCGTAATCTATTTTCGTTTAAAAATCTCAACCAATAACAAAGGTGCCGAAGTAGTGGCGTGCGATAAGGATGTAGTCGTATTGGTCTACCTTGTTGTCCTTGTTTACGTCTGCACGGGGACGCTCGTTGTCGGAAAGATAGCGCGTTTCAAAATAATGGCGTTTTACAAGAATGTAGTCGAATTGGTCAACGGCATAGTCGGCGTTTACGTCGCCGAGCGGAATAGGCTTTTCACGGTAGGAAATCTTGCCGTTGTCGAGCTCTACTGCTTCTATTCTGTCGCCAAGCGTAATCGTATCACCGAGCCACCAGCAGATAAGCTCGCCGGATTCTACAATAATGCGGCTGTCCTCGAAGTTACCGGTAATAGAAGCGAGAATAACGTTATTTGCAATAATCTTACCGCCGTTTACGTATAAATACTGCTCTCCGAGGCTGTATATATGAACACTGTCATCTGTGTCAATATTGATTACACCGCCCGACGCGTAAAGGTAGACGTTTATATAGGCATTAGCGTCTATTCCGTCGGTGCCCGAGTCGATATTAATTTCACCGCTGAAGAAATAAGCGAACGTGTTACTTTTTGTATTTGAAGCAGAAAGGCGAATACCGGTTTCTCTTGCTTCGATATTAAGGGTGGCTTCGCCGAAGGCAAACGTAACGTCGCCTTCCTTGTTGCTCATAAATATTCCGTAATCGCCGTAAATATAAAGGCTCCCGTAGCCTCCCATTTTTAAAGTAGAAGCGCACTTAACGCCAATCCAGTAATGATAGCTCGGTGCGGCATCTATATCCGCGACAAGTCGGTTTTCACCGACAAGATTAAGTTCAAGCTCGTTGTCCGAGTAAATAAGCGAATGCTCGTCGGAGTCTACAAAGCCCGTACCCTCGTAGGAAAAGTTGTTAAGGGTAAGAATGCCGTTTTCGTAGTGTGCAAAGCCTACGTCGGCCGGGCATACGTCTGTCGGCTCGTCTGCCCCGTTTGCGAGATATTCTCCGTTTTTAAGCTCGATACCGCCTACAACGACGCTGTTTTCGGTTGCACTTATGACAAACGGAAAAATTGCAGTTAATAAAGCAACAGTCAAAAATAATGCTGCAAATCTTTTCATTTTAATCTTCAAATTCCTCTTTTGCTTTCCTTAATAATTCGATAATCGGGAGCTTTTGCGGGCAGATAGCTTCGCATTGACCGCAAGAAATACAGTCGCTCGCTTTGCCGCGGCTGCCGCCGGTTTGGAATCCGTACCACCATTTTGCGCCGTAGGTGGTGTACCTGCGCGAGTTGTTAACGATTTTAAAAATAGTTGGAATAGGAATATTCTGCGGGCATCCGTCGGTGCAATACGAGCAGGCGGTGCATTGAATAATATCCATACTCTTTATAATTTCGCTAACACGCGCTATTGCTTCGAACTCTGCGTTAGATAACGGCTTGAAATCGCGCATGAACGAAAGATTGTCGTTCATTTGGTCGGTGTTGCTCATACCCGAAAGCACCATAAATACGCCCTCGTAGCTTGCTGCAAATCGTATCGCAAAGCTTGCGTTGCTGCCGCCGAATGGGGCAAGCTCCTTTTCCGCCGCCTCGGGCAGACCTGCAAGGCTTCCGCCCTTAACCGGCTCCATTATAATAATCGGCTTGTTGTGCTTGCGGCAAACCTCGTAGCAAAGCTTGCTTTGAACACCCTTGTCCTCGAGGTCGATATAGTTGAACTGAATCTGAACGCATTCAAGCTGGGGGTACTCGGTAAGTATTTGGTCAAGCACCTCGGCGGTGTCGTGGAAGGATATGCCGACGTGGCGTACCTTGCCTTCTGCTTTAAGGTCGAACGCGGTTTCGTACGCCTTGCATTCCTTAAACTTTTTAAAGCTGTTCGCGTTCTGCGAATGCATAAGATAAAAATCGAAATAATCTACGCCGCAGGCTTCAAGCTGGCTTTCGAACAGCGGGCGGATTTCTTCGTTAGTTTTGAAATAAGGGCTCGAAAGCTTGTTTGTAAGAATATAGCTTTCGCGGGGGTGGCGCTTAACCAATGCTTCGCGTATTGCGGGCTCGCTTTTTTGCGAAAGATAACCGTGCGCCGTGTCGAAATAGTTAAAGCCGGCATCCAAAAAGCTGTCGACCATTTCGCAGAATTGGGGTATATCAACCTCTTCGTTCTTCATCGGTAAACGCATACAGCCGAATCCAAAATTCTTCTTTACTTCGGGAAAAATGCTCATAAAAGCCTCCGTGTTTAAATTTCTCAATTATATTCTACACGCTTGCCGTCTGTTTGTCAATCGCTATAAGCTATTCACCTATGATTTTAAACTGCCCATACTGCTCGATGCATTGCTTAGCCGCTTTGCTTTTTACAATACGCTCGTATTCCGCTTTTCCATCCTCATCGACGTGCTCCAAACGAAAGCTTTTTCGAAACAGCCGAGCGCCTATATTAAAGCTCGGTACGGTAGCTCTATCGAAAAACGATATGTGCTCGAGCTCGATTTTTGTAATATCCTTCCAAAGCCATTCCTTGCTTTTACGCTTGAACATATAGCGTATTTCGACAGTGTTTTCATCGAAATAAAAAGCAAAAGGGATATAATATGCATTAAGAAATGCGAAAAAAACGTCGAGCAGGCTAAAAACAACACATATAATTGTTTTGTTTTCGTCGTTCGGCACCTCGATAATTATGGACACAATCATAATTGCGACTATGACAATAAACAATGCATTTATAAAAAACTTTTTGCTTAAAACTATGCGTTCCATAACGTCCCTTTCTTTAACTATAAAAGGCTCGCTATAAAGCCCTACTCCAAAAAGAAATTGCCCTCGCCGAAATACTTGTATTTCCAGCCCTCGTTGTATTTTTCGTTGTATTTACCCCACGTATAAGAGTATGTGTGGCTTTTTCCGGCGTACCATTTTCCGCGTGTCGTGTATTCGAAATTATCGTAATAAAGCATAAACGCCAACAACAGCAGCGATAATTCGTTCTTATCGTCCAAAAGATAAAGCGTATGGGTAAAGCAACCGTTTTTTGCGGTTAAAAAAGTGTCGGCTTGCGCGATTTGCGTTTGGTCGTCGCTTTCATAAAAGCAGGCGTAGGTGTATCTGCCCTTTGAAATCGTGTAAACGTACAGCGTTTCTCCGCTTGCGGTGGTTATTATGTATCTTTGCTTTCCGAATCCGTCCAAGCAGCGCGCGAACGAGCCGATATATTTTTTTCCGTATCGGCATTTAAAAAGCTTTTTTTGCTTGCTTTTTCCAAACCAATGCAAAAAAGGAATATAATTCAAAATCCCCGAAAAGCGAAACGACAAAAACACAGTCGGCTCTTTTAAGCTTTCCATTTTTATTCTTTGATATTTGCTTAATGCGCCCAACCGTCCGAAATATATAACCTTGCCGTCGTGCTTAATATCGTATTCGTGTGCAAGATAAGAATTTGTTTTTTGAATTTCATATATCATAGCTTTTATATAAAACGCTTTCTTTTTTTATCTTTTAAAGCCCTTTAAAACCGCTTTTTTGTCGTTGCTTATCATAAAGCTTTCTTGCGCCTTTTGTATCGTCTTGTTGTGCGTTTGTTTATCGAGCCTGCCTTCTGCAATAAACGGCAAAACGGCGTCGTATTGCTTCGCCAAAGCCGTTGCAAAATACCACGCAACCGCCATTTTTACATAATATTCGTCGCTTTTTATTTCGGAAACAAGCTTGGGATATTTTTCGTCGAAGCATTCGTCGAGAAAATATTTCATAAGGCAAACAATTCCGAAGCGAACGGTGTAGGTGTGATCAGATTTGATCCATTTTTCGATATAAGGCAAAAGCTCTTTTTTGTGTTGCTTAAAGCTTATCGGAATAAGCTGGTCACAGGTAGCCCAGTTGTCGATATACGGCAAAAACTCCTCGACAAGCGCAATGCACTTTTCAAAATCGCGCTCGAAGGATATTATAAAAGCGTGGATTTGGTTTTCCTCGAAATAGTAGTGCGGAAGCGCGGAAACAAAGCTATCCGCCGCGTTTTCCTTGTATAATACCGCGGCTATCGCGCGGAGTATGCGCGTGCGTACACCGATAATGCGCTCACGCTCGACGTTTGGTATAAGCGATCCTTGAAAATCGCGGTATTTAATATCCTGCTGCTTTAGCAGCTCGGCTTTTATGTCAATCATTATTTCTTCTCCAAAATTATCGGGGTTTCGACAAAGCGAAGCAACGCAAGAGTCATTCCTTCGTATATAAGATTGTCGCCGGGCCCTGCGGGAAGTAATATCGATTTGGATTTTCTGTCTTCGCTTTGAACGATTATTTCGGCTTCCAAGCGGTCGTTCGTTACGTAACCGCGCCCGCCCTTTACACGCTGACTGCTAACCATATAAACGTTCATATAGGTTACCGTGCCGACAAACTCTTTTGCGGTAAGGAACAGATAAATGCGCGTTTTTTTCACCGCTATTGCAATAAGTGCGGCGGGAATAAGATAAAACACGTTGTTTATTTCAAAAACGTTTGTGAATTCAAGCAAAGCGTAGAAAGCGATTCCGACCAACGCAAGCGAAAATACAAACCGTATAACCGCCTTGCTTTCGCGCTCCTTTTGTATTTTTCTTGCCTCTTTAAGTGTAAGCATAGGAAGTTCTCCGTTACTTTAATAGCCTTTTTTCTTTTCTACTACACCCAACGTACCTCTGTCAAGGCTGTTTAAAAAACCGCCTGCTGTGTAAACAATATATTTTCCGACACAGTCGCCGTTGTCAAGCTCGGTAATCGCGCCGTTATGCTCCTTGCAGATAAATTTAGATGCAGGGTTGATTATTAAAATCTGCTGTGCGCTCGATTCATAACCGAAATTAAAATACCGCGCGCGCTCGAACCATTTAATACCCGCAAAAACGAATGCGTGAATATATGCTCCCGATCCGTTTTCGTTAAGCACTATCGGCGTGGATTTTTTAATACAGGAAAGCATTTTGCAGGAATAGGTCTTTTGGTTTGCCGTAACCGTAAAGCTTTCGCCGCCCTTAATCGAAAACAGCGATGCATACGGTGCTTTGATTACGCTTAAACGTTGCTTGCTTTCCTTGCAAAGCCTTTTAAGCTTGCTAATAAATCCATAACGCTTAACCAATGCCTTTATACGTCTTACTATTGGGATCATTACGATAATAAACGCAATAATTCCGGTTAACGTTTTTGCAAACGAAATCATAAAAAACGGGATAAGCACGAACGATGCGATAGTGTACATTATCGTACCGGCAAAAACACAAAAAACATACATCGCAATAACCAATAAATAAGTGCGTATCCTGCCGGCTCTGTCGTAGCTTGGGGGTGCGGGCGGCTCGGTCTTTATTGCGGGGTTGGTGCCGGAGCCGGTGCGGGTTATAAACCGCATTGCCGCCAAAGAGGGAGGCGCGGGGATAAGCTTGTCGGCGCTGTGGGCAGAGCTTTTCGGCTTTTGGCTGTAGCCCTCTATTTTTTCGTCAATACCGATCGATCTGTTCCATTGCTTTCTTGCGTTGTACCGCGCAAGCAGATTTATAATAATCAAGCAAGGCATCGCAATCCCGAAAGCAGTAAGCTTGCTACCTTCGAAATACTCGTAAAGCAGGGAATAGGTCTTGTTTAGATCGAATGCAAAAACGGTTATCGCAAATGCAAATATATTCAGCCAAAAATCCCAACCGCATACCACCGATTTAAAATATCCGATATTGCCCTCGGCTTTTATATATTCCTCGCGCAGAGGCTTGTTGTAAACCGTTTGCAGCCGCACGAACGAATAATAAAAGCAAAGAAATATAACCGCCGAAACGACTATATGCCGCATTCCGTTGTATCCCAGCAGTATCTCCTTTTCGTCCGGCAGTGCAAGGTAATACGCTGCCTGCGAGAATAATATGTGAAGCAGTGTAAGCAAAAGCGTAGGGTATACGGCTTGCCATACTGCGCAAAGCTTGTTTTTCATAGCGCGCTCCGTAAGGTGTTTTTAATATTCTCTTCTTTTGTAAACTCGGTTGTATGCCATATACCAGGTGAACAGATTAAACGCAGAAATGTATATCGGCATTAAAAGTATCCAGCACACAAGCAAAACCACGTTTGCGGAATTTGCAAAAATAGCAGGGAAACCGATTTGAAATGCGGTGTTAATAAGCGTCGAGCCGATAGATATTAACGCAACGATACCCGAAAGCACCGCTTCGAGCCTGAAATCGTGGGTTTTAACGATATATAAAAGCTTGCCCTTCGCATCGCCGTTGAATATCGCCTTTTCTGGCGAATCGTCGCCCTTGTGGTTCTTTTTAAGGCTTCCTATGCGTAAATATCTCGAAATCGCGCACAGCACGACGGTTGTAATAATAATCGACGGCAGGGTAATAGCGTTGCTTAATATTCCCCCCGATGCAAAAATATAGTTTGCGTTGGTGTTGATAATATAGCCGATAACGTAGTAAATTACCGCCATTCCAACCTTTTTTAGTAAAAACATAGCTCCTCCGTTATTCCTCTATAGGATAATTATCATAATAGTATTCGGTAATGCTCGAAGCGATTCCCAATGCGTTTTGCATTGTTTCTTTTATCGGATCGCCGTCGGCATCGTATTCGTATAGATATTTAAGCGTAACTTCGCCGTTTTCGTAATTCGTCTGCGATAAAAGCAATTCGCCGTCGTATTCGTATACGGTTTTGTAAACGGTTTCGCCGTACTGTGAATTTATTTCCTTCACCTTGCCGTTTTCATAGGTATAAATCATTTTGTAATCGCCGGTGCCGCTTTCAAGTGTTTTGTCGTCCTTATCGTAAATCCTGTAACTGTCGCTGTTCGGTCTGCGCTCGGTGGCGTTGCCTTCCTCGTCGTAGCTGTAATATTGCGAAAGCTCGCCGTTTAAATATACTTCGAGCATTCTGCCTTGCTCGTCGCGCACAACGTCATATACGTTTTCGTTTTTGGTCTTGCCGTTTTCATCAAGGGTGCGCCATTTGTGCATATATCCGTATTCGTCGCGCTCGAATTGGTGGTGCGAAAGGATATTTCCGTTTCCGTCTTTGGTAATCGATTCAGCTTCGTGGCCGTATTTATCATAGGTTGTATAAATAACGGTTGTTTGGGCAGTTGTTGTATTTTTTATTTCCGAAGCCTGCCCCTTTGCGTTGTATTTGTATTCGGAGGTTTGGGTAATTTCACCCGTCCCGTTTTTTATTACCTTTTTGCTTACAAGCTTTTTGGTATTTTCGTTTTTCGATTCCTCGCTCGATTCGGCGGCTTGCGAGCTTTGCTCATTGCTTTGCTCAAAGCCTTGCTCGATTTCTTCGCTACAGCCGAAAAGCGAAAGAATTAACAGCAGCGCGGTTAAAAGTATAAAAATTTTTTTCATTCGGGCACCTCGGTTTTAAGTATTTCGCCCTTGCGGGCATCGTCGGTCGTGCTTATATCGCCTATGCCGAGATATAAATCTCTGCCGTTTTTGGCAAAGCTTAAAGCGGGCAAGCCGTATTCTATCGCCTTAACCGTTTCAAAGCTTTTTCCGTCCTCGCTTACGGTAAGGCATATAAGATAATTGCCGTTTTCCAAGGCTTTGGCGCAAAGAACGTAAAGCCTATCGTCGTAGACCGCAAGGTCGGTAACTATCGCATTTTCGAACACGGTATATTGCAAATTATCGGGATTTTCAAAATGGAACAGATAACCTGTCGAAAAATAGGTTCTGCCTTTAAAATAAGCGCTTTCGGATATTCGGGTGTAATATGGATATCCTGCTACGAATCGATTCTTCCAGCTTGCTTCGAAAATAAATTTTTCTCCGTCGTAGCGGTAGATTTCCATACCGTTAAGCGCATAAAGCTCGTCACCGTGGCAAAAGAGCTTATAAACCCTTACGTCGCTTTTCTTGCCTCCGCTGTGCTTGACGTTTTTAAAGCTTTTACCGCCGTCGTCGGATACCGCAACAGGAAAATCCGTGCTTCCCGTGGTATATCCGAGCGCGGCAAAAAGCTTGTTTTCGTGCTCGACAAGGTCGAAGCAATGTATGCCTTGCGGAATAACTCTGTGCGTGACAAAGCTATTGCCTTCGAGCTTATAAAAATTGCCCAAGCTCCAATCACCCGTCGGGTCACAGCCGGGGATATAAAGCTCCTCGTTTATAACGCAAAATCGGTGTATCTGTTCATCGGGAATCGCACCGCAGGTGTACCACTTTTTGTCAGCGAGGTCGTATCTGTATGCGGCAGAGGGCGAAAGGTTCAAATCGTAATCGCCTGCGCCGATATAAAGGCTGCCCTTGAATATACACATATCCCATACGTTGCGCGCGTTGTTTGAAAGGTGGGGGTATGGGCTTTGTATAATTTCGTATTCGATTTTAGGCTCCTGCGATACTTCCTCTGTACTGCTTTCGCTTTGAACGCTTGGGTTGTTGCAACCCGTCAAAAGCAAAAAGAACGCAAAAAGTATCAAAAACGGTCTGTATCTGCTCATATCACACCTGTTTTTTTACAAAGATAGCCCCTTCGTTTTCCAAAGGGGCTATTTTGTTATTAAGGTTCATTTGTTTGCCGCGTAAAACGGCGCTTTGGGGGTTATTCCTCTTCTGCTACCTCTGCATCGAGCGCTTCGGGAGCTTCTGCCGCTTCGGGAGCTTCGGCTTTCTTCTTGCCGAGGTACTCGGGGAGTGCAAGACCGCTCATTGCGAATACTTCTTCAAGCGGGGGAACGCTCTTCATAAGACCGGACAAGAAGTTTGCGGTGCTGGTTCTGCCGTTTGCGCCGGTGCCGCCGTTGTCCCAAACGGTTACCTTGTCGATCTTAATGTTCTTAATCGCATCGACCTGAATTCTCATAAGGTCTTCGAGCTTATCTGCAATAAGGAGCTTTAAAGCCGCTTCTGCATCGCCGCCCGCAGATTTAACGATTTCCGCAAAACCTGCCGCCTGCTTGCGCAGGATTTCTTCCATACCGCGTGCTTCTGCAGCCATTCTTGCATAAATAGCGTCTGCTTCACCCTGTGCCTTGCGTCTGATCTTTTCGGCTTCTGCTTCTGCCTCGAGCTCGACCTGGCGCTTCTGGATTTCGGTCTGAACGATAACGTCTGCTTCAAGAGTTGCCTTTTCACGCGCGCTTCTTGCTTCTTCTGCTTCTTTTTCTGCGGCGTATGCTTCTTCCAACGCCTTTGCAGCCTGAATCTTTTCGGCTGCGGTTGCGATTCTCAAAGCCTCTGCCTGCTTTTCGCGCAGGGTTGCGTTCGACATTGCGATTTCGGTTTTTGCAAGGTTTTCACCCTGAATAGCTTCTGCATCTGCCTTGGAAACGTTTATACGTTCGTCCATTCTTGCGTTTGCTTCACCGATCGAACCGTCGCGTTCCTTTTCGGCAACGCTCTTCTTCGCATCGTTAATCGCCTTTGCGGCAGCTTCCTTACCGAGTGCTTCGATATACCCCGATTCATCGGAAATGTCGGTCATATTAACGTTGATAAGACGAAGACCGATCTTTTTAAGCTCGACTTCAACGTTTCTCGAAACTGCTTCGAGGAACTTATCTCTGTCGGTGTTAAGCTCTTCGATATCCATCGTTGCGATGATAAGACGGAGCTGACCGAAGATGATATCCTTTGCAAGCTCTTGGATCTCAGCAAGCTGGAGTCCCAAAAGTCTTTCTGCTGCGTTCTGCATAACGCTCGGCTCGGTCGAAATACCAACAGTAAAGCGCGAGGGAACGTCTACACGGATGTTCTGTCTGGAAAGTGCGCTCTTTAAGTCAACGGGAATCGAAAGGGGAGTGAGGTCGAGGAATTCATACGATTGAATAACCGGAACGATGAATGCCGCGCCGCCGTGGATACATTTGGCCGAGCGGGTAGTTCCGTCGACGTTTTTGCCTACTCTACCGTAGATAACCATTACCTTGTCGGAAGGACATTTCTTGTATCTCGAAAAGAACCAAAGTACAAGCGAGAAAAGTAAAATGCCTATTACCGCTACTAAAATAATTGTGCTGGGTCCCATAATGTTACTCCTTGTTATATGTTTTGTTATATGTTGTTATATGTTTTTGTTAATTTATAAGCTATCTTCTGTGCTTGCGTCTTACGATAAGCGTTTCTTCGCCGGATATGCCCATAACCGTTACCTCTTCGTCACGGTTTATCATAGTTTCCTCGTCGGTTACTGCATATTTTTCGCAAAGCTTGCCTTGAATAATTGCGTTTATTTTGCCTTTTCCCGTTCTTGCGGGCGGTATTCGCATATAAACCGTACCGCTTACGCCCAATGCGTCACGCACGTCCTCGGTTCCGTCGTATTGAAGCGAGAACAGCCATTTCATCAACAGTGCGATAACCAGCATTGCGGTAAAGCCGCTTGCTATCGATATAACCACCGAAAGTGCAAGATGCATACCCTCGCCGCAGCAAATCGTACCGACCCAACCCATTACCGAGAAGAATGCAATAAGCCCGCGCAACGTGAAAAGCCGCAAGCCCGCATCGAACGCTTCGCCCTTTTCGAACGCTTCGTCTGCATCGTCGAGCTCGATAACGTCGTCGATTCCGTCTGCGGTGTCGGTATCAACGTCGGCGCCGTCTGTGTCGGCATCGCTGTCACCGCCTAAGCCGATAAGCGTTAAAACCATCTGAATAAGCAGTATTACCGTTGCGGGTATAGCAATGCAGGCAAATACCTGACCTGCCGAGCCTAAAGCTACCCACCAATCTAACATAAAAGTCTACCTCCCTTTATATACGGTTTTTCTTTTCGCAATATTTTTTTACTCTCGGAACGTCTTGCAAATCCAGCCATTCCTCAGAGTATCCGCAGGTACAGCATATGTATCTGTTAATAATAACCTGCTTAAAAACTCCTGCCCTAACGTTGTTGCCTATGCCGTATGCCTGCTCTTCGCCTTTGGCGAAAACAATATCGCTGCCTTGGCACTTGGGGCAGATATGGGTGTTCTTCATAAAATCTCCTAATCCAGCGTTGCGAGAATATCCTCCGCACGCTTTCTTAAAATTGCCGCGTAGTGCGCGTTCATCATAACCGCCAACACTTTAACAAGCCTTTTCTTTGCGCCGGGGAAGGGCTCGGCAAAACTGTCGACCACCCTTTCGATGTGGCTTACGATGTAGTTTTCGTCGGCAACGGGGCGTTCCAAACTGCTTATCGCGGCGATATAATACAGATATAGATCGCTGTCGTCGATAATATCATCGCTTTCATCGTCCAAACGGCCGTTTATATAGGAAAGCATGCCCGTGATTTTTTCGAGCTGAAGTGCCTCGCGAAGCATATTAATAATTGCTATCCTGCAAAACTGACGCTTGGAATACAGCTTTTGGGTAGGCGGGGAAAGGAAGCCTCGCTTTACCCAGTTTTGAATCATATATGGCTCAAGCCCCGTCATACGAGCAACCTGCGACATCATCAGTCCTCCGCAAATAAAGGCGTTGTCGAGAATATCTCTGGCAACATCGGCGTTCGGCACGGCGATATCTATCGTAGTGCCCGGAAGTCTGTCGATCATAAGGAATCCTCCTTTTTTCGTTTACTGCAATTAGATTGTAACACACAATCATCTGATTGTCAATATAAATCTTGCGATTTTTTGAAAAAATTTTTATCCGTGTTGACATTTGGGCAATATAATTGTAAAATTATCATATATAATATTTAATGCTTTGTTCAAAAAATGGTGCAAATATGGAAAAGATAATTATAAAAAACCAAAATATCACCGTTACCGTGCTCACGTTGGGCGCGATTATTCAGGGAATCAACGCCTTCGGTGTCGATTTGACCTGCGGCTATGCGACCGAGGAGGAATATTTCAACGATACCTGCTATTTCGGCGGGCTTATCGGCAGGACCGCAAACCGTTGCGGAAGCATTCAATATATAAATAATATCGAATACAGCCTTCCGCTCAACGAAAAGGGAATAAACCATCTTCATGGCGGTATGCAGGGCTTTAATCTAAAAAGATGGACTGTTACCGAGCAGGGCGGCGATTTTGTAACGCTTAACTATATTTCGCCCGACGGCGAGGAGGGGTATCCCGGAAATCTGTGCGTATACGTTACCTATCGGCTTGTCGACGATTCGCTTCTTATTTCCTATAAAGCAACGACCGACAAACCTACCTGGGTGAATCTTACCAACCATTCCTATTTCAATCCCTTCGGTGTGAACAATAAAGCGGGCGCGCGTATCGGCGGCAGCCTTATAGAGCTATATGCCGATCGCGTTTCGGTATACGATGAAAACACGCGCGTTGTCGGAAGTATGGATGTCGAGGGAACAGAATTCGACCTTCGCAAAAAATACCCGATCGAGCGTTTTTACGACCATAATTTTTACCTCTCGGGAAATGAATACGAATCGTTCTGCGGCGAAAATCTGCGCAAGGCGGCAAAAATTTACGGCAATATAAATATCGAATGCTTTACCGATATGCCCTGTATTCAGCTTTATTGCGGCGAATATATTCCCGAAAATACCGTTCTTGCCGACGGCAGTGTTATCGGGCGGGGCTCGGCGCTTTGTCTTGAAACACAGAACGAACCGAATATGCAGGCTCGCGGAGAGGGAATATTAATGCCCGACAGCGTATATAACTCCTCGACCGCATACCGCTTTTCTGCCGGAGGAATAAGCGTTGTGGAAAAATAGACAAAAAAACAACCGGAATTTATAAAAATTCGTTTGCTTTGGCGTTTATTTGGTGTTGAAAAAGATAAAAGTTTGTGTTAAAATAACTCTATTATAATTTTGATATTAATTATTTTTATAATAAAGGAGTCAAGCTATGGCAATGTATTTTGAACAAGAGTCCCACACCTTTAGCGAGTATCTGCTCGTGCCCGGTTATTCGTCCGCGGAGTGCATTCCTTCGAACGTAAGCCTTCGCACGCCGGTTACAAAATTCCGCAAGGGCGAGGAAGAACCCGCAGTTTCTTTGAACATACCGCTTGTTTCCGCTATTATGCAGTCTGTTTCGGATGATAAAATGGCTATCGCGCTTGCAAAAGAGGGCGGTATGTCCTTTATCTACGGCTCGCAGACGATCGAAAACGAAGCCGCAATGGTGCGCCGTGTAAAATCGCACAAGGCGGGCTTTGTGTATTCCGATTCGAACGTTCGCGTTGACGATACTCTTGCCGACGTTATCGAGCTTACCGAAAAAACTGGCCACTCGACTATCGCGGTTACCGATGACGGCACCGCAAACGGCAAGCTTATGGGTATCGTTACCTCGCGCGATTACCGCGTTTCGCGTATGCCCAAGGATTTAAAGGTTTCGGAATTTATGACTCCGTTCGAAAAGCTCGTTTACGCTTACGAAGGAACCTCGCTTAAAGAAGCTAACGATATTATTTGGGATAATAAGCTCAATTCGCTTCCCATTATCAGCAAGGAAGGCAACCTTTGCTATTTCGTATTCCGCAAGGACTATGCGTTCCACAAGGAAAACCCGCTCGAGCTTCTCGATAACCAAAAGCGCTATATGGTCGGCGCAGGTATCAATACCCGCGACTATGAAGAGCGCGTTCCCGCACTTGTAGAAGCAGGCGCAGACGTTCTTTGTATCGACTCCTCGGAGGGCTATTCCGAATGGCAGTACCGCACTCTTAAATGGATCCGCGAAAAGTACGGCGACAGCGTAAAGGTCGGTGCAGGTAACGTAGTTGACCGCGACGGCTTTATGTTCCTTGCAGAAGCGGGCGCAGACTTTATTAAAATCGGTATCGGCGGCGGCTCTATCTGTATCACCCGCGAGCAAAAGGGTATCGGCAGAGGTCAGGCTACCGCGGTTATCGAGGTTGCCGCAGCGCGTGATGAATACTTCAAGAAAACCGGTGTATATATTCCTATCTGCTCCGACGGCGGTATAGTTCACGATTACCACGTAACTCTTGCTCTTGCAATGGGCTCCGACTTTATTATGCTCGGCAGATACTTCTCGCGCTTCGACGAATCCCCCACGAACAAGGTTAACGTAAACGGTACGTTTATGAAGGAATATTGGGGCGAAGGCTCTGCACGCGCGCGTAACTGGCAGCGCTACGATATGGGCGGCGATAAAAAGCTTTCCTTCGAGGAAGGCGTCGATTCCTACGTACCCTATGCCGGTCCGCTGAAGGACAACGTCGGCCTTACTCTTTCCAAAGTACGCCACACTATGTGTAACTGCGGCGCGCTCACTATCGAAGAGCTTCAGAAGAACGCAAAGATAACTCTCGTTTCCGCTACCTCTATCATCGAAGGCGGCGCACACGACGTTATGCTCAAGGATAAGACCGCAACCTCGCACAAATAAAAATACAAACCTTCGCCGTAAGCCTTCGGCGAAGGTTTTTTATA
>JAFTTN010000030.1 GCA_017466805.1 Clostridia bacterium
CCTGAGCCAGGATCAAACTCTCTAATGAGTTGTTTTATTCATCCAGGCTTCACCTGTCTAAATTTCCTGTTTTGCTCTTTACTTTTTAAAGAATTAACGAGTCTTTGTTCTACTTCACATTTAATGCTTTGTAGTACACTGTTGTTCAATTTTCAATGTCCGTTCGCGCCACCCGCTTCGCTTGGCTCTTGCCTCTCTCGCGGACAGCTTGGCTATTCTACCACACCTTTTTCAATTTGTCAACCCTTTTTTTTAACTTTTTTAAAAGTTTTTTATCGAAAAGCCGAAACCCCTTGTAAAATCAAGGGATTTCGGCGAAAAGTTTTTTAAAAAAAGTTGTTTTTTGCTGAAAATCCGCTTTATTTATAGAGAGAATAAGAGGATTTATCCTCTTCGGGCTTTTCTACGCGTTCGATCCATTTACCCGAGGTAAAATCGGGAACTGCAACGGGCGCGCCGCCTGCGGCGATCGATTGCTCGGAAAGACAGGAAATGCACATCAGGGTTGCGGTATCGTAGGTATCGATAGGAGGAGTGATATCTTCCCTTACCGATTCGATAAACGCATTATACACGAGCCAGTCGATACCGTCGTGACCGCCGATGGGATTTGCTTTATATTCTTTCCAAATAGGATGCTCGTATTCCTCGGCGTAGCTTTCGAGGTTATTGAGCTTATCGCCGATCGCAGCGAATTCGCTTTCGCCGTCGAGGTGAACATAGTTGCCGTCCTCGCAATACATACCCTTCGTTCCGCGAACGGTGAAGCCGCGAGAATAAATACGAGGCAAGGTTGTATCGAGTACGAGAGTAGCGGTTCTGCCATCGGCACAGGTAAGAACGGTTGTTACGATATCGCCCTGTGCAAAATCCGCCTTTGCGATAGGATCATCGGGACGGTGCTCGACCGCATATTCGTGCAAGCCCTTCGAGCAGGAGGCAACCGAGTTCAAGCGAACGAAGCGGTTACCGCGGTTTATATTGAGAACCGGCATTATCGGGCCAAGCTCGTGGGTAGGATAGTTTTCGCAGTTGCGGCGCATATAGTTACGCTGACGATAATGGCGGTTGATATCGCCGTTGACGATTTCTTCTCGCAGATCTTGCATATAGCCACCCGAGCAATGAACTACGGTTCCGAACAAGCCCTTACGAACCATATTGAGCGCCATAAGCTCTTTTCTGCCGTAGCAGCAGTTTTCGAGCATCATACAATGGATACCCGTTTCCTCGTATGCGCGGACCAGGCGGAAGCAATCTTCGATATTATAGGCTCCGCCAACTTCGGTACCTACCTTTTTACCGGCACGCATAGCGGCGATACACATTTCGACGTGGGATTCCCACGCGGTAAGAACGAGAACCGCTTCGACTTCGGGGTGGTCGATAATTTCGTGCCAATTCGTAGTAGTAAAGGGACGCACGCCGGTTTTATCCTCGACTGCTTTTGCGCCCGCTTCGGCACGGTCTTCATAATAATCGCAAACCGCGGTGATTTCCAAAAGTCCGTTTTCCCACATAGGAAGGAAGCAGACGTTTACAAGCGGAAGTCCGCGCGCACCGAGACCGATTATACCTACTTTTACTTTTCTGGTACTGCTCATAGAGATATCCTCCGTTAAAACTCAACATTCTTTGAACATTATAATTATTAACGAAAGAAATGTCAATAATTTTCACGGCTCTACTTTACAAATTTTGTTTTTTATAGTAAAATCGAGTTGACAAAAATATAATGTAAGGAGATACGCTATGACACTTTTGGTTATGGCAGCCGGAATGGGAAGCAGATACGGCGGCTTGAAGCAGCTTGACCCGATCGGCCCGAACGGCGAATTTATACTTGACTACACCGTTTACGACGCTTTACAAGCCGGATTCGACAAGGTTGTATTTGTTATAAAGGAAGAAAACCTTGAAATTTTCAAAGAAACCGTTGGCAACAGAATCGGATCGAAATGCGAAACGGTTTATTGCTTCCAAAGTCTTGACGATATGCCCGAAGGCTACAAGGTGCCCGAAGGACGAGTTAAGCAATGGGGCACGGCACACGCTGTGCTTGCTGCAAGAAACGAAATAAAGGGTCCGTTTGCGGCGGTAAACGCCGACGACTTTTACGGCAGAGAAAGCTTTAGAATTATAGCCGAACATATGAACGCAAACGCCAACTCGCCTTGCTGTATGGCGGGCTTTGTGCTTAAGAACACGCTTACCGAAAACGGCACGGTTGCGAGAGGCGAATGTGCGGTTGACGAAAACGGTTATCTTAGCGATATTACCGAGCACACGAAGATTATGCGTCTTGAAGACGGAAGCACCGCTTATTTCGAAGACGAGCAGTGGCACCCTATCGACGAGGACTGCATAGTATCGATGAATTGCTGGGGCTTGCCAGAAGCATTTTTTGCGAGTGCCGAAAAGGGATTTTGCAGATTCCTTGAAGGCGGAGGAGATGAAATGAAGAAGGAATACTACCTCCCTACCGCAGTTAAGGAATATCTTGCCGAGAGCGGACAGAAGGCAAAGGTTTTGAAAACCGGCGCGAAGTGGTACGGCGTTACCTACAAGGAAGACAGGCAGACTGTTGTAGACTACATCAACAAATCTATTGAGGACGGAATTTATCCGAAGGAATTATGGAAAGACTAAACGAAATCACAAGGGCTTGCGCCGCATTTTTGGAATTCGATTCTATTGAAGAAACCGAAAACATACCCAACGGTCATATTAACGTTACCGACAGAGTTAAGATAAACGGAAAGAACTATATTCTTCAGCGCATTAACATCGGCATTTTTAAAGACCCGATCGGATTGATGAACAACATTTCCTCGGTTACCGAATTTCTTCGCAAGAAGATTATCGAGGCGAACGGCGACCCCGACAGAGAAACGCTTACGTTGGTTAAATCGCACGACGGCAAATATTATCACGAAAACGAGAACGGCTTTTACAGAATGTATCTTTACATAACCGAAGCCACCTGCTACAACAAGGCGGAAAAGGAAGGTATGTTCGGCGAATCCGCAAAGGCCTTCGGGAGATTCCAAAAACTGCTTGCGGAATTCGATGCAAAAACGCTTTCGGAAACGATTAAGGATTTCCACAACACGCCCGTTCGATTCAAAAACCTTGAAAATGCGATAAACGAAAACAAGGCAGGCAGAAAAGAAGAGTGTCTGCCGGAAATCGAATTTTATCTTGCGCGCAAGGACTTCTGCCCCACTATTACCGAAAGACTTGCCGACGGCAGAATCCCCACACGCGTTACACACAACGACACCAAGCTTAACAACGTTATGATAGACGATGCAACCGGCAGTGGTATTTGCGTTATCGACCTTGACACAGTTATGCCCGGCAGTATGCTTTACGACTTCGGCGACAGCATTCGTTTCGGTGCATCGAGCGCGGCGGAGGACGAAAAGGATCTTGACAAGGTTTATTGTGTTCCCTCGCTTTACGAGGAATACGTTAGCGGTTTTCTTTCCGAAATGAAGGAAACGATTACCGAAGAGGAGATCGCGCACTTACACGACGGTGCTATTATGATGACGCTTGAATGCGGCATGCGTTTCCTTACCGACTATTTAGAGGGCGACACCTATTTCCGCACGCATTATGCCGGACAAAATCTTGACAGAGCAAGAACCCAGATGAAGCTTGTTGCCGATATGGAAGCAAGACGAAACGAATTCGAAGCGATTATAAAGAAATATATATAAGGTAGAACAATGATTGAACTGAGAGGCAGATACGGAGAGGCAAAGGTTTTTACAGACGTCGTTGACTCCGAATCTATTTCGCAGGTCATCGAGCTGTTAAACCAGCCCTACAGCGAAAATTCACGCATACGAATGATGCCCGATATACACGCGGGCGCAGGCTGCACTATCGGCACGACTATGACTATCACCGACAAGGTTTGTCCAAACTTAGTGGGTGTAGACATTGGCTGCGGTATGGAAACGATACGCATTAAAGAAAGCTTTATCGAGCCGCAGGCTTTGGACAAGCTTATCCGCCGCGAAATACCCTCGGGTTTTTCGATACGGAGCAAGGAGCACAGGTTTGCAAAGGAGATAGAGCTTGAGCGGCTTATATGCGCAAAGCAGGTTGATATTGCAAAGGCTTACAAAAGCATTGGCACGCTTGGCGGCGGAAACCATTTTATCGAAGCCGACAAGGACGACGAGGGCAATATTTACATCGTGGTTCACTCGGGCAGCAGGCATTTGGGGCTCGAAATTTGCAAGCATTACCAAAAGGCTGGCTTTGATGCATTGAACAGCCGCAAAAGCGAGGTTAACGAAATCGTTGCTCGCTTGAAAGCCGAGGGGCGTGAAAGCGAGATACAGAAAACGCTTTTGGCGATGGGGGCACCGAGTGTTCATATCCCGAAGGAGCTTGCATACGTAGAAGCGCATTTGATGGATGCGTATTTACACGATATGGCGATTGCGCAAGAGTTTGCAAGGCTTAACCGTATAGCTATGATCGACACTATAGTGAAGGGGTTAAAGCTTCACGTTGTCGAGCAATTTACGACCGTTCACAACTATATCGATATCGAAAGCATGATTCTGCGTAAGGGCGCGGTATCCGCACGCGAGGGCGAAAAGCTTTTGATTCCGATAAATATGCGCGACGGCAGCTTGATCTGCATCGGCAAGGGCAACGCCGATTGGAACTATTCGGCACCGCACGGTGCGGGCAGGCTTATGAGCCGCAGCGAAGCAAAAGCACAATTCACTTTAAGCGAATACAAAAAGCAGATGGAGGGCATTTACACCACTTCGGTAGGCAGAGGCACGATAGACGAATGCCCGATGGCTTACAAGAATATGGACGACATAGTTGACAACATTACCCCTACCGCAGAAATAGTTAAGGTGATAAAGCCGATATACAATTTTAAAGCCGGCGAAGAATAAAAAGGCAACCCGTCTTACTGCAAGGCGGGTTGTATTTTTCGTTCCCAAAAATTTCCTTTAATAATTTTTGCATATTTGATAATAATATGAGCGAGGAAAAAACCTCGATGCAAATAAAGCAAATCTAAAAAGGAGATTTAAACAATGGCTAGAAACAAGACTATGGTTCCCGAAGCCAAGGCAGCGCTTGACAAGTTCAAGATGGAAGCCGCAAGCGAAGTAGGCGTTAACCTTAAGGACGGTTACAACGGCGATCTTACCTCGAAGCAGGCAGGTTCTGTTGGCGGTCAGATGGTAAAAAAGATGATCGAAACCGCAGAAAAGAATATGAAATAAGAAGCTTTTGCTTCGTATGAAAAAGGCACCTCGAAAGAGGCGCCTTCTTTCTGTTTTTACGAACTATTCCTCGGTCCAGAAGTGGTTTACGCACGGTTGGGAGACAGAAGTGAGGTATTCGTTGAATTTATCAATATCTATCGCAGGGACGTATAGCTTGATATAATATTCCGGTTTATTTGTATCGCGTATATAAAAGCAATAGCAGGGAATATAGTAGTCGGCATCGTAGCATTCTTCGCAAATACATTCATTATTGAGCACATATCGGAATTGAACAGCTTCTATGTCCCCGTCTTTGTAGGAGTAATTAAGGGAAGAATCACTGTAAGAATAATTTAACTTTTTGAAATCGCCTTTTCTAAGCCGCATTGTTGCCTCTTCGCAGGAAAGCGCTTTCAATGTGTATTTGGGATAAATATTATCATCTGTTCGGTCGGTTGCGGCGAAGGTTAAAACCTCGCTGTTGGAGCTATATATATAGATGAATTTCTGTACATATGAATAGGCGTCTTCGTCAAGGGTGTTATTATCCTCATAAATCCAAAAAAGCGATCCGCTGGTACCGGCAGCGATTTTTAGTATTTCGTTGTTGTCGAATAACATTTTGCACATTAATTGAACAACCGGCTCAGCCAGCGGATCAAGTATTTCGCGTTTGGCTATTCGAACAGATACGCTTTCGCAATCCGAATATATTGTCATATCGTCGCAAGTATAATATACGCGGAAGGACCCATAAGTTTCCTCATAGGAAAGCCTGTTTTCCTCGAACTCGATACCCGCAAGCTCAAGATATCGAAGTAGCCTTTCTGTGCATCGTTTTTTTAACTCATCGGTGACTACGTAGTGTTTGCCGTCGTCTGATTCAACATACGGTGTTTGCAACACAGTCAATTCCTTCGGAGAAAGGTCGCTTGCATCCGAACAAGGAGCAGTCAGTATCGGAGAATACCTGCTTCCTTTAATAAGCGTTGCCAAAAGGACCGATTCTCCATTAAGGCGCACTTTATGCGGATTAATATCATCGCTATAGGCGGATATGTAATCAAAATCGATATCGATTCCTTTTTCGGCGGTGTAGAGTGGTCTGAACGAATAGTCGAGAATCGAATATTTACCTTCTTCGGAGTCTTTGTTGTAACGCCTGAATTTAATCATATAAAAGGAATCATCGCGCATTCTTAAAAAGCCGTATTCCTGCTTTAAAAGCCTTCCGGAAAAATCATAGGTATGGATTTCGCATGAAAGTACGTCGAGAGCATTGTTATTGGCGAATATCAAGTTGTTTATCACAAAAGGCGCTTCTGTATAAATCGGCTCAATGATGTATTTGCCGTTATTCATTACCCCGTAGTAATAATTATCGCAATTAAACGCCTTTACAATCTGTACACCGTTTGTTTCGGAAACAATTTCGGGCTCTGTGCTTATTTGCTCAATTACGTGCGCAAAGAGATCGAGCGCAAAAAATTTGTCGCCGAGTTGTCCGATAACGGCAGTGTGCTCCCACGGTGCTTCTTCCCAGTAGTAAAGGGCGTTCCAAACGGTAGAATCGTTCATCTCGCCATTCGTATCGACAAAAAAAGCACAGCTTTCTTTACGAACGATCAAAAGGCTTTCGTTTGCAGGAAACAAGTTCAAATCCATACAAACAAAGGTTTTTATTATTTCCCCATTCTGCGTTGCAATATAGTGCGGGCGTTCATTGGAAGAGTCTCCCTTAGGTGTAACGAGCATATTACCGTTTATTAATATTTTCTCATTATATTCACATTTTATCTCGCTTATATTGGTCGGGTCGGACGGTGCAGAGCTTTCCGATGCTTGCACTTGTGAACTCCCGCTCTGTGAACACTCTCGGCTGTTGCCGCTTTCATCGGCTTCACCTGCGTTTTCCTTGCATCCGACGAGAAGCGTTGCAAGCAAAAGCGTCAAAAGCAAAGCTATTATTCTCTTCATAACAAACCTCCTGTTTTTTACTTTCAACTATATAGACGCAGGAAAAGTCGGTTTTGTCACATAATATTTAAAATTTTTCAAAAAAATAATTCCCTTTTACGCAAAGGGAATTATTTGTACGGTTATTCTATTTATTTTCGCCGTTATCTTCTTTTTTGCTTTTTCTTTTTTCACGCCATTCGGCAATGCTTTCGCGCAGGCTCTTACGTGCGGGCTTTTCAGACATTGGGTGGACGGTACCGTCCTCGGCATCGACATATCCGAGCGAGAGGTATTCCCTGCTGGATATAGGGAGAGATTTTTTTGCAAGGCTTCTTTCGACAGCGACCTTAATAATATAGAAAAGAACCGCAACGAGAGGCACCTCGAAAGAGGCGCCTTCTTTCTGTTTTTACGAACTATTCCTCGGTCCAGAAGTGGTTCACGCACGGAAGAGATTTCGAGGACAGAAGCTCGTTCAACTCATCTAAATCGATTGCGGGAACGAGTGCTTCGCCGACGAATTCGGGAGAATCCTTATCGCGTATCAAGAAGGTATAGCAAGGAATATAATATCCGATATTACCTTGACATTCTTCGCATCCGCAATAACTGATTTCGCGATATTCGAACTTTGCGCCCTCGATATTGCCGTTTTTGTAATCGTATTCGGTCAAATCGAAGGGAGGATGTATATAATCACCGTTTCTTAGAGCTTGCAACGCTTCGTCATAGGAAAGCGCATCGAGCGTATGGGTAGGATAGATATTTTCGTCGCTCATATCGACGGCGTATATTGCGGTACAGAATCCGCCGTGATAATCGAGATTGACAACCACGCGTTTTTGAGTTATCGAAAGCGCGTTTTTATCAACGCCGTTGTTTTCCTCGTAAATCAAATACGCATTCGATATTTTCTCCACCTTGAGTCCCTTAGTGGTTTTGAACGTCATTTGGCAGAATTCCAAAACGAGCGGGTCGGAAAGCGGATCGGTAAGCGGCTCGCGGGAATCTCCCGAATCGGCAACGCTTCGGTATATGGAATCGGGATACGATAATACGTTATAAACCGAGTTGGGTATTTTGACTTTTGCAAAGAAGGTGCCTTCGTCCTCGACGTAGGTTATATTTCTTTCTCCGTATTCGATATTGGCAAGAGTGAGATAGCTTATCAGCTTTGCCTTTACGTGTTCTTTAAGCTCGTCGGTAACCTCGTACATTCTTCCTATATTTCCGACAAGATAGGGTGTTTGAACAACGGTTGCCTTTTCGGGATTCAAGCCGACGGCGTTTTGGTAATCCGCGACCTTTACGGGCGGATATTCGATATTATCGATAAGCTTTTCGAGATGAACCGTTACATTGTTAACCGTTACGTGATACGGCATTATTTCGGGCGACCACATTGTAACGTACGCCAAGCCGACGGTGGTTCCCTTTGGTGCCGTATAAAGCTTTTTGCAGGAACAATCGAGAATCGAAAACAGTGCGTCCTCCGAGTCTTTTTCGATCAGCTCGCATTCGATGATATAGTTAAAATCGCGATGTGCCGCAAAATGACCTCGTATTTGCTTTACCAGCTTGCCCGAATAATCGTATATATAGCCCTCCGAGCTGAGAAGGTCAAATGCATTGTTATTGACGACGATTTTCCCTTTTTTGACAATCGGCATTTCAAGGAATCGCGGTTCGATTATATATTCATCGCCCTTCATTACGCCGTAAACTCTATCTTCGCCGTTGAATTTACTTACGATTTTCAAACCGTCACGTTCCTCCTCGACATGAGGCTCGGGGGTGATTTGCTCGGTTTCTTCGCCGTTTGAATCAAGGAAGTAATAAACCTCACCGCGTTTTCCAAGCAGAGCTCCCCTTTCGTCCTGCACCCAAACGACAAGACTTTCCCAAAGAGTTTTATCGGTTCTGTCTCCGAACTCGTTGATAAAATACGCGGTGCGGTCGGACATAACGACGAACAAAAGATTATTGTTGTTCGGAACCTTATTTATGCTTTCGCAGCAAAAGGTTTTTATAATCCTTCCGTCGCTTGCAACGATATGCTGTTCGACGTCGCCTTCGATATTTCCCTTTGGTTTCGCGAGGTAGAGCTTATTGACGATAAGCTCTAAATTGTATTCGGGGAATTTTTCTTCAAGCGTTAATTCCCTGCTTATTTCGGAAACCGCCGAAGCGTCTTCCGCATCGCTTTGTATAGGCTCCGAGGATTCCGTAACGATTTCATTGCTGCAGGCAGACAATAGGATTAGGGTTATTGCAACAAAAAGAAATAAGAGTTTTTTCATAATTCCGTCTCCTTTCGGGTGTTTCACCTAATAAGACGAAGAAAAAACTCTTTTTGTCACATTTTTATTAAAATTTTTTTATTATTTTTTATTTCCCCGTCTTTTGAACGCTTGACGGTATTTTTTTGTTTTTTTGTTAACGAGAATCACCGATATTACAGCCGCAACGGCAAGCGCTGCCGCGATGACCACGAACACCATACGGCTGTTTTCGTCCGAGCCTTGCTCGAGCGGTTCGGCAAGTGCATTCGCACAAAAGCAAATTGAAAGAGCGGTTAGCGAAAGGAACAAGCTTATTGCTTTTTTCATTATTCGGTATCCTCCTCTTCGTTATTTTTACGTTTGAAGCGTTTACACCATTCCGAAATACTTTCGCGCAGGGTTTTACGCGGTGTCGGTGCGGGTATCGGGTGCAGGGTTTTATCATCGGGATCGACGTAGCCGACCGGCAAATATTCCTTGCTGGGAACGGGCAGAGATTTCTTCTTAAGGCTTCTTTCGACAGCGACCTTAATAATATAGAAAAGAACCGCAACGAGAGGCACCGA
>JAFTTN010000031.1 GCA_017466805.1 Clostridia bacterium
AATTCACGAAGTGAATTATTTCACATTCGGCGTAAGCCGAATATTTCACTAAATACCTACCGCAATTCTTTACGGATGATATACAAGGATTACGCCTTGATTTATTTACAAATGTGTGGTATAACCTAACTGATAAATTAGAATATTACGGAAAAGAGAAGATTCGTTTATATAACGAGTCTTCTCTTTCTTTTTATCTGTATAGTGATATGCCGACTGTCGTCGGCGTGATATTTTTTGGGAGAAATTCCTCGCCTATGGCGAGATATTTCCCCAAAAAGTGATATTAAGCCTAAAGGCTTAGTAGTCGCCGAAAACTCGCGTAGCGAATACCACTATGCGAAGCATAATATAACTGCGAAGCAATATCACTCGCCCAACAGGGCGAATAGAGTTGCGTGATACTCCGTTAAGAGTATCACGCTAATCGCTTCTCTGCTTTTTATTTTTTGAAAGAGAGCGAGAGAGAACTTTTTATAAAAAGCTCTCTCTCGTATACTTATCTCGTATTTTAATACCACTACTCTTCAATCGCCGCTCTGCGCGAAAGTATGGGGGCTATTTCCTCGGGTAAAAACTTCGGGGTGCGATCGTAGGTGTAAAGACCGTTGCATTCCTGCTCGACGTCTGTAAGCTGGGTATAGCAAAAGCCGAACAGGTTGGGGTTATCGATTATCGCGTCGGTAACCTCCTTTAAGCGTTTAAGGAACGCCTCCTTCGATTCGGGAATATTGCCGTAGCCCCAGCCGTTTTGGTCGAGCATAAATCCGATACCGCCGTATTCGCTTATAAAAATCGGCTCGCCGCGGTATTGCTGACGGTCGGAAAACTTATCGATAATTCTGCCGTTTGCTATATCCTTGTAGCGCTCGCGTATCGCCTCGCCCGAGGAATCGTAATCGTGCAGGTCGAAAACGTCGGTAATAACGTGGTAATTGCCGCTTGTATCGATACACGGGCAGGTATTATCGAACGCCTTCGTGGCAAGGTAGGTCAGCTTTAAAATATCGTCGCATTGACGTCTTCCCTGCTCGTCCCAGGTTTCGTTAAAGGGGCACCAGCCGATTATTGCGGGATGGTTGAAATCGCGCCCGAGTATTTCTAACCATTCGGGAAGAACATAGTTTATCGCTTCGGGATAGGAAATATCCACGCCCCAGCTTGCATATTCCCCCCAAACGATATAGCCCATTCGGTCGCAATGGTAAAGAAAACGCTCCTCGAACACCTTTTCGTGCAGGCGCGCTCCGTTGAACCCCATCGCCATCGAGCGCTGTATATCGCCCAAAAGCTCTTTGTCGCTCGGCGCGGTGTAAATTCCTTGGGGGTAAAAGCCTTGGTCGAGCACAAGCCTTTGGAAAACGCTTTTGCCGTTAAGAATGAATTTTTTATCCTCGAAATGTATTTCGCGCATACCGAAATAGCTGTTTACTCTGTCGGAGCCGAATGCAAGCTTAAGCGTATACAGCCTGCCGTTTCCGATTTCCCACAAATGAAGCTCGTCGAGCGGAACGGTTAAAACGGCACTGCCGCCGCGGGTATCCAATGCCGCGCCGCCGACTTCTCTGCCATCATACTCGGCAACGGCGCAAAAGCTTCCGCAGCCGACAAGATTTGCGTGAACAGTAATCGTTTTCGCATTTATATCGGGGTAAAGCTTAAAATCCTTTATATAGCTTTTCGGGGTGAATTCAAGCCAAACGGTTTGCCAAATACCCGTTGTGCGAGTATAAAAGCAGCCCGACGAGCGAAGTGCCTCGCTCTGCTTGCCGGAGGGGATTTTTTTGCTTCGGGTGTCGTCCTCGCAATAAACGGTAAGCGTATTTTGACCGTTTTTGCAGTATGCGGTTATATCGAAGCAAAACGAGGAATATCCCCCGCTGTGACTTCCGACGCGATTGCCGTTTACAAAAACGGTTGCCTTGTAGTCGACCGCGCCGAAATGCAAAACGATACGTTCGCTTAACTGCTTTTCTTCGATTTCAAAGCGTCTGCGATATATGCAGGCCGGAATAAAATCGGTATAACCTATACCCGAAAGCGCGCTTTCGGGGCAAAACGGAACGTTTATGGTTTCGTTAAAAATATAATCGTCCTTTTCTATTCCGCGCTCGAGCCCGCTTTTCGAAAAATCGAATTCAAAATCCCATATTCCGTTTAAATTCACCCAATTTTCGCGCATAAACTGCGGCTTCGGGTGTTCTTGTCGGTAAACCATAACCCAATCCTCCGATTTTTATAAAACTGCAAGATTATAAACGATACCGCCGACGAAAAGCAGGGTGAGTACCGTTTCGAGTGCTATCCATTTTTTTGCTTTTTCGGTAAACACCGCCATTGCCGAGCACGCCGCGCCCGACAAAGCACCGATTACCAAAAACCAAACCGTTTCGGTTTCGGGGCTATGCGACGCAGAAAAAAGCTGTATAAATATTTTTTGCGGAAGCGCGAAATAGCCGTAAACCGCAAAGCCAAGCGCAAAAACGGCAAGAAGCAGCGAAATCAGGTTTGTTTTTTTGTTCGTCACGGCAGCAAATCCCCCCAAACCTCGCTTACGTTTATACCGCCCGAATGCTCGTATTCAAGCGTATTCGCTTTGAATCCCGCAGGCGCTTTTAGGTAAACGGTTTGCGGTATTTCGTTTTTATATTCGATAAAGCGCATTACCATAACGGTTTGCTTGCCGTCGATAATTTCTATCGCTTTAAGCGTCGTTCCGTCGTAGAAATAGCGGTTTTTGCCGGTAACCGTACCGCCGGCTTGGTCTACCGTCGAAAAGGTTTCGCAGTAATAGGATTTTCCCTCGAACTGCTCGACGCTGATTTGCGTCGGGCTTGCAAACATAGTATATTCGTAGCCGCCGAAGAGAAATCCCTGTCCCTCTTGGGTAATAACCGTATCGTAGGTTTTATTGCCGAAATTCAGCTTATGCACGGCGTTACCGGTGAAAACGTGGTATTTATCGTAGGAATCGTTTTCGTGGTCCTCGATAGTGGCAACCGAATAGCCGTCGGTCGCTTGGGTAAAATCGTAGGTTTCGCCGTATGCGGTAAAGCTCATTTTAAAATAGAAGCAGCTTTTATCCATATTTCCGTAAAAAGCCGCCGTGCGCGAGGTGAAATTCCCGATATCGACAGAATTTTCGTCGCCGTCCGAGCAGGATATTAAAAGCAAAAGCATTATCGGCAAAAGCAGTGCCGCAATAAATTTTTTCATTTTTATTTCCTCGTTAAATATCAGATTCGTTCTTTCTTATCTATTTTAACATAGAGTGATTTTTTATGCAACAGTATTTTTTTATTAAAAAACACTTGAATGCGGTTTGTTATTATGCTAAAATACTATCGGCACAGAACGAAATTTTATAATACAGAGAGGTTTTAAAAATGGTAGTACGCAAACCGCCTATGGGCTGGAATTCCTGGAACACCTTCGGCAGAAATATCGATGAAAAGCTGATTATGGAAACGGCAGACGCAATGGTGGCAAACGGCTTGCTCGAGGCAGGCTACGAATATCTTGTTATAGACGACTGCTGGGCAGAAATGAAGCGCGATGAAAACAATCGCCTCGTTCCCGACAAAAACAAATTCCCCAACGGTATGAAATACGTTGCCGATTACGTTCACTCGAAGGGCTTAAAGTTCGGTATGTATTCCTGCGCGGGCAACCTCACCTGTGCGGGCTACCCCTCCTCGTTCGAATACGAATTTATCGATGCCGAAACCTTTGCTTCCTGGGGCGTAGACTATCTTAAATACGATTACTGCTTTAAGCCGATGTACCAGCAGGGCCATTTGCTTTACAAGCGTATGGGCTTGGCGCTTGCCAACTGCGGCAGAGATATCTGCTTCTCGGCTTGCTCTTGGGGCGTAGACCAAACTAACGAATGGATAAAGCAAACCGGCGCACATCTTTGGCGCTCGACCGGCGATATAAACGATAGCTGGCAATCGATTAAAGAGCTTTTGCTTAAGCAGGACGAATATATGACAACCAACGGTCAAGGCTGCTTTAACGATATGGATATGCTTATAGTCGGTATGCGCGGCAAGGGCAACGTTGCGGTTGCGGGCTGCACCGACGAGGAATACCAAACCCACTTTGCCGCTTGGGCGTTCCTCGGCTCGCCTTTGATGATCGGCTGCGATATTCGCGATATGGACGAGGCGACGAAGAATATTCTTCTTAACGAAGAGGTTATTGCAATCAACCAAGACGCCGCTTACCGCCAGCCCTTTAACTGCGGCAATCATTGGTGGGCGCAGGACGTTAAGGTTTGGGCAAGATTTTTAGAAGGCGGCGACATTGCGGTTGGCGTATTCAACCTTTCCGACAACGGCGCAGACCCCTTCTTCTCGTTCGACACGCTCGGTATAAACCGCTCTTCCGGCAAGGCGCTCGAGGTGCGCGATATTATCAACCACGAAACGCTCGGCGTATACAAGGACGTTTTCCGCACCGAATACATTCAGCCCCACACCTGCAAGATGTACCGTTGCAAAGTAGTCGATGCAAAATAAATGCGTTAAATGCGGCAAGCCGCTTGCTTCCGACGATATCGGCGCAAGCAAAAAGCTTATTAACCGCGGTATGACCGAAAATTTTCTTTGCGTTTGCTGTCTTGCCGAAAAATACGGCGTGACCGAAGAACGCATACGCGAAAAAATAGAATATTGGCGCGAAAGCGGATGTCTGCTTTTTGGGAAGACCGTTTGATTGCTTTTTTAGGAAACGATTTACGAGAGAAACTTTTTATAAAAAGTTTCTCTCGTGCTCTTTTCAAAAATTTTTAAAAACCATAATATTTTAATAGTGTAAAAAGAAAGCTTTCAGTAAAACAAAACGCTCGCCAAATTGCGAGCGTTTTTATGATTATTTCAAGTATTTTTCGGGGATATGTGCCTCGAAAAATACACCTCTTGTCGAGAGCGAAGCGTTTAATTAAATTCGATTATCCAGCCGTAGCCGTCCTCGAAAACCCAAGCGCGATCGGCAAAGGGCTGCGAGCCGCAATCGAAGCCGTCGGGTGTGAGGTTGGTTCCGTTGTTGGAGAAGTAATAGCTGCGACCGTCCTTTACGGCAAGCACCACGCCGACACCGTTGCCGTAGGTAAGGTCGGACATACTGCGGTAAACCGCCATATAATCGTATTCAAAGGGGACAACGACCTTTCCGTCGTATATCAAGCCGTATTTGCCGAGCGATTCCTCGGGGAAATTCATCGTTCCGTTTTTCCAATTCGTTTCCAAATCGTAATCACTTTTAAGCTCGCGGCAGATAACCGTGCCCCCGGGCTCGTACAGATAAAGCATTTCGGATTCACCGTATTGATATCCGTATACCTTTTGTACAGACGGCTGATATACCGTGTAACTACCGTAGCTGCCGTGACCGTGGGGTACTTCCTCTGCCGAAACGAACGCGCCGGTGTCTTTATCGAACTTGAATTCAAGATAGCTTTCGCCGCCTATTTTTTCTTTATCGCCGGCACAAAAGCCATCACAGCAGGCGTATAGGTATTTGCCCGGCTTGGCGCAATAGAATTCTCCCTTGACCGCGCCGAAGAAGCGGGTTACAGAGCCATCGTATATCGCAGTGACGGCGATACCTACGTTTGTGTTGCAATCGACAGCGTTTATCGGGTTTTCCTTGGTAAAGGCAATACGGTATCCGCTTGCACTTTTATCGGGTATTGCTATTATACCCTCTCCGAGCTCGTTTTCGTTATTCTGCTCGGGCTGCGAGCTTTCGTCGACAACCTGCGAGCTTTCGTCAATATCTTGCGAAGCTTCGGGCAGTGATTGCTCGGGCGGTTGACTCGAATATCCCTCGGGCACCGAAGTATCGTACCACGGCTTGCTTTCGGCGTTCGATTGCTCTAATACCGAGCTTTCGACTTCGGGCAGGGAGCTTTCTTCATTGCCGTTCGTGCAGGCGGCAAGCGTTAAAAGCAAAAGCGCAAAAACCGTTATCAGCGTTAATAATTTTTTCATTGCTTATACCTCAAAATTAAGTTTTGATGTGTTTTTTATCGAGAGCGAAGCGATTAGTAAAATTCGATTATCCAGCCGTATCCGTCCTTGAATACCCAAGCGCGATTATCGACCGGCTCGGTGCCGCAATCGAAGCCTTCGGGTGTAAGGTTCGTGCCGTCGGATGCGAAATAATAGGTTTTTCCGTCCTTTACAGCCATAACGACACCGACCTCAAAAGTGCTGCGTTTTATATTGCTGATATAATCGTATTCAAAGGGAATTACGATGCTTTCGTTTGTAACAAGCCCGAATTTTTTGCTTGGCAATTCTTCCTTGAATATTTGATAAGCATCTGTTTCAAAGAAATCGTATACCTTCTTTGTGCTCAGATCCTCCCAAAGAGTACAAGTAAACAAGCCCTCACCGCCGAAATGATAACTTGCGCCGTCATCATCTGCATCTACGTAATATATTATTCCGGTATCGCCGTCATATAGGTTATATACGCTGCCATATCCGGTTTCGAGGTAAAAATCATAATCAACGTTCAATAATTTATTGTTAGCATAGTCCATTTCGAAGTAAATCATCGGAACGTTCCAATCATTTATTTCTTGATTTTTAGGCTTCGGGCAAAAAGCGCTTCCGCCGGGATCAAGCGCAAATTCTCCAAGTTCAGAGCAATAGAATTCGCCGGATCTTGAGTTAAAAAATCTTGTAATTCTACCGTCGTAAACCGCGGTTACCCAACCGTCAGTGAAACAGCTTAATGCATTAATAGGCTTAACCTTTGTATAAACGATCTTGTAGCCCTTTGCGGCACTGAACGGAACAAAACCCTTGGAGTAGCTCCACTCATACTCGTCATCGGATTCCTCGGGTACAGATTCCTCGGGGAGAGATTCCTCGGGGAGAGATTCCTCGGGGAGAGATTCCTCGGGGAGAGATTCCTCGGGGAGAGATTCCTCGGGGAGAGATTCTTCGGGCTCGGACTCCTCGGGGAGAGATTCTTCGGGGAGAGATTCTTCGGGAAGAGATTCCTCGGGGAGAGATTCCTGCGGCGAAGCGCTTTCGGGCTCGCTTACGGCAGGAATGCTTTCGGTTTTGCTTTGCTCGGAATTCGAGCTTTCGGCGTTCGAAAATACGCTTTCGTCAGCCGTGCTTCCTTCGTTGCCGCAAGCGGTAAAAGCAAGCAAAAACGCAATTATAAGAAATATCGCTGAAAGCTTTTTCATATGGTTTACCTCCGAAATTAATCTTTTCAACCATATAGACGAATTTCTTTTGCGTTTTGTCACATTATTTTCAAAAAAAGTTGAGCAAAAACTCAACTTTTTTGATTTTTATGATTTTTTATCGAATTGGTGCCGACATCTCGGGCAGGTTACGGTAATATTTCCTCTGCCGCGGGGCACGCGCAGGCGCGATTGACATTTTGGGCATTTGAAATATTTATGCTTTCTGTCGGCAAGACGCGAAAAGAATGCGAAAAGCGATTTGTTGTTTTCCTTGAACCTATTGAAAGCGCGAAGAAATTTTTGGTTTTCGATACTGCGGTTATAGTGATTGCGCGAAAAGGCGCGGAT
Organism: Clostridia bacterium; assembly: GCA_017466805.1. Lineage (GTDB taxonomy): Bacteria > Bacillota > Clostridia > Oscillospirales > CAG-382 > Coliplasma. The sequence goes on from JAFTTN010000031.1 coordinate 7,565, forward strand.
AAACCATATTGCAAGCAATGCAAGCTGAACGGTAGAAAGCACCAAATCGAGCAAGCCGTAGCAAAAAAAGGTAAGCACACCGCAAAGCAGTGCGGCAACCATAATCGCTATATTTAAGTGGTCATTGCCGTAACGGCCGTAAAAGAATCTGCGAAACAAATTTATCTCTCCATTATTTTGCGTTTGATTCGAACTTCCAAGCGGAAGCGCACATTTCGTCAAGCGTTCTCGTTGCCCTCCAGCCAAGCTCGCGTTCTGCCTTGCTTGCATCGGCATAGCATTCGGCAATATCACCGGGGCGGCGTTCGGTTATTTGGTAAGGAATTTTAATACCGTTTACGCGTTCGAACGCATCGATAATTTCGAGCACCGAGCAGCCGTTGCCGGTACCGAGGTTGTATACCGATGCACCGCTGTTTTCGAGCGCCTTCAGCGCGGCATAGTGACCCGCCGCCAAATCGAGCACGTGGATATAATCGCGCACACCCGTGCCGTCACGCGTTTCGTAATCGTTGCCGAAAACGTTCAAATGGGGCAGCTTACCCTTTGCAACGCGGGTAACGTAGGGCATTAAATTGTTGGGGATACCGTTGGGGTTATCTCCGATAAGTCCGCTTTCGTGCGCGCCGATGGGGTTGAAATAGCGCAAAAGCACCACAGAAAAACGATTATCCGAAACACAAAGGTCTTGCAGAATGCGTTCGATATAAAGCTTTGTGGTACCGTAGGGGTTGGTGGTGGAAAGCGGGAAATCCTCTTTTATCGGAACGCTTTCCGGCTTGCCGTAAACCGTTGCGCTGGAGGAAAAAACAATTTTAAAGCAGTTGTGGTCACGCATTTCGAAAATTAAATTCAGCGTGCCGGTAATATTGTTGTGGTAATATTCGATAGGCTTTGCAACCGATTCGCCGACAGCCTTTAAGCCCGCAAAATGAATAACCGTATCGATATCGTTTTCATCGAATACGCGCTTAACGCCTTCGCGGTCAAGCAGATCGATATTATAAAACTTGGGACGCTTGCCGGTTATTTGCTCGATATAATCGACAACCTCCGCCTTGGAGTTGGAAAGGTTATCGAGAATAACCACTTCCTTGCCCTTTTCGATAAAGTCAACGCAGGTATGCGAGCCGATATAGCCCGTACCTCCGGTCACAAGTACGCTCATATATTGCCTCTTTATATTTTTTATAGTAACTAAAGTATAAAATAATAACTCTCGTTTGTCAATAAGCAAGATGACGGATATTCGTTAACTTTTTGTGTTGACAATATAAATTTTATATTATAAAATAGAATTCGTATTAATATATTCATATTGCAGTATATACACGAGGTGCGGTATGAATATTAAAATAATCGCTTTTTCCCTGCTTCTTGCGCTCGTTATGCTTTTCTTCTGCCCGCTTTTCAGCGCAGGCGGTGCGCAAACGGCTTTATCGGCGGGCGAGCAATATATTTTATCCGATATTTCTATGCAGTTTCCGATAAACGCGGCGCGCTGTGCCGCGGTAATCGACAGCGAAAGCGGCAATATTCTTTATTTGAAAAACGCCGACGAAAAGCGCGGTATGGCAAGCACGACAAAGATTATGACCGCGCTTGTTGCTATCGAAAACGGAAATATCGATTGCGAATACGCTATCCCGAAGGAAGCTGTCGGAATAGAGGGCAGCTCGGTATATTTAAAAGAGGGTGAAAGGCTTACCCTGCGCGAGCTTTTGTATTGCTTAATGCTCGAAAGCGGCAACGATGCGGCGGAGGCAATAGCGATAATAGTCGGCGGAAGCAGTAAAGGGTTTGTCGAATTAATGAACGAGCGCGCAAGCGAGCTTGAACTAAAAAGCACCCGCTTTGCCAACCCCCACGGGTTAAGCGACGAAAACCACTATACCACCGCGCGCGAGCTTGCGATTATTGCCGCCGAAGCGATGAAATATCCGCTTTTTTGCGAAATAGTCGGCACGAAAAGCTTTGGCGTGCGCTACGACGGGCAGGAAAACGGCAGACGGCTTACCAACCACAACAAGCTGCTGTTTTCGTACAAGAGCGCAATCGGAGTTAAAACCGGCTACACCAAGCTCGACGGAAAATGTCTTGTCAGCGCCGCGGAAAGCGAAGGCAGGAATATCGTTTGCGTAACGCTTCAGGACCCGTTCCCCACCGCCACACACCGTTCGTTGCTTGATTTTGCTTTTGAAAGCTACGAAAGTGTGAATATCTGCGCCGCGGGCGAGATATGCGTTGATATACCGATAAGCAACGCAGAGGTGGGATTCGTAAAAGCAAAAAACCCGCTGCTTTGCAATTTGACCTTGCCGAAGGGCGCGCGGATTAAAACCGAATTATCGCTGCCCGATTCGTTAAACGCGCCGATTTGCCGCGGCGATATCGTAGGCAAGGCACATATATACGCCGACGGCAAGGAAGTTTACGTAATTTATTTAGAATCAACCGAAACGGTTATAGAAAAAAAGAAAAGCATTTTCGATATGCTTTTCGGAAAATAGGTATTTATGGAAAGTGTAAAGCTGCAAAAATACGTTGCCGAATGCGGACTTATGTCGCGCAGGGCGGCAGAAAAAGAGATAGAAGCAGGTAATTTTGCCGTTAACGGCATAACCGCAAGCCTGGGAATGCGTATCGACCCCGAAAACGACGCTGTCACCTACAAGGGCAAAAGCCTTACCCCGCCGAGTCAAAGAAAAGTTTACATAATGTTGAACAAGCCGAAGGGTGTTGTTACCACGATGAACGACGAAAAGGGCAGAAAAAGCGTTGCCGACATTGTCGATATCGGAATCCGCGTGTACCCTGTCGGCAGGCTGGATTTAAACAGCGAGGGGCTTTTGCTTATGACCAACGACGGCGAGCTTGCAAACGCAATCGCGCACCCCTCGGGCGAGATAAAAAAGGTTTATGCGGTTACGCTTAAGGGCAAGGTAGAAAACGAGGAGCTCGACAGACTGCGCGCCGTAAAAATGCTTGACGGCGAAAAAATAACTCCCGTCGGTGTCGAGCTTGTAAGCCGCAACGAGCAATCGAGCGTGGTTAAGTTCACGCTTTCCGAGGGCAAGAACCGCGAAATCCGCCGCATTTGCGAAACCGTCGGGGTTTATATCACCAAGCTTAAAAGAATATCGCTCGGTCCGTTGCGTATCGGCGATATGAAGCCGGGCGAATACCGCGAGCTTACCGCAAGCGAGCTAAAAGCGTTAAAGGCGGCGGTATCCAAAAACACCAAGCGTTAATTTTGAAAGGAAGATAAAAAATGAACAGCGAAATGACCTTCGAGCAGGCGTTGGCAAGGCTCGAGCAGATTGTTAAAGCATTAGAGGGCGGCAACGTTCCGCTCGAGGACCTTATAAAGCTTTTCGACGAGGGCACGAGCCTTGTTAAGCTTTGCACCGAAAGGCTCGATAAGGCAGAAGAAAAGGTAAAGCTTTTGCAAATGAAGGACGGCGTGCTTACCGAAGAGGAGTTTGACGAATAATGAGCTTTTTCGATACACTTTCGAAAACCGCTTCGGATATCGAAGCAAGGCTTTTAACCCTTCTTTCCGCAAACGGCGGTGCCGAAAGGCTTAACGAATCGGTGCGCTATTCCGCGCTTAACGGCGGAAAAAGACTGCGCGCTTATCTTGCGCGCGCCTTTTGCGAGCTTTGCGGCGAAGAAGGAATACGTGCGCTTGATTACGGCTGTGCGATAGAAATGATACACGCTTTTTCGCTGATCCACGACGATTTACCCGCAATGGATAACGACGATATGCGCCGCGGAAGGCCTTCGAACCATATTGCGTTCGGCGAAGCCACGGCGATACTTGCGGGCGACAGCCTTGCGCTCGATGCTTTTGCGGTTGCGGGGCTTAACCCCTATTGCGAAAGCGCACAGAATGCAGAAGCGATGATATTGCTTTCGCAAAAGGCGGGCAGGCTCGGAATGTGCGGCGGACAGCAGATAGATATAGACGGCGAGGGCAAGGGGCTTGATATAAACGAGCTTACGCGGCTTGTCGATTTAAAAACCGGCGCATTGTTTTCTTGCGCTTGTGCGCTCGGCTGTATTGCGGCAAACGCAAGCGAAGCGCAAAAGCAGGCGGCGATCGATTTTGGATTATTAACCGGACGTGCGTTCCAGATAACCGACGATTTGCTGGATATAAGCTCTACCCCCGAGGAATTGGGTAAGAGCATCGGCAAGGATATGGAAAGCGAAAAAAGCACCTTCGTTTCGCTTTTGGGAGAAGAGCGCGCGTATAAATATGCAGGCGAATGTATTGCCTGCGCAAAGTCGAAATTGGCTGAATTTGGCGATAATGTATCAAAAACCGAGCTTTCCGAATTCTGCGATTATATATTAATTCGAAAGAAATGACTTGTAATTTTGTATAATATATGATATAATATCAATCGATGGCGCAGTATCCTAGTTATTCCTTCGCTGCTGAAAGCGTGCCTAAAAATACGCGTAAAGGCAAATCGATGAAGCTCCTTGTGCTTGCTGTCTACGCCCAGTTGAGGGTGGGTGCTGGGAGAATAGGTTTGTGGGCGGGCTGTAATGGCATACGGCAATCGACCCACTTACCTTTGGAGGCTTTCTTCTGTGGGTGTCCGCACGCCGATGGGGTAATCCCTCGGAATAGCGAGTCATCTACAGATTAAAGATTAAACCTATCACGCGGTGCTTAATTGACGCTGTGGATAGACGTAGCCTGCCTTGCGTGGATATTGGCGGATACAGGTCATGCCTGTCGGAGATTAGCTACCGAAGACGAGGCTTACTCCTGTTGAAATCATATCTGCAAAAGAGGATTAGGCAGATAAGAAGGGGTATTGAGGAAAACTCCTAGGCTGATATTTTTCTTGTTACAGGCACAAAACGGATTGCAGTGTGGACTTATAGGTAATCAAGTCGCGGACGCAGTGATGCTCCGACTCGGGCTTTAAAGGGGAACCGCTTCATTGGCGACAAGAAGTAGTCCGTGGGGAAAACCTACTTGACCGCATGCCACAAAGTTTACGTTTTGTGCCGCCATCTATACGCTTCGCTTCGCTCTCGACAAAAAACACACGGTTTTTTGTCGGTTTTTGTGAGCTTCGTTCGCTCGCGCCAATCTCGTGCGCGATACTTCGTATCTTGTCCGAGATTGCGAAGCTCTAAGGTATAAAAATCGAAAATGCGATGTCCGATTTTTATGAGAATTTTTCGCTTACGCTTTCGACACAAAATGCTCTGCATTTTGGTCGGCAACCGCTGCGGCGGGGTTTCGTGAACGCCTTACATTCGCATAGCGTTTGTGCGCGCCTGCGGCTTATCAAAATGCTCGGCGTTCCAAGGTATAAAATATA
>JAFTTN010000032.1 GCA_017466805.1 Clostridia bacterium
GTAATTCTTCATCTTCATCGCATACGAAGCACCCCACAGAAAAATATATATATGGCAGTATAAGAGCATGGGGATGGGCGAAAGAAAAACTTGCCGGATTAGACATAACACCCAATTGCATAAGAGCATATCGCGGGTGCGACAGTATGAAGAAAACCATGTTGAGCGAATATATTCAAGTTGCTTGTGAATATGGAATTAGTATAAAAGAGATTATTGGCACAGTTACCGCACAGAAATTTAATTATTTGTATGAAGATGATTCTATATGGGTGGATGAGCATAGTTTGAATAGATGGAAATCTTTCTTTGAACATCCAAGAAGATTTTGGATAAAAAATAGGATTAAAGGGATAGGTTTTGCTTTTACAATAAAAATCGCACGAAACATAAAATATGTTCAGAAAAAACGATATCTGCAAGATTTAACACAATTTTATTCTGTAAAATGACAGTTTGTCAGTTCTACAACGATTCGATATAGAGTGTTTAAAGTACTTCAATAAATACGAGGTTGTGTTTTGATGAGCGAGCTAAGATTGATGTCGCCGACGGCTGAATATGCCGAGCAGATTGACGGGTTTAGGGCGGAAATGCTTGAAGCAGAGAGCGATTTTGCGGGTTGCGGCGGCTTGAAGCATTGCAACTGTGCGGCGGATTGGCTTGACGAGCTCGAGCTGTTAAAGGGCGAATCAACCTGTCCAAACGGGCTTGTGCCTTCAAGCAGCTTTCTTGCTGTATGTAAAGGGCGTGTTGTCGGGGTTATCGAGCTTCGACATAGGATAGATACCCCGATTTTGAGCAGTTGGGGCGGACATATCGGCTTTTCGGTGCGCCCGTCGGAGCGTAGAAGGGGATACGCAAAGGAAATGCTTCGGCAACTGCTTTCGGTATGCCGCGCGCGTGGTATGGGTAGTGTGCTTGTTACCTGCGGCTCCGAAAATATTGCAAGCGAAAGAACGATAACCGCAAACGGCGGAGTGTTTGATTCCGAAATTACGGTTGACGGGCGAAAAATCAAGCGTTTTTGGATAAAATTGTAAACAAAAAGACGGCACAGAGCACCGTCTTTTTTGTCGTTGCTCATGCTCGAAGTAAAAAGCACAAACGATTGTAGCTGTTTTCTACGCGGTCGGGGGCGAAATCATCTACGTTGTGGTGTGTGAACACAAGCATCCAAGAAAAGCTTTCGTCGAAAACGTAAAGGTCGTCCGGAAGAAGCGGATCGAACCACTCTTCTTCGTTTTCGTAATCGTAGGTCATGTAACACTTCCATTCGTTGTAGATGTGTTCTGCGAAGGATTTTGGATCATCGTGAACGGCAACGAAGCCGATTGAGGCTCTGTCGTCCTTCAATAAATGCATTCCGACGTATCCTTCTAATTCAACGTCGCTCATAAAGTAGACTGGGTTGTTAATACTCGAAAGAAAAGAAATCGCTTCCGCAAAGTCTATTTCCTTGTAGCACTTGATTTTAGACCAGTATACAACCTTGTCGAACTTTGGAAGCGGATATACGTGTGCGTTTGGGTTTTTCGAATAATATTCCTCGCGCCATTTGAGTGCGCTTGCCATATATTCTTCGGGCGTTTCGATAAATGTCGATTCGAACCTTTCGCGTACCTGCTTTGCTCGCTCTTCGTTTAAAAGGGTGTAGTCCATAGTAACCTCCTGTAAATGAGTTTTTTAACCTTACATTATATTTATGGGTATATGGTTTGTCAAGTGTTATTTTTCGCTGTGCGGTTAAAAACCGCGGGAATAATTATTTTTTTTATTTTCTATTGACATTCAAGCTCTTTTGTGATATTCTAATTTGGCTGACTAATTCGGAATAGACATATTTTATATGGAGAGATATCGAAGCGGGAACGAAACCGAGCGCACCCGGTGGGTGAAACAGCGAGGGTGAGTTCGCGCAGCGGTCGAAAAAATCGAGTGTTATAAACGCAAAGATTTTTTCGGGCACCGCAAGCCGGACATAACGGGGCGGAGCCTCGCGGCAAAGGCAGTATAACAAAAAGAATTACAGCTTTTGTATATGGAGAGATATCGAAGCGGTCATAACGAGGCGGTCTTGAAAACCGTTTGGGTGCAAGCCCACGTGGGTTCGAATCCCACTCTCTCCGCCAAACTCTAAAAGGGCGGAAGGGAGACCAACCGCCCCGAAAAGAGAATATTAATTAACATTTTCACCTTGGAGAAGTACTCAAGTGGTGAAGAGGCGCCCCTGCTAAGGGTGTAGGTCGGGCAACTGGCGCGAGGGTTCAAATCCCTCCTTCTCCGCCAACAAGAAACGACAATTTTCGACAGAAGATTGTCGTTTCTTTTTGTTCTTTTCACTATTCTCTTTTCGCTCTTCTCTTTTCTCACAAATTGTCGTTTCCAGAGAAAAGATAAGAGAGAAAAGTGAAGAGAAAAGGTAGCTTTGCTCCGCAAAGCATTAAATTCAAAAGCTTATATATAGACATTTATTTTATTCTACCTTTCCAAAACAAAGAAGTCGTACGAAGTACGGCTTTTTTGTTTTGTTCTGAAGGGATTTGAAGGGTGAGCAAAAAGGTGTCGGGGACACGTTTTTGCCACCACGGGTTTGCGAAACGGAGGAAGCGAGAGTGCGATGGAATCGCACGGCAAGCGACGGAGTTCGCAAAAAATCCCTCCTTCTCCGCCAAAGAATAACCATCATTCTGATACAACGGAATGAAGGTTATTTTATACCTAAATCCGCAATTTGAGTACATTTGGAGAGGTAAAACACCTTACTGTTTCATTTTCTTCCGTTTCAAATCGTTAAAATACAGGTTATCGTTAAATTACAACCATAATCGTTGATTTATAAGTGTAATTGTTGAATTACAGAAGAAAATATGCTATATTTATAGATAAAGAGGTGATATTATGAGGTTTAACACCCACAATAGAACACCAAAAATCGAAATTAAGAAATCTCTTAAGATTATGCTTGCGATCGGTTTTGGTTTGATAATTTCATTCTTTCTTTTTATGGCCATCGTATGTTCCTTGTATATAGAAAGCGTTATGCCTGCCGTTGTGATACTTACTCCTGTATTGGTGCTTGCAATACTAATTGCAATATCACAAAAGGACATGGAAAAAGCTTTTGTTGAAATCGTTGACGATGTGGTTTCTGTTACAGATTACTATTTCGGTGTCAAAAAAGAAAAAACGTTTTCAATGTGCGAAATTGAAACTGCAGAAATTCTGATTGGTTGTTCAATTCGAGTGCGCGGCTACCGATACAGTAATGCTGGCTGTACTTACATTGTTTTTAGAGGCAATGGCGGTAAATATATGTTTAAGGTTATATGTGTTCCCGAAACAAAGGAGTTTTTCGGTAAATATCTTAATTAATCGCAAGCGTTTGCACCCCCTGACTCAAATATGCACCCCCCCTAAATTGACTTTGCACCCCCTAACTTCAGAAGGGTGTGCCTTTGTATCAAAATTAGGGTTGGTCTTCAAAACAAAGAAGTCGTACGAAGTACGGCTTTTTTGTTTTGTTGCAGTAAGGATTTGAAATCGAGCGCGCGACGGGGGAAGCCAACGAGCACCGTCGGGGGCGGATACAGCGAGCCGTTTGAGTTGCAGCGGTCGGATTTTTGCACCGAAGCTAATAAGCGCAGGCGAACAAAAATACGGGCACCGCAAAATCAAATCACGTATCAAAGGCAAAATCATACGACGATCGTCGATAGCTATTTTTATGTTTGTATTTACTTTTGATTTGCTTTGTGCTATTATGAAGGTAAACATAAGAAATGAGGTGTATATATGAAAAAAAGCCAAAAAGTTTTTTTGACAATTTTACTTTGTATAGCAACGCTCACTACATTATCTTTAACTGCATTTGCAGAGATTACGTCCGGTAATAGTTTTCCGCCCAGTGACCAAATTATTAAACCCGGTATGCAACCTCCGATGATCACCATGTTAAAAGAAAACGGCGGACTTTTATTTACAACGTTGTTAATCGGAATTGCATTGGGAATAGGCGGCACTTTGTTGGTTCAGCGTATTCGCCGCAAGAAAAAACAGTGAACGTTTTTGCTTTAATTGTTGCTTTTTGTGCGGTTGTATTTGGGGTGATGACCGTTTTAAAGCAACAAACTACGTTGTTTTATAAAATCATTGTATTTTCTGCAGGCTCGTATTTGTTGGCGGTGATTTATCGGGTCCTTTATGCGATTTTAATACCTGTTCCCGCCTTTCACGCAGGGTATTTAACCTATGCAGGCACGTTTTTGTTTTTGCTTAGCGGCTTTTTTGCCGAGCCAAAAGAGGCTTTTAAGGGAATAAAAACACGCGCAAAAGTGCCGGCAATGATACCTACTTTGGTTATCATTGCTTGGGGTGTATGGAATACAACAAACGGGCATAGCGTTCTTTCGCAATTATTATTAATTCCCGTATCGCTGACTGCATATTACGCATTTTTGGGGCTGCTTATTCCGTCAAAAGCCGGTGAATACGCCGATGATCTGCGTGTTTATCAGGTTGTTGTCTTGCTGTTTTGTTTGATGCAGCCTATTATGTTGGTGTCTATGCTCACCCGCGAACACACGACCTTGCCGATTTTGTTCCATTCGGTGTTATCGGCTGCCACTGTGATAACAGCTTATTGGGGGTGCAAGCGATGGTCTATATAATTTTCATTTGTTTTGCAGTTCCTATGGCGTTGATGCTCCCGATTATAAAGGGGCAATCACGTTCGATGATTTTGTTTATGCTTGTCGGTGCTTTTATGGCGGTAAGCTCTGCGGAAATCAACAGCGTGTTGAGTTTGTTGCTTCAGTTGCCTGTTTATGACGTATCGTTGAGAATAGCACCCGTAACCGAAGAATGTATGAAGGCGTTGCCTGTGTTGGCTTATGCTTTTCTGTTTAGCGATGATAAAAAAGTCGTGTTACCTCTCGCTATGTCATTGGGAATCGGTTTTGCGATTTTGGAAAACACCTACTATTTAATCAATTCTTTTCAACAAATCAATTTGCTGTGGGCATTGATTCGCGGAATTTCTTGCAGCCTTGTTCACGGTTTATGCACCTATCTGGTCGGTTGCGGCATTTTATATGTGCGAAAAGAAAAAAGGCTGTTTTTTGCAGGAACGTTTGGATTATTGACAATTGCTATAACCTTTCACGCCGCATACAATTTATTGGTATGGTCCAAATGGAATGTCGCAGGCGTGATGTTACCAATAGTTGTCTAGTGATTTATATTACCTTTTATTTACAGCAAAAAATTAAAACAACTTTTGTTTCGTTCGGAATAAAACGTTGTGTACATAGGTGGCAACGAACCTTCTACGCCAAAAACAAGACAGTCCAAAGACTGTCTTGTTTTTTATCCAATCCGCAGGATTGGTATATCATCCGCTTTTTACGAGTATATCTCGCAAAAAAGCGAGTATCTCACCAAGGGCGGTTTTCCGCCCTTGTATCTCATCAGCCGCAGGCTGTATTGCGCTTTCGCGAATTTGAAAGATAGGGGTTGCCGCTTTTACGTTTTTGTGATATGATTATATTAGGAGGACGGTGATTGTATGGGAAAGGCGCTCGGCTCTTGGAGCGGAATGCGAAAATATCTAGAGCAAGAAATGCTCGCCGAATCGTTAAAAGACAGAATCAGGTATGGATGCACGGCTTACGTCGGTATGGACGGTTGCCATATTTTCGAGGTCTGTATCGATGGAGAGCAAATAAAACGCTTTTCTTGGGAAACGGTAAACACATATTTTATCGATAACGGATTTACGAGCAATAAGAATCCAAGTGGTATAGGTGAGTATTGGGCAGAGTTTTGGTCTTTGCTCGATAAATGTCCTATAACCGACCGTACAGAGTATACCGACGAAGAGTTTTGTGCCGCTCTCGAAAAATACCGCAACCAAGATATACAAGAAAGCTTGCGCTCGAATAATCCCATAATCAGAATGTTTGCGATTTTAGACAGAAGAGTCGGCAAGCGAGCTCTTATAAAGGTAAAGGGCGCTATAGAAGAACAGCCGATTTGGTTGCGCCGTTTTTATCGGTTAAGATTGACGGCAGAGGGGATTTGATTATTAATAAAAGGAGATACGTTTATGTTTTCCAACGCGAGTAAAGAGAAAAGAAAAAACGAAATGCTAAATGCGCTGAAAGCTGTTCTTCCTGCCGATGCCAAACTCGTTCTGTTTGAATATGACGAAAAATGCTTCGGGAATATTATTGTCGAAGTTGAGCTCGATAACGTCAAACATATCTTTATAACAGATCGCGGTGAGATTGTACATAACGGTAAGATGTTGTATGACAGTTCGTATCTTGACCGCGAAAAGACAGATCCTTTCCATAAGCTGCTTGAAATTATACAAACCGAAATAGTTTGACGTAACCGCTTGACTATGCCTGATGAATAAGGGGTTGCCGCTTTTACTTTTTTGTGATATAATGTATTCAGACATATGAGAGGAAGACTTGCCGATGAAAAGAATTATATCGATAGCTTTGTGCTTGTTTGTTTTTGCGTTTTCGTGTCTTACTCTGGCTTCCTGCGATCCCGGGAATTCGAGTGGAGCGGATTATTTTTCTGCCGAGGCGATAGTCAGCGTGGAATGGGTTGAGTATAACAATCCCGAGCAAAAGCATTTTTTGTCTTGGGTGCCGGATCATACGGATGATTTGAAAGAATACGATATATCAAAAGAAACTTTAAAGGCTGTTTTGGACAAAAACAGACACGACGAATTTTTCGAACAGCTTTCGGGTTGCAGTATACTTGACACATATTTTGCATACGATTCGCCGAACGGAAATTGCATTAAGGTGACTTATGAAAACGGCGAATTTGCAATAATTTCCTGCAATGACGGCGGCGGTTTTCAGGGCTATATCGGACAATATTACGAGGACGGACGGGTAAAGGTTTTTTATGGCTGTTTTGCTGCGCGCGATTCCTTCGAAGCGCTGCTTGACGATTATTTCGGAGCAGGAATCGGTTCTGAAACGAGCGACTCTTCGGAAAACAGCCTGCCCGAAGTAAGCGGAATTACTGCCGAATAAAAAAGGGCTGTTTTGATGCGCTTGTGACCGAGTATTTCGATATCTATTCGATGGTTTAAGAAAGGATTGTAATATGTTTGAGCTCACAAACGAGCAGAGAAAATGCTTTGCGTTGGAGCCTGTGGATGAAAAATGGGAACGCATTGTTGCCAAGCCGAGCCCTTACGATAAACACGTTACGCACCTTTATCTTGACGGAAACACAATAGTAAAGTGCGTTATGACGGGCGAGGATTACTATCGCGAGCGCGAAATGACGGGCGAAGTAAGTGACGACAGGAAATATCTGCTTCCGAAAACGGCAAAGGGCAAGCCTGTGCTTTTATCGTCTTCTAATGTTGAAAAGCGGAAAGGCAAAGGAATCTGCCTTAGCTATTATAAGGAACACATAGTTCTCTATAACGAAAACATCGATTGTGATTATTTTAATTGCGCTTATGAGGATGTCAATGTTTGCGATACGGCGAGCTTTGCTCGATGGGTGGAAAATTGGTGTGCAGAAACCACCGAAGCCGATTACGAGGATATTGCACGCTTTGCGCGGCAAGAGAAACGGCACGTTAAGTTTCGGGAGGGCGACGTTTTTCGTTATAAAATCGGGCGTAGGCTTTACGGATATGGAAGAATTTTGCTTGATTACGAAAAAATGCGCAAGAGAAAAGAACCTTTTTGGGACGTTCTTATGATGAAGCCGCTGGTGTGCAGTGCTTATCACATCGTTACCGACAGAGCAGACGTTGGGGTTGACGAGCTAAAGTCTTTGCGTTCTTTGCCGTCGAGCTTTGTTGCCGACAACTGTTTTTATTACGGCGAATATGAAATTATCGGAAATCTGCCGATTGCCGAAAACGAGGATTATCCCATAATGTACGGCGGCACAATTTCGCGGATCGAAAACAACGTTGTTTATTATCAGTGTGGAAAGGTTTATCGCAGGCTCGAAAACGCAAGTGCGTTATATAACGAGTTCAGAAACAACGGAGTTTCTTTTTTGCTGAACGTACGCTTGGATATTCTTTTGGAATGCATCGAGAAGCAGTCTAATGAGCCGTATTGGACTAAGATGGGCAAGCGCGATCTCTGCGATTTGCGCAACCCCGCACATTACGATAAGCTTTGCGAAGTAAAAAAACAGTTTGGTTTAGATTGATTAAGAGAAAAGGAGCGAAAAATGAGAGGTATAGTTAACGCGATACTTGCATTACTTAAAGGAATACCCGAAAAGAAGGGTGAGCCGAGGGCGGATATGTTTTTGCCTCGGTGGATTATGGTGCTCGGCGTATTTCTTGCGTTGTGCGCAGTCGGTGCGTTGGTTGCTTTTGCAATATTGCTTCATTGGGGCTGGCTTATAGCAATGGCGGTGTGCGCAATACTTTCGGCGTTTGCGCTTATGTGCTGGGTAAACCAAAAAATAATCGTACTTAACGACGAGTATTTTCAATACGTCACCTTTACCGGCACAAAAAAGAAATACCGTTTTGCAGATATAAAGGGATTGCGCAAAAATTCGGATTCGCTAACCCTTTTCGTCGGCAAGGATAAGGTGCATATCGAATCGGCGGCGATCATTTCCGACCGTTTGATCGCGCTTATAAACGAATCGCTAAAAAGCAAGAGCGAATAAAAACAAGCTTTTCTTTTAACGCAGGGATTAAATCTCTGCGTTTTTTATTTAACAAAAAATCACTTGCAAAATGCTTGCGCGTATAATATAATAGAGGTGATTAATTATGTATATATTCTGCTGTGTTTTCCTTTCGGTGCTGGCATCGATAGGCGTTGTGCTTGCGGGTATAGAATTTATACGCGCGTATCGTGCCAAGCGTACCGAATATATCTGCGTTTGCTTTGACGAAGCCTTGTTGGACAGCGAAAACAAGCCCGATATGCTTATTATCTGCCGAAGCGATGCCGAGCAAGAGGAGATAATAAAACGCATTTGCGACGGCGAAAGCAGAAAGGTTTATATAAAGAAGTTTTAAAATAAAGCGAAAGAGGTAAAAGGGTTTGGGCGAGCTGTATCTTGACGGCGTTGTTGAAGACATAATATATTCAAACGGCGAAAACGGATACACCGTTTGCACCATTAACTGCGGCGGCGAGCCGATAACGTTGGTTGGCATTATGCCCTATATCGGCGAGGGCGAAACAATACGCGTTCAGGGCGAATGGCAGATGCATGCTACCTTTGGGCGTCAGTTCCGTGTTGATTATTTCGAAAAAAAGCTTCCGACTACCTCTGCGGCTATACTTAAATATCTTGCGTCGGGTGCGATAAAAGGTGTCGGACCGGTTACCGCCGACCGAATCGTTGCACGCTTCGGCGAGGATACGCTCGATATTATCGAAAACAATCCGCGCTGGCTGTGCGATATCCGCGGGATTTCGCCAAAGCGCGCCGACGAGATACACAAAAACTACGTAGAGCAGTTCGGTATGCGTACCGTGATGATGTTTTGCAACGAATTTTTCGGCCCCGCGCTTTCGGTAAAGATATTTAAAGCCTATGGCTCGGCGGCGATAGATATTATTAAAGCCACGCCGTATCGGCTTTGTGCCGATATTCAGGGTATAGGGTTTGAAAAGGCGGATAGAGTTGCTATGTCGGTCGGTATAGCGGTCGACAGTCCCGACAGAGCAGACGCGGGCGTGGTGCATACGCTTAATGTTGCTTCGGTAAACGGCGGGCATTGCTATCTGCCCGAAGCCGAGCTGATTTCCGCTTCTGCACGCGTGCTTGGAGTTAAGGAGGAGGTGGCGCGCGCCGCAGCCGAACGACTTTGCACTGTAGAGCGTATTAAAAAATTCGATATCGGCGAACAAAAAGCTTATGCACTTGCCGAGCTATATTCGGCAGAGGTGTATATTGCCGCAAAGCTGCAATCGCTGTCGGAATTCAAATTTCCGTTCGTGCTCGAAGGACTCGACGAGCAGATAACCGTGCTGGAGGAAAAATACGGTATAAGCTATGCGCCCGAGCAGCGCGAAGCGATTTCGTATGCGCTTACCGGCGGCGTGACGGTTATTACCGGCGGCCCCGGTACCGGTAAAACGACGGTTATAAAGGCGATACTTGATATTTGCAATATATTGAAATTCTCCTGCGTGCTTGCTGCGCCTACGGGCAGAGCAGCGAAGAGGATGTTTGAATCCTCGGGCAAGGAGGCAAAAACGATACACAGAATGCTCGAGGCGAGCATTTCGGATAACGGACACCACCATTTCCAACGCGACGAGGAAAACCCGATTGCGCAAAAGGTAATTATTATCGACGAAACCTCGATGGTGGATACAAACCTTATGTGTGCACTGCTGAAGGCGGTTAAATCGGGAAGCTATCTTATACTTATCGGCGACCCCGATCAGCTTCCTCCCGTTGGACCGGGCAACTGTCTTAACGATATAATTAATTCACATAAATTCAACGTGGTAAGGCTGGATAAAATCTTCCGTCAGGCAGAGCAAAGCCTTATCGTAGTGAACGCCCACGCGATAAACCGCGGCGAAATGCCGATAATCAACTCACGCGATAACGATTTCTTCTTCGTCGAAAAGAACTCGACCGAGGAGGTAAAATCGCTTCTTGTTGCATTCGTTGCCGAACGTCTGCCGAAGCGGTACGACGCAAATCCGCTCGAGGATATTCAGGTAATATCCTGCACCCGCAAGGGCGTGTTGGGCACATATGAGCTGAACGCTTTGTTTCAATCGGTGTTAAACCCTAAAAGCCCGAAAAAGAGCGAGAAAAAATACGGCAGCGTGCTTTTCCGCGAGGGCGACAAGGTTATGCAGATAAAGAACGACTACGACCTTGAATGGAAGCGCGGCACCGAAAGCGGAACCGGAGTTTTTAACGGCGACATAGGCAGAATTATCGAAATAGATACCCGTGCCGAGATTATGACGGTTGATTTCGACGGCAGAGTGACCGAATACGATTTTTCGCAGCTCGACGAATTGGAGCACGCGTACGCCGTGACGGCACACAAAAGCCAGGGCAGCGAATACCGAATAGTCGTTATTCCCTCGTTCGATGCGCCGTTTCCGTTGATGACGCGCAACCTGCTTTATACGGCGGTAACGCGTGCAAAGGATATGGTGGTTATCGTCGGCTCGCGCCGTTCGCTTTCGGTTATGGTCGGCAACGACAGAATTCCCGTGCGCCATACGGCGTTAAAGCATCTTTTGGAGCTGATATGAAAACGAGCCTGCTTTTTCCGATGCCCTGCGCCGCGTGCGGCTACAATATATGCTACGACGAGCTGCCTTTCTGCAGTGAGTGCTTAAGCGATCTTCAAAGGCTGCTTACCGCGCGCTGCAGAGTCTGCCACAACCCGCCGTCCGCTTGCGTTTGTCCCGAAAACAAAGAGCTTCGCTTTGCGTTTTTCTACAACGGGTTTTATGCAAGAAGGCTGATATATGCAAACAAAAAGAAGCCCGATCCGCGCTTGACAGACTTTTGGGCGGAGCTTGCAGTGCGTGCAAGCGGTGTCAAGCCGAAAAACTACGATGCGGTGGCGTTCGTGCCACGCTTGCGCAGGAACAAAAGAAAATACGGCTGTGACCAAGCCGAGCTTTTTGCAAAATCGCTGTCAAAGCTTTACGGTATACCGATAATATACGCGTTGGAGCGTATTGGCGGCAGCGAGCAAAAGCTTTTGAGCCGTGCCGAGCGTTACAAAAATATGGTAGGACGGTTCAAGCTGCGCGAGGATTTCCCAAAAGGGATGAATTATAACAAAATTTTGCTGGTTGACGACGTTTGCACGACCGGCGCGACTATAAACGCCTGTGCAGGTATATTGCGCGGCAGTGTTGCGCGCGGGGTAGTGCCGTTCGTTTTGGCGAAAACAGACTAAAAAACAAATAGGGAGAGCGGAAAATGAAAACGAACGAGCTTATACGAATCGCCGCAGGCGAGCTGCTTTGCACGGTATCGCGCAAGAAGGGCGGTATCGCACTTTATTCACTGCGTGACAGAAAGATTAAAAAGAATTTTCTGACAATCGAGCGTCCGCTGTTTACCTTGACTGCGCGCGCACTTGCAAACGACGAAACGGTTACCGTTTTCTCGGACAACGGTTGGTCTGAGGTGCTTGTCGAAAAAGCGGGTGCGGATACTGTATTTTTGCTTTCGGGTAACGAAGCGCTGTGCGGCGTTACGGTCGTGTTTTGCGCACATACGGCAGGTAACCGAATCGAATGGTCGGTAAGCCTTGTAAGCGGAAATAACGATTACAGCCTTTATTCCTGCGATTACCCGATCGTTTCCTTCGATGCAAAGAAGGATATTTGGTTTATGTCCCCCAACGGTCCCGGCGAGCTTTGGCAGGGCACCGACGAATGCCGCTCTTGCCAGGACTATCCCTCGTACGGCGCGAGTATGCAGTTTATGGCGTTCTGGAACAAAAAGTGGAGAAGGGGTATTTATTACGGACTTCACGATGCGTCACCTGCATATAAAAAGATATATTTCGAAAAGAAACGAAACGAAAAATTCTTTACTCTTTGCGGAAAGCTTCCGCTTACCGATATTAATTCTCCCTGCAATACCCAATCGCTTTGCGGCGTTTGCGTTTGGGAAATATTCGACGGCGATTGGTACGACGCTTCGCAGATTTACCGTGATTTCTTTATAAATAATGCGGTTTGGAAGCCCGATACCGATGAAAACGGCAGAAAAGATACGCCCGATTGGATGAAGCAGGAAAACCATTGGTGGATAGTGCGTATGAAGGACGACGAGCAATATGTCGACGACGTGCTTAAAGCCAACGCCGATTTGGGATATAACAGCCCTATTCATCTTTACGATTGGTTCCAAATTCCATACGATAACGATTATCCCCATTATTTCCCCGCAAAGCCTGCGTTCCACAGCGGTGTAAAGCGCTTGCAGGAAAACGGCGTAAGAGTAATGCCCTATATCAACGCGCGCCTTTGGGACACCAAGGACAGAGGTATGGAGGATTGGGAATGGTCGGAAAATGCGAAGCCGAACTGCACCAAGGACAGAAACGGCGTTCCCTTTATCGAAACCTACAATTCGAAGGAATCAGACGGAAGCCCTGTCCGCCATTCGATAATGTGCCCCTCCACAGCCTGCTGGCAGGAAACGGTAACCGCGCTTGTGGACAAGCTTTTGAACGAGGTCGGCGTAAACGCGGTCTATATGGATCAGATTGCCGCAGCCGCACCCAAGCTTTGCGAGGACAAAACCCATTCGCACCGCGCGGGCGGCGGTACTTGGTGGGTGGAGGGCTACAACAATCTGCTCGACCACGTTAACCGTGTTCGCCCCGAGGGCAGTGCTCTTACCACCGAATGCACGGCAGACCCATTTATGAAGCGTATGCAGGGGTATTTGACTTGGCTTTGGGTGCATAACCGCCAGGTGCCTGCGTTCGTTGCGGTATACGCCGGCTACGTTTCGATGTTCGGCAGAAATTACCGCTATATGCCCTATGACGACGACGAGGGGCAGCGTATAAATATCGCGCAGTCCTTCACCTTCGGCGAGCAGCTCGGCTGGAACGCGCCCGACCTTTATATGCAGATGAAGCACAAGGATTTTTATAAAAAATGCGTTCACGAAAGAGCGCGTGTCGGCTCATATATGTATAACGGCAGGCTTTTGCGCTCGCCCGAATTTACCGACGACCAACCGATAATCCGCACGACTCGGTGCAAGGAGGCATACGGCGGATTGGTCGAGCACAGCGCAATCTTTTCGGAGCATTGGGAAAGAAACGACGGCAAGCGATTGCTTATTATAGTTAACGCCGGCGAGCAGGAGGCCGAGGTAAGCTATACCTATGGTCTTGATGACGGCGAATATATTCTTTCGGGTGATACCGAAGGGGTATTAAAAATCGAAAACGGCTGCGGAAGCACGAGGATACCGCCGCTTTCGATAGTGTATGCAACGGCTGAATAAAAAGCCGTATGAACGGAGTTTTTGAATGTTATTTGCTTTTTTTAGGCCCGATATGGCGTTTTGTGACGTTTATACCATTACCCCCGAGGCTTTAAGCGAGCTCGGGGTTAAGGGTGTTGTTTTCGATATCGATAACACCGTCGCACCGTATGAAATCGAGCGACCGACCGAAAAAATGAAGGAATATTTTTCGTCGCTGCGCGATGCGGGCATAAAAATGGCGTTCGTTTCGAACAATAAAGGTCCGCGTGTGACGTTGTTCAACGAAAGCCTTGGGCTTTATTACGTCTGCAAGGCGGGCAAGCCATCGCCCAAGGGCGTGCGTAAGTGTATTGCGCATTTCGGCTTGAAGCCCGATGAGGTTATTGCGGTCGGCGACCAGATATTTACCGATTGTTTGGCGGCGCACCGCGCAAAAATACGCTTTGCAATGGTAAAGCCTATTCAGCCGGTAGAAAGCAAATTCTTTAAAGTCAAACGCTTTTTCGAGCGCCCGTTTGTAAAAGGACTCGATTGGCTTAACTCCAAAAACGCGATACAGAAGATTAAAAACCGCAAGAAAAAAACGAAAACGAAGGATTAATAACTATGAGCGCAAAATTCGGACCGGGCGGCAACTCGGATGCTTTTCGTGCCGCAGGCTTGAAGTCTACCTTGCAGGCACCGCGATTTGTGCGGGAACTTGGGCTGGAGGCTTATGAATACGAGGCAGGCAACGGTATTACCGGCAGTAACGATATGTTTCTTGCAATCGGTATGAAGGCGCGCGAGCACGGAATAAAAATGTCGTTCCACGCGCCATATTTTATATCGCTTTCCTCGGTAGAAAAGGAAAAGCGCAACAACAGCGTTGAATACATACGCCGAAGCGCCGAGGTGAGTTCGCTTTTGGGCGCGGATACGATGGTGGTGCATTGCGGCTCCTGCGCAAAAATCAGCCGTGAAACCGCAATGGAATACGCGAGCGAAACGCTTGAAGCCACCGCGATAATGATGCAGGACTGCGGCTATACAACAAAAGTCGGAATTGAAACGATGGGTAAGGTCAACCAGCTCGGCACGCTTGACGAGGTATTAAGGCTTTGCAAAATTTCAAAATGCTTTGCGCCTGTGGTGGACTTTGGGCATTTAAACGCGCGCGACCGCGGCGTTTTCTATACCGCCGACGATTATAAGCGCGTGTTCGATACTATTTCCGCACAACTCGGTGCAAGCTACGCCGAAAATCTGCATTGCCATTTTTCGAAGATAATGTATACCGAAATGGGCGAAAAAAAGCACCTTACCTTAGAGGACGACGTTTACGGCCCGCAATTCGAGCCGTTGGCGGAGGCGATA
Organism: Clostridia bacterium; assembly: GCA_017466805.1. Classification (GTDB taxonomy): domain Bacteria; phylum Bacillota; class Clostridia; order Oscillospirales; family CAG-382; genus Coliplasma. Next base: position 15,340 of record JAFTTN010000032.1, read on the forward strand.
GTTTCGCTTGGGGTTTCGCCCACGATAATTTGCGAATCGGCAGGCACGCAGTCTGACGATGCGGTATTTATGAAAATGACTTATGAAAGAGAAAAAATCAAGCAAAACAAGGCGTGAAAGAGCAAAAATATATAAAGTAATACGAAACACAATTATTGCACTTTTGCTGTTTGGTATTCTTTTCGTTGCGGTGAGTAATATAATCGTAATCACTTCGGCAAACCGAAGCATAGTAAGCTTCGAGGAAGCTGTTGCGCTTGGCGATATCGATTGCATTATCGTGCTCGGTGCGGGCTTAAAATCCGACGGAAGCCCTTCGAACCTGCTGTACGAGCGTATTTTATGCGGTGCGGATCTTTATCTTGCGGGTGCTTCGAGCCGCTTGCTTTTAAGCGGCGACCATTCACGCGTTGACTACAACGAGGTCGGCGCGATGAAGAGCTATATGCTTTCCCGCGGGATAGCGGCGAACGTCGTGTTTACCGACCACGCCGGATTCGACACCTACGATACGATGTACCGTGCAAAAGAGATATTCAAGGCGAAAAGGGTTATCATCGTAACGCAGGGGTTCCATTTAACCCGCGCGGTGTTTATCGCAAACGCGCTTGGGCTGGAGGCATACGGGGTCGATTGCGACACGGGTGCATACGGCAGAAATATAATGAACGATTTAAGAGAAACGGCGGCAAGGCCGAAATACGTGCTTGACGCAATATTCAAGCCCGAGCCCGAATATTTGGGCGAGGCAATACCTATCTGGGAGGACGCGTCCGCTTCGGACGGCTGATATTATGAAATTTAACGAAATTACCATTCACACTACCACGGCGGGAAGCGAGGTCGTTTCGGGCGTGCTTTTTAACGAGGGCATAACCTGCTTTTCGGTAGAGGACCCGCGTGATCTTGCCGAGCTTTTGGAAAACAAATACGTTCCCGTAGATTACGTCGAAGAAGGATTACTGCGTGAGGACGGCGACGTTCTGGTGCGGGTTTACCTTGCCGAAAACGAACAGGGACAGCTTCAGTTAGAGGGTATTCTTGCGGGGATAGAAAAGCTAAAGGCTTTGAACGAGGAATGGCTCGGAAGCTTGGAAACCGAGCTTTCGGTGACCGACGAAAAGGATTGGGAAAACAACTGGAAGCAGTATTTCCATCCGCTGCCTATCGGCGAAAGGTTCCTTGTCGTTCCCTCTTGGGAAAAAGAGGAGGGCAACGGCAGAGTGGTTATCGAAATCGATCCCGCTTCGTCGTTCGGCACCGGCAGACACGAAACCACCGCGCTTTGTCTTGAAGCGCTCGAAAAGCTTTCGCCGGAGGGCAAAAGCGTGCTCGATATGGGCTGTGGAAGCGGCATTTTGGGTATCGGCGCGGCACTGCTCGGAAGCTCGCATATAGATGCGGTCGATATAGATATGGTAGCAACCCGTATTGCCGAGGAAAACGCAGAAAAGAACGGCGTTCCCAAGGGAAAAATGGCGGTGTACTGCGGTAACGTGCTTACCGATGAATCGCTTTGGAAGCATTTTGCCGAGCAGAAATACGGCATTATTCTCGCAAATATCGTTGCGGATATTATAAGCGATATGCTTCCGCTTTTCGATTCCTGCCTGCTTCCTGATGGGTTAATGGTTTGCTCGGGTATTATTTCTCCGCGTAAGGAATTCGTGCTCGATGCGCTCAATGCGAACGGCTTTGAGGTGGTTGAGCTTAAAGAAAAGAATGATTGGGTGGCAATAGTATGCCGAAAGAAATAAAAGAAATCGAACGCGAAATGCGCTCGCTCGAGGAACAGCTCGAATATCATTCGCGCTTGTACTACGAGCTCGATTCGCCGATAATTCAGGACGAGGAATACGACGCGCTCTTTCAAAGGCTCGTTGTGCTCGAACGCGAATATCCCCGGCTTGCAAACCCGAATTCGCCCACACAGCGAGTTGGCGGCAAGGTTGCCGAGCGTTTCGAAACGGTGCGCCACGAGGTACCTATGGATTCCTTCGATAAGATTTTTTCGGAGGAGGAAATATACGAATTCGTAAACAAGATAAAATCGGAATATCCCGAGGCGGAATTTACAGTCGAAAAGAAGTTCGACGGGCTTTCGGTTTCGCTCGAGTATAACGACGGCGTTTTGGTGCGCGGTCTTACCCGCGGCGACGGAATTTCGGGCGAGGACGTTACCGAAAACATTAAAACGATAAACACCGTTCCGATAAAGCTAAACGGCGGAAAGGGTAAAATTATAGTTCGCGGCGAGGTTTATATGCCGCGCAGGTCGTTTGCAAGGCTTAACGAAAAATGCGAGGCGAACGGCAAAAAGACCTTTGCCAACCCGCGCAACGCGGCGGCGGGCTCGTTGCGCCAGCTCGATTCGAAAATATGTGCCGAGCGCGGATTGCAGATATTCGTTTTTAATCTGCAACTTGCGGACGATATGCCCGAAAGTCACATAGAATCTCTCGAGCGCTTGAAATCACTCGGCTTTACCGTTTCCGATGGCGTAACGCTTTGCAAAACCGCTTCGGAGGTTGCAAAGGCAGTCCGCGCGATAGGTGATTCGCGCAAGAGCCTTGCATACGATACCGACGGCGCGGTTATAAAGGTAGATAAGCTTTCTATCCGCGAGCGTATGGGCAGTACTTCTGCCGCTCCGCGCTGGGCGGTGGCTTATAAATTCCCTGCGGAAATTGCCGAAACACAGCTTATAGATATAGATATTCAGGTTGGCAGAACCGGCGTGCTGACACCGCGCGCGGTGTTAACCCCCGTGCATCTTGCAGGCAGTACGGTTTCCTATGCAACGCTTCATAATATCGATTTCATTCGCGAGCGCGACGTACGCATAGGCGATACGGTGCGGCTTCGCAAGGCGGGCGATATTATACCCGAAATAATTTCGGTGGTTGCCGAAAAACGAAGCCCGAACGCTGTGCCGTTCGAAATGCCCGATAAATGCCCCTCCTGCAGCGAATCGGTTCTGCGCGAGGATGGCGAGGTTGCAATACGCTGTATAAACCCCGATTGCCCTGCTCAGTTAAGCAGAAGTATAATACATTTTGTATCACGTTCTGCAATGGATATTGACAATTTGGGTGAAAGTGTGGTAGAACAGTTTATAGTAAGCGGCCTTATTAAAAGTGCGGCGGATCTATATTATCTTAAAAAAGAGGATATCGCCTCGCTCGACCGCATGGGCGAAAAGAGTGCGCAGAATATTGTAGATGCAATAGAAAAAAGCAAGCAGGCAGGGCTCGAGCGTCTGCTTTGCGGGCTCGGGATACGCCATATCGGCGAAAAGGCGGCGCAATCGCTTGCTGCGCGGTTCGGCGATATTCATTCGGTTATGAACGCTACTGTCGAAGAGCTTTGCTCGGTAGACGATATAGGTAACGATTCTGCCGAAGCCGTGGTCCGCTTCTTCTCGGGCGACCATGCGAAAAGGCTTGTCGAGCGTTTGCTTGCCGCGGGCGTTTCGGGCGAGAGCAAGGAAAAACCGCTGGGCAATTCGCTCGAGGGAAAAACCATCGTCGTTACAGGCACGCTTCCCACGCTTAAAAGGCAGGAGGCAGAGGCACTTATCCGTTTGCACGGAGGAAGCGCAAGCGGCTCGGTTTCGAAAAAAACCAGCTTTGTGCTTTGCGGAACCGATGCGGGCAGTAAGCTCACAAAGGCTCAATCACTCGGTATACCCGTTATAAACGAGGAAGATTTCCTCGCAATGATAAACAACTAAAACGCTATGAAGCAAGAAAAAAGGAGAAACAATATGGATTATTCCAAACTTCCCGTATTTGCCGAAGCCGATATCGTTGTATGCGGCGGCGGTACGGCAGGCGCTTTTGCCGCAAAAGCGGCAGCAGATATGGGCAAAAACGTACTTATCGTTGAACAGTTCGGTTCGCTCGGCGGCACTGCCACCAACGGTCTTGTTCTTCCGATAATGCATACTCATATCGCAGAAAACCCTCAATGCTCGTATATCGCAAACATCGTGCGCGATAAAATGGTAGAGCTTGGTGCGGCAAGCGACAACGGCGCAAACTTCGACCCGCTCGTGCTTAAATCGGTGCTCGAAACCATATGCGACGATGCCGGTGTAAGAATGCTTTTCCACACATTTATTGCCGAAACTATCGTTACCGACGGCAAGCTCGAAGCTATCGTCGTTGCGAACAAAAAAGGTCTTGGACTTATCAAGGGTAAAATATTTATCGACGGCACCGGCGACGGCGACGTTTGCGTGCGCGCAGGCGCGGGCTTTACCAAGGGCAACCCCGAAACCGGAAAAAACCAGCCGATTTCGCTCCGCTACCTCGTTGCGAACGTAGATACCAAGGCGTTTGGCGAATTTATTAAGGAAACTATCGAAAAAACCGGCAAAAACTCGGGCGTTAGCTACGACGGAAACAAGTCGGTTTACGTTGCCTGCTGTGCGGGAGATCATTGGACTTTCTCGGAAATCTTTGACGAGGCTATTAAAAACGGCGATCTCGAAGAAGACGATAAGAACTATTGGCAGGGCTTTATGGTTACCGGCAGAGAAAACGCAATGGCGTTCAACAACCCCGAATTCTTCGATGAAGTCGACGGTACCGATCCCGACCACCTTACAAAAACCCAAATCCGCGGCAAACAGCGTATTCTTCGCCAGCTTCAGTTCTATAAAAAATATCTCAAAGGCTTCGAAAACGCATATATTTCCGAAATCGCATCGCAGGTTGGCATCCGTGAAAGCCGCAATATCGAAACCGAATACGTGCTTACCGCCGCAGACCTTCTTCGCCGTATCAAGTTCGACGATATGTTCTGTCAATCCAACTATCCCGTCGATATTCACGGCAAGCAGCTTAAATGCGAATCTAATCTTGCTCCTGTTGACGACGGCAAGCCCTGGTACGAAATTCCTTACCGCTCGCTCGTCGTGAAGGGTATCGATAATCTTTATATTACCGGTCGTTGCCTCGGTGCAGAATTCCTTGCACAGTCCAGTCTTCGCGTTCAGCATTCTGTTCGCGCATCGGGTGAGGCGGCAGGTATCGGCGCGGCTCTCGCGCTCGAACGCGGCATTCTTCCTAAAGCTGTCGACGGCGCAGAGGTTCGCGGGATAATGATCGAAAAGGGCGCTCACTTCGTACTTTAACGGCGTCCGAACGGCGCATACCGCGCCAACGTCGATAAAGGCAGTAGGAGTCTACAGCCGTATCTCCGTTGTCACAGTCTGCATCCGTTCATCCTGCCTGAGCGTTGACTTAGACAAAAAACAAACGGCGTCTGAACGGCGCATACCGCGCCAACGTCGATAAAGGCAGTAGGAGTCTACAGCCGTATCTCCGTTGTCACAACAGCGAAAAGTCCCACTTGGGGCTGTGTTTCGCCCAACAGCGAGATTGAAGTTCTTTCAGCTAATAAACCAAAAAACAAAAAACGAGAGAGGTTGTTAATACCTCTCTCGAATTTTTTTATGCAATTAACGATCTACACCTTAAACCAAACCGACTGATAAGGCTTTAAGGTATCGCCGACGGTTTCGTAGTTATTAAGAATAACCTTTGCGTCGGCGGGAATGCATTCGGGCATAGCGCATTCGGTTTCGTCGAAGCGGGTTACGACGTAAACCGTTTCGTCGTTGGTCTTACGGGTATAAACGCTTGTGTTGCTTTCGTTAAGAAGCAGCTCGAATTCGCCGTCGGCAAGTGCGGGGGTGGATTTGCGAAGCTTTAAAAGAGTGCGATAGAAGTTTAACACCGATTTCGGATCGTTTTCCTGCTCTTCAACGGTGAAGCCCTTATCAACCTGAGCTTTTATCCAGGGCGTACCGTTTGTAAAGCCGCCGTTTTCGCCGGTAGTCCAGGGAATAGGGGTACGTCCGCAATCGCGCGAGCCGTATTGCATTTTCGCGATAAGCTCTTCTTCGGTAAATCTGCCGCTTGCTTTAAGCTCGTTATAGGCGTTCACCGTTTCTATATCGCGGTATTCGTCGATAGCATTAAAGTTCGGATCGTGCAGACCGAGCTCCTGCCCTTGATATATAAATGGAATGCCTCGCATACCGTAGAGCAGCATTGCAAGCATCGTTGCACTTTCGTAAGGGTATTTTTCGCGGTCGCCAAAGCGCGAAAGCGCGCGCGGCTGATCGTGGTTTTCCATAACGAGAACCGGATAGCTGTCGTCCTTCAAGCCGTATTCCCATTTTGCCAGAATATCTACGAACGCCTTGCGGTCAACGGGCTCGGGATCGAACTTGTCGCCGTTTATTCTGCCGAGCAAAAGATGCTCGAACTGGAACGATGTGGTAAGCTCTCCGCGTGCTTCGCCGGTAAGCTCGAGCGCTTGTGCGGGGGTAAGGCCCCAGGTTTCACCGACTGTATACGCCTTGTGCGGTGCGAGCGCTTTCAGGTGAAGCTCGTGCAAATATTCGTGCAATCTCGGACCGTTGCCGCCTGCATATGCGCGGGTAAAGTCCTTTGATATATTGTTGATAACGTCGCAACGGAAGCCGTCGACGCCCATATCCAGCCAATAGTTAACCATATCGGCAATTTCTTGGCGTACCTTGGGGTTGTCCCAGTTAAGATCGGGCTGTTTTTTCGAGAAAAGGTGCAGATAGTACTGACCTGTTAATTCATCGTATTCCCATGCGCTTCCGCCGAATGCGGCAACCCATTCGTTAGGCTCGTGACCGTCTACGGGGTCACGCCAGATATAATAATCGCGGTAGGGGTTATCGCGGCTTTTGCGTGCTTCAATAAACCATTCGTGCTCGTCGGAGGTGTGGTTTACAACAAGATCCATTAAAAGCTTTATTCCGCGCGAATGCATTCCGTCGAGCATTTGCTTAAATTCCTCGAGCGTGCCGTATTCGGAAGCAATACCGCGGTAATCCGAAATATCGTATCCGTTATCGTCGCCGGGGGAGGGATAGCAAGGGGAAAGCCAAACCGTATTTACACCGAGTTCTTTTAAATAATCGAGCTTGCCGATTATACCCTTTATATCGCCGATACCGTCGCCGTTGGTATCCAAAAAGCTTTTCGGATAGATTTGATAAGCAATTATCTCCTTATGCCACTGTTCCATAATAGCACCCTATTTTATAGCGTTTTTATAAGTATAACAGAAATATTTGCATATTTCTACCCCTTTACAGAAATAAATCGCAGCGTTTTCGCATATCTTTTTCGGGAGGTGATAACGTTGATACAGTTTTTGCTGAACCTTGTTTCGAAATGCTTTTGCTTGCTGCTGCGGACCTCGGATACACATTCCTTTCCGCCACCGCTTTCAAAGGAGGAGGAAAGAGAACTGTTTTTGCGCACGCGCAAGGGCGACCTTGCTGCAAGGAACAGGCTTATCGAGCACAATTTGCGCTTGGTGGCACATATCGTGAAAAAATATTATACCACCGCGCCCGATCAGGACGATCTTATTTCGGTCGGCACGGTAGGGCTTATAAAGGCAATCGACAGCTTTAAGGTCGAAAACGGGGCGAGATTTGCGACGTATGCGGGGAAGTGTCTTCAGAACGAAATTCTTATGTATTTCCGCGCGCAAAAGAAGCATTCGGGCGTGACCTCGATAAACGACCCGGTGGATGTGGACAAGGACGGAAATCCGCTTACTTACCTTGAAATAATTGCTTCTCCCGATGATATCGTCGATTCGATAGACCGAAAAATAAAGCTCGAAAAGATTTTAAAGGCGATAAAAACCGTACTCGACGACAGAGAAAAGAAGATAATGATGCTTCGCTACGGCTTAAACAAAAGCGGCAAACATTACGCCCAACGCGACGTGGCGCAGATGCTCGGCATTTCGCGCTCTTACGTTTCTCGGCTCGAAAAGAGCGCAATAGATAAAATACGCGAGTATACAAAAAAGTAAAGAAACCGTAAAGGGATTTAACAAGCGTAAAGATTTCGTTAAGATTTGCCGTGTTTCGTTGCTTACCTCGCTTGAATGTGCTATGCTGTTTTCGGGAGGTATTGTTATGAGTATTTTATCGGTCAGAAGCCTATATAAAATCTATGGCAAAAACGAAAGCGAGGTAAACGCCTTAAACGGCGTTTCGCTCGAGGTGGACGAGGGCGAATTTATCGCCGTTGTAGGCACCTCCGGCAGTGGAAAATCGACACTTTTGCATATTATCGGCGGTGTCGATACCCCAAGCAGCGGCTCGGTTTGCGTAAACGGTCAAAACGTTCACAAAATGAACGAGCGCGAGCTTGCGCTTTACCGCCGAAGAACCGTTTCGCTTATATATCAGGCGTATAACCTTATTCCAATGCTGAACGTGCGCGACAATATAACCCTGCCGAGTGAGCTCGACGGAAAAGAGGTCGAGGAGGAGCGCCTGCTTAAAACGATGAAAACGCTCGGCATTCTCGAAAAGGAATTTCATTATCCGCCGTATCTTTCGGGCGGTCAGCAGCAACGCGTTGCTATCGCAAGAGCGATATATACACAGCCTTCGATTTTGCTTGCCGATGAGCCGACCGGCAACCTCGATTCGAAAAACACCGAGGAGATAATGGCGCTCTTTCGCCGAGCGAACGAAAAATACAGGCAAACCACGATTATCGTAACCCACGATATGAGCGTGGCGGCGCAGACCGACAGAATAATACGTATCGAGGACGGGATAATCGTTTCGGACGAGAGGGTGACAAAATGCTGATGCTGAGGCTTGCGGCGGCGAATATTAAAAAATCGCCCTCGCGCGCGGTAATAACCCTCGTCGGTATCACTCTTTCCTCGGCTTTGCTTTCGGTTATATGCTGCTTTGCTTCGGTTATGATAAGCGACCTTGACGAAAAAAGCGACAGCTATGCCACCGACAGAGCGGTTTTTATAACCTTGGTGATTGCGGTTGCTTTCGCCGCGGCGGTGCTTATTCGTGCACTTTTTGCAATAAGCTTTAACGAGCGCGTTAACCTTTTGGGACTGTTTTCGACTGTGGGAATGACCAATTCCGACAAGATTAAAATGATAGCTGCCGAAACCGCGCTGTATGCCGTAATCGGCGGTGTTGCGGGAACTGTTATCGGAAGAGCTTTTTCGGTGCTGCATATCGATTATATGAACAGAGGAATGGTCGAATACTATCTTTCGCGGTATAATATAGACTATTCGGGCGAGCCGTTTTATAATTACGACGTTCCGAACAGCGTGCTTTTGCTATCGTTTTTGCTTGCGGTCTGTGTGACTATGCTTGCGGCGTTCAAGCCTATATTAAGGCTTTCGAGGCTTTCGGTTATAAATTCGCTTAAAGCCGACGTGAGCATAAACGTTTCTCTGCGCGAGGGCATATTCGAAAAGATTATGTGTAAATTTTTCGGCCGTATCGGCAGGCTTGCGGGGCAGAATTTCGATAATAACGCTCCGCGCTACCGTGCCGTTTCGTTCACGTTGCCCTGCTCGCAGATAATATTTGTCAGCGTATATTCGCTGTTTATGTGGGGCTTTTGGGAGGAAGGCATATTTTACGCCTACGACGACCCGCGCTTTACGAGCGCAATATCGATCGGCGTAATTCTTACCCTGCTTGCTCTGCTGGGTGCAATGGGAAGTATGGCGGTTAATATAAATGGCAGAAGGCGCGAATTTGCCGTGCTAAAATCGATGGGCGTTTCGAACAAGGATATGCTTAAGCTTATGCTTTGCGAGGGGATATTTATATTTCTTCACGCGGTCGTGTTCGGGCTTATCGGGTCTTATCTTTCGGTTTTGGGGCAGTATTTGTTCCTTTGGACCTCCAACACGGTTCAGTGGTTCCATTTCCCCTGGCGCGAATGGTTTGTTTTCGTCGGTGTAGACGCCGTATTTTGCCTGATATTTGCGGTTTACGCCGTGTTAAAGGTGCGCAAAATCAATATTGCAGGCGCGATGAAATAGGTGAAAATATGCTTTTGCTCAGGCTTGTTTTGGCAAATATAAAAAGCAAAAAGCTATATGCCGCGGTGAGCCTTGTGTGCATAACACTTGCCGCGTGTACAATATCTGCTTGTTGCGGTTTCTTCTTTTCGGCGTTCAACACGAACGACGTACAATCGAGGAACGTGTTTGTGTTTCTTGTATTGCTTGTTTCGCTCCTTGCGGTATTTATAATGCGCTCGGTATTCGCCGTGAATCTCGGCGAAAGAACGAAAACGCTTGGATTACTGATTTCGCTGGGTATGACTCGTTTAAAGGCTTCGCTTACCCTGCTTATCGAAAATTTGATTTACGGCGTTATCGGCACTGCTTTGGGCTTTTTTCTCGGCAGAAGCTTTGCGGAATCATACGTTTCTTTCTATGATTCACAAATGCAAATATACCTTTATGATCTTTACGGCGAGTATTACGGGACCGATATCGCAATAAGGCATATAGAGTTCGATTCATCCGCAACAGTCGCGGTTTTAACTATTGCGGTTTGCCTTTTTGCTTTGATTTCGGCAACTGTAACACCGGTGCTGCGGGTTTACAGTATTTCGCCTTCCGAATCGTCAAAGGGAGTCGAACGAATAAATATAAGTGAACGAGAGGGAATTATCGAGCGGATTTGCAAAAGAGGATTCGGGTATATCGGCAGGCTTTCGGCGGCAAGCTATATTAATTATGCACCGCGAATACGCGCTGTATCTCTTTCGCTTTCGCTATGCAGTATTCTTGTCGTAGCGATTTATTCGGTTTTTATGATGCGTTCTTGGTCGAACGGAGAATACAATCCCTTAAAAGCCGATCCACTTGCGCTTACTTCGATTTGGATGGGGATATCACTTACTTTAATATCGCTTGTTTCTGCCGCAATGTCGTCTGTTGCAAATATTAAAAGCCGCACGCGAATGCTTGCATTGCTTAAATCGGCGGGTATGTCGCAACGAGATATAAAGAAAATGACACTTGTGGAAAGTCTTATAATCTACTCTCTTTCAAGCATTTTCGGTCTTTTGGGGTCATTTTTGGCGGTGACGGTGTTCCATATCATTGCAAAGGCAGACGGTGATAATACTCGATTTTATTATCCGCTTGCGCTTATAGGAGTGTTTGCCTTACTTTACCTCGGATTTTGTACATTCTATGCCCTGTATTATCTGAAAATAGCGCAAAGGATAAAAATCGCGTCGGAAATGAAATAAAAAATAAAAGGAAGGTCGACAAACCTTCCTTTTTTCTATTGATTTATCGTTGCTTTTGGAGTATAATATAATGAATATTTATTGTAACTTCGCTTTTAATTCATCGAGCGTGCCGAAGGAATAACCCTTTGCGGAAAGCTCGGTTATTATATCACAAAGTATCAAAGCGTTGGTTTTGCTTGTCGGGTGTAAAAGAAGCACCGCGCCGTCGTGTATTTGCGATAAAACCTTTTGCTTTGCCTTTTCGGGCGGTATTTGCTTGCTATTATCCCAATCGGCATATGCGAACGACCAAAAAACCGGCGTATAGCCGAGCGTTTTGCAGAATTCAAGCGTCTTTTCGGAAAAAGCGCCTTCCGGCGGGCGAAAATATTTTTCCATTTGTCTGCCTGTCAGCTCGGAATATTTGTCCTCGACTCCGCAAAGCTCACGCTTGAATTGCTCGATATCGGTAATTTTCGACATATCGCAATGTGTTGTCGTGTGGTTGCAAACCAAATGTCCCTCGTCTGCCATACGCTTTACCGTTTCGGGACTGTTTTTGATAATTCCGGGCAAAATAAAAAATGCGGCTTTAATGTTTTTTGCCTTGAGCACGTCGAGTATGGCTTCGACGTTTTCGTTCGAATAGCCCGCGTCGAAGGTAAGATACAGCGTTTTTTCGTTTTCGTCGCCGATATATATTGCGTTTTCGATTCCTTTGGGCATATTACCGCCAAGAATATCGGGGCGTGTGTTTTCGCCGTTGGTTTTATAGAACCAATTTATCCGCTCGCATTCACTATAAGCTGCCGCATCGCCGCAGGAAAAGGCAAGCGCAAGCATAACGGCGGTTATGAATTTAAAAATTTTCAAAAAATCACTCCTTTTTATATATTTTTTCTTGTAAATGCGCAATTATTCGCGCCAAAATTTTGTTTTAGAGGAAGGTATTTATGGTAGTTTGCGTACCCGTTGCGGTTCTTTATTCCGAGCCCGAGCTTATGGCAGAGCAGGTCGATGAAATGCTTTACGGCGAGGAAGCCGAAATTATCGATACGCTCGGCGGATTCCACAAGGTAAAGACCGAATACGGCTATATCGGCTGGACTGTTAAAAGCAATCTTTTCGAAAAGCTTCACGATGCAAACCATATCGTCGTTACTCCCTTTGCCGACCTTCTTTTCGAGGGAAGAAACTTTTTCCAAGCTCCGATAACGCTTCCGCGCGGGGCAAGGGTAGACGTTGGCTTTTCCCACAAGGAAGACCGTTACGGCTTTGCCGTTCTTCCCAGCAAGCGTATTTATTATATCCATAAAAACCATATCGCTCCGCTTGCAACCATTAAAAAGCAAAGCGAGGACGAAGTCCGAATGGCGATTGCCGAAACCGCTTTGGAATACCTCGGAACGCAATACCGCTGGGGCGGAAGAACGCATTTCGGCGTGGATTGCTCGGGACTTTGCTTCAATGCCTACCGTTTCAACGGCATAGATATCTGGCGCGACGCCGATTTCGAAAAGAACGAAAATCTTCGCAAAATTCCGCTCGAAGAAGCAAAAATCGGCGACCTCGTGTTCTTCGAAGGTCATATCGCGCTGTATTTGGGCGATGGCGAAATAGTTCACGCATCGGCATCCAAGGGTAAGGTTGTTCGTGAAAGACTTGCCGATAACGAAAAATTAAAAGAAATCTTTATTTGTGTGGGAACTGCATTTTGATGAACGATATCTTTATTCCGCATAGCGAGATAGAGCGCCAATACGAAATTGCGTACTCGCTTGCTTCCGAAACCAAAGGCAAAAAGGCGTGTGTAATAACCTTTGGCTGTCAGCAAAACGAAAACGACGGCGAACGTATTATGGGCGCGCTTGCACTTTGCGGCTACGAAATCACCCAAAACCCCGATGAAGCGCAGATGATAATAATAAACACCTGTGCTATCCGCGAGCACGCCGAAATCCGTGCGCTTTCCGAGGCAGGACAGTTTAAAGGCAGAAAAGAGCGCGACAGAAGCATAAAAATCGGTCTTTGCGGCTGTATGGCGCAGCAATCGCACCGAAGAGAGCAGATATATAAAAGCTATCCCTACGTCGATTTTGTTTTCGGCACAGATATGCACCACAGGCTTCCCGAAATTATAAAAACGGCGTTGAGCGCAAAAAAACGCTTTAGCTTTATCACCGATAAGCCCCATAACGAATTTGGGGTTATAAGCGAGGGTATGCCCGTCCGCCGTGAAAACAGCTACAAGGCGTGGGTGCCTGTAATGTACGGCTGCAACAATTTCTGTACCTATTGTGTCGTTCCCTTTGCAAGAGGACACGAGCGTTCGCGCAGAAGGGAAGACGTTCTTGCAGAGGTAAAAGGGCTTGTCGAGCAGGGATACAAGGATATAACTCTGCTCGGTCAGAACGTTAATTCCTATAACGGCGGCTGTGATTTTGCAACCCTGCTTAACGATTGCGCCTCCTTTGGCGGTGAATACCGCGTGCGTTTTATGACAAGTCACCCGAAGGACGCCTCGCACGAGCTTATCGACGTTATCCGCGATAACGAGCGTGTTGCAAAGCATTTTCATCTGCCCGTGCAATCCGGCTCGACTCGCGTGCTTAAATTAATGAACCGTAAATACACGCGTGAGCAGTATTTGGAAAAGGCTTTTGAAATAAAAGAAAAAATCCCCGAAATATCGCTCACCACCGATATTATTTGCGGATTTCCCACCGAAACCGACGAGGATTTTGCCGATACTATGTCGCTTGTAAAGCAGGTCGGCTTCGATATGATATACACCTTTATCTATTCGCCGCGTGTTGGCACCGTCGCCGCGAAAATGGAAGGGCAGATACCGAAGGACGTTTCGAACGCGCGATTTAAAGCGCTTTCGGATATGGAAAACGATATTGCGCAGTCGCTTAACGATAAATTTATCGGGCGCACACTTCGCGTGCTTTCAGACGGATTTAATAAAAACGGTATACCCGTGGGCAGAAGCACGCAAAATAAAATCGTCACCTTTGATAAGGCAATACCTGCAGGTGAATTTGCAGACGTATTAATAGAAACCGCAGGAGCATACGTGCTCGGCGGAAAAATTAAATGAGGAGTATCGAGATATGAAGATTATTTTGCTCGGCATAGCGTGCATATTGTTTGGATTCACGGCACTCGCCGCAGTAGCGTTCGGTTTGCAGCCCGACGGCGAACTGTTCGAAATCTTGGGCTACGGCTTTACGTTTCTCGGAATCATACTTGCATTTTTAGGCGCATTTACAAAAGATAACAAATAATTACAAACCGAAAGGGAAATAAAAAAATGAATGAAGCAATGACAAAAGCAATCGAAAATCTTAAAGCCGCACTCGCCGCAAGCGATGAATTAAAGGCTTACAACGAAGCAAAAAAGGCGTACGACGCAGACGAAGAGCTCAATAAGCTTATTAACGAATACAACGTTCAGGCAGCTATTCTCGAGCAGGAGGGCAGAAAGCCCGAAGCAGAGCGCGACACCGCTCTTATCGAAAGCATCTCTGCTCGTCTCCGCGAGGTTTACGACACCATCACCGAAAGCAAAACTCTTGCCGCAATGCGCGATGCCGAAGCTTCTCTTTCGCTTATCGTAAACGCTATTAACGACGCGGTTCGCTTCACTATCGAGCCGGAGCAGGCTAATTGTACTCACGACTGCTCTACCTGCGGCGGCTGTCATTAATTGCATAACAGCGCAGAACGCACGGCGTCCGTGCTACGAACAAACAAAACCGCTCGCAGTAGATTTCTACAGCTTCGGGTTTTGTTTGTCCGTTCTGCATCTGTTCTGCAATTAATGAAGTGCATAACGGTCAATCTCGCACAAAAGCTTCGCTTGCAGTAGGTTACTACAGCGGCGCTTGCTTTCGCGCAAACTTCCCGCGTTCTGCATCTCAATGGAACGCATAACGGAAAACGCTTACGCGTTCGATGAAAAACACACAGAATTTCACTATTAATTATTACTTCAAAACACCGGAGGTGTTTTTATGGCTCTTTCGCCGCTTATGAAGCAATATTTGGAGGTCAAGCAGGAGCATCCCGATTGTATACTGATGTGCCGTATCGGTGACTTCTACGAAATGTTCTTTGATGACGCAAAAACCGCCTCGCGCGAGCTCGATTTGGTGCTCACGGGGAAGGATTGCGGTCTTGATGAGCGCGCTCCGATGTGCGGTGTTCCTCACCACGCCGTCGAAAGTTATATAGCCAAGCTCGTTTCGCGCGGGTACCGTGTAGCAATCTGCGAACAGATGGAGGACCCCGCCACTGCGAAAGGACTCGTTAAACGTGAGGTTATTCGTATAATCACACCCGGTACGGTTACCGAGGGCGGCTATCTTGACGAAAAGAAGAACAACTATATTGCGGCTTCGGTTTGCGACGATTTCGGATGCGGCATCGCCTTTGCCGACGTTTCGACAGGCGAAATATCCGCAACCGAGCTTTTGGGCGAAAACCTGCCCGCAAGAATCGTTTCCGAGGCGGCGGCGTACAGCCCGAGCGAGCTTATCGTACCCGAGGATTACCCGAAGGATACGAGTACACTTTTCAACGCGCGCTTCAACACGCTCGTGTCCTACGGTGAGGTAACCGATTTTGCATTGTCCTCTGCCGTTGAATCGATAAAGGAGATATACAAATCTTCACCCGCAAGCAACAGCGATTATGCATTGCGCGCCATCGGCGGATTGCTTGCGTACATAAAGAAAACACAAAAAATAGACCTTACTTATCTGCAAAAGATAAACTTTTATTCCTGCGATGAATTTATGGGAATAGACAGTGCATCGCGCAGGAATCTTGAAATCGCCGAATCGATGCGTCAAAAGCAACGCAAGGGCTCGCTTTTGTGGGCAATCGACCGCACCCGCACCAGCGCGGGCGCAAGACTTTTGCGGCGTCATTTGGAAAAACCGTTGGTTAACGAAAACGCAATCCGCGCAAGGCTCGAAGCCGTGCAGGAGCTTTACAAGGAAGGTGTACTGCGCGAAGAGCTGCGCGAAATTTTGCGCAACGTGACCGATATAGAGCGCCTTACAACGCGCTTGGTTTACGGTACGGCAAACGCACGCGATTTGAAATCGCTCGAAAAAACGCTAAAGCTCTTTCCGCAAATAAAGGAGCTTATTGCGGGCGCAAGCACGAACACCCTGAAGCGTATCGATAATGAAATAGATATGCTCGACGACGTTGCAACGTCGATAGAGGAAGCTATTGCCGAGGAGCCTTCGGCAACGCTTAAGGAAGGCGGAATTATTCGCCGCGGATATAATCCTAACGTGGACGAGCTATATGAAATAGTTACAAACGGCAAGGCTTGGATAGCCAAAATCGAAGAGCTCGAGCGCGAAAGAACCGGTATTAAGACCTTAAAGGTCGGATACAACCGTATTTTCGGGTATTATATCGAGGTTTCGAAATCGAATCTTTCGCAAGTGCCCGACAGCTATATCCGCCGCCAGACCTTAACCAACGGCGAACGCTTCGTTACCCCCGAGCTGAAGGAAACCGAAAGCCGCGTTATCGGCGCGCGCGACAGACTTTATTCCTTGGAATACGATTTGTTCGTTAAGGTGCGCGAATACGTTCTCAGCGAGCTCGGTCGTATAAAGCTTGCGGCAAACGCGATAGCCGAGCTTGACGTTTATTGCTCGAACGCCGAAATCGCGCGCGAGCAGAGCTTTGTATGCCCCGAAATAGACCGCTCGGACAAAATCGTGCTTAAGGATTGCAGACACCCTGTTGTCGAACGATTTTTGGACGGCAGCTATTTCGTCCCCAACGATTGTATGCTCGATTGCGGTGCAAACCGTATGATGCTTATTACCGGTCCGAATATGGCGGGTAAATCGACATATATGCGCCAGGTTGCGCTTTGCGTAATTCTTGCGCAGGCGGGCTGCTTCGTTCCCGCAAAGGAGGCAAGAGTCGGTATTGTCGACCGAGTGTTCACACGCGTAGGAGCGTCCGACGACCTTGCAAGCGGCAATTCGACCTTTATGCTCGAAATGAACGAGGTTGCCGATATTCTTAAAAACGCAACCAAGCAAAGTTTAATTATATACGACGAAATCGGCAGAGACACCAGCACCTACGACGGTATGAGCATTGCGCGCGCGGTTGTCGAATACACCGCGAAAAAAATAGGCGCAAAAACGCTTTTTGCAACCCATTACCACGAGCTCACCGCGCTCGAGGGAGAAGCCGAAGGGGTTGTTAACTATAATATTGCGGCGAAAAAGCGCGGAAACGACGTCGTTTTTCTGCGTAAGATTGTGAAGGGCGCGGCGGACGACAGCTATGGTATCGAGGTAGCACATCTTGCAGGTGTGCCCGAAGCGGTGGTGAACCGTGCAAAGCAGGTGCTGCAGGGGCTTATCGAAACGAGCGCGCGCCCTGTTGTAAAGGCAAGAGCCGAGGAGGATAATATCAGCTTCGAAGCGCTTAACGAGGCGCGCGTGCTTGAAAGAATCCGCTCGGTAGATATTAATACACTAACACCCTACGAAGCTATAACGCTTCTTTATGAGCTTAAAAAGGAGCTTGACTAATTGGGAATTATCAACGTTTTGGATGCCCAAACGGCGAATCTTATCGCTGCGGGCGAGGTGGTGGAAAGACCTTCCTCCGCCGCGAAAGAATTGCTTGAAAATTCAATAGATGCAAAAGCCAAAAGCATAACTATGGAAATACGCAACGGCGGCAGAACTCTTTTGCGCGTGACCGACGATGGAAGCGGCTTTCTGCGCGAGGATGTTCCGAAGGCGCTATTACGCCACGCGACGAGTAAAATCGAATGCGGCGACGATATAAACGGCATTCGCTCTCTCGGCTTTCGCGGCGAAGCGTTGGCGGCTATCGGCTCGGTTTCGCGCTTGGAGATTATCACCAAGCACAGAAGCGAGGAAATAGGCACCCGTCTTACCGCCGACGAAAACGGCATAATTATGGAGGATATCGGCTGTCCCGACGGCACAACCGTTTCGATGCGCGACATCTTTTATAACACGCCCGCGCGCCAGAAGTTTTTGAAAAAGGACGGAACCGAGGGTGCTTCCTGCGTTGCCGCGGCAGAAAGGCTTGCACTTTCCCACCCCGAAATTTCCTTTACGGTTATTTCCGACGGCGAGCGTAAATTTCAAACTGCGGGTGACGGCGAGCTTTACCCTGCGATATATTCGGTGTTTGGCCGCGATTTTGCAAAAAGGCTTATCAAGGTCGAATACGAGCTTGGCGGCGTATCGGTAAACGGTTATATTACCCCACCCGATGCCGTGCGCGGCTCGCGTGCGATGCAGACTGCGTTCGTAAAC
>JAFTTN010000033.1 GCA_017466805.1 Clostridia bacterium
AGGTACACTGTCTTTTTATAAGGAATAGAGATTTTTTATTGTATTTTCAAGGGCTTGCACGAAATGCTTCGACTGCCGTAGAATACTACGCCTACGCTCGCATTTCGCGCAAACTACCCTCATTTCTCTCACTCTGATTCAGTCTGTAGACTTTGTCTACAGACTGTAAAGAAAGCCGCAAGGCTTTCTTTTTTCATTCATTAGCTCTTATTGATAAAAATTCTTAAATAAATTTTCGCTTACCTCTTGAATGTTTTTAAGATATATGTTATTATTAATAAAGCTCAAAGGAAAGGAGCGAAAAAATGTTAGAGATTAAAAACCTTTGCTTTTCGGCTAACGACGGCGCGGAAAGAAAGGATATACTTAAAAATATAAGCCTTGATATAAAGGACGGCAAATTTTTGGTGCTGACCGGCCCCAACGGCGGCGGCAAAACCACGCTTGCAAAAGCGATTTCGGGTATAGTTCAATCGACAAGCGGCTCGATTATTTGGGACGGGCAGGACGTTACGAATATGTCGATAACCGAACGCGCGCACGCCGGAATAAGCTACGGCTTCCAACAGCCCCCTCGCTTTACGGGCATGACAGTTAAAGCGCTTTTGCAAATCGCCGCAGGCGGCAGAAAGCTTTCGCGCCTTGATTGCTGTAATTATCTGAACAAGGTTGGTCTTTGCGCGGCGGACTACGTTGACCGCGAGGTAGACGCATCGCTTTCGGGCGGCGAGGTAAAACGAATAGAAATCGCAACAATTCTTGCGCGCGGCAGCGGACTAATGATTTTCGACGAGCCCGAAGCGGGTATCGACCTTTGGTCGTTCGCAAAGCTTACCGAAACCTTCCGCGAGCTCCACAAGGAAAGCGATGCAACTATTATAATCATTTCCCACCAGGAGCGCATTATTTCGCTTGCCGATGAAATCTGCGTGCTTTCGGGCGGCGAAGTCGCACAGTACGGCGCGCGTGACGATATCTTCCCCAAGCTTATGGCGGGCGATATAAACTATGGCTGTGAATATATGAGAAAGGGCAACTGATATGGAAAAGCTTGATTTCACTCTTTTAAAGGAAATTGCCCTTATCGATTCGATTCCGAGCGGAGCTTACAATATCCGCAAAAACGGCGGCTCGGCAGGCAGATTTTCCACCGAAAACATTCGCATAGACAACAAAACCGACAAAAACGGTATCGATATAAATATAAAAAGCGGCACCAAGGGCGAAACCGTGCATATTCCGGTTATTATTACCGACAGCGGCTATACCGAAACGGTTTACAACGATTTCTTTATCGGCGACGATTGCGACGTAACTATTATGGCGGGCTGCGGTATTCACAACTGCGGCGATAGCGAATCCCGCCACGACGGCGTCCACACCTTTTATATCGGTAAAAATTCGGTCGTACGCTACGCCGAACGCCACTATGGCGAGGGCGACGGCAACGGCGAACGCATTATGAACCCCGAAACCGTGGTTTACTGCGGCGAAGGCTCGACTATTCAAATGGATACCACCCAAATACGCGGTATCGATTCCACCTACCGCAAGACGAAAATAGTGCTTGCAAAGGATGCGAACGCGGTTATAAACGAAAAGCTTCTTACCCACGGCAAGCAATACGCCGAATCGGATATGGACCTTATACTCGACGGCGAAAACGCCAACGGCAGAATAATTTCGCGCTCGGTCGGTCAGGACGAATCGAAGCAGGTGTTCCGCCCCTGCGTAACCGGCAAGGCAAAGTGCTTCGGTCATATCCGCTGCGATTCGATACTTATGGGCAAGGCAACGATAAGCTCTATCCCCGCAGTTGCGGCAGAGCACCCCGAAGCCAACCTTATCCACGAAGCCGCTATCGGCAGAATCGCGGGCGACCAGCTTATAAAATTAATGACTCTCGGTCTTACCGAGGAAGAAGCCGAAGAAAAGATCCTCGAAGGCTTCTTGGGCGAAAACGCATAACGCAAAAACAAAGAGCAAGAATCGGTTTTTACCTTTCCTTGCTCTTTTTTTGTTTAATTAATCGACCGACGGAGAATCAATCAACCAACGGGGGTGTCGTTTTCGTCGGGGGTGACTGCTTCGGCGTGGATATAGCTTTCGAAGTTATACATAAGCGTTGCAATCTGTGCGCGGGTAAGGTTTGCCTTGGGAGTGAGCTTGTTATCGTAGCCCTGAAGCAGACTCTTTTCGACAGCCCAAGACATTTCCTCGTAGTAATATTCGTTAATTTCAGCCGTGTCCTCGAAATAAAGCAGGCTGTAATAATCGTTAACCGAAACGTCCTCGCCCAAAGCCTTTGCAAGACGGTAGAAGAACAGAGCGGAAATTTCACGCGTGACGGTACCGTTCGGGTTGAACAAAGTATCGTTCATAACAATGCCGTTTTCGTAGCACCAAACGAGTGCATCGTAGTAATAAGAGCCTGCCTTTACGTCGGTAAAGGGAAGCGCGGTGTTGTTGTGCGCGGGCTTGCCTGCAAGACGGTACATAAAGGTTACCATCTGTGCGCGGGTTGCCGCACCGTTCGGATCGAAGGTATCGGTGGTAACACCTGTAATATAGCCCTTGTTGTAGGAATAAAGGACTTCATCGTAGTACCATGCGTCCATCGCAACGTCGGTAAAGGGAAGCTCGGAGCAGGTGACGTATTTAACAGTCCAATAGCTTATATTGTTCGGGAACATCGTGCGGACGGCAATCTTTAAATACTTACCGTTGGTAAGCTTGCTTGCGGGAATGGTATATGAAACCGTCTGATTCATATAGCTCGTTTGGTCGTAAATAACCTTTGCGTTCGCCGATTCGTTTTCGTTGCCCGGGTCGGGCTCGCCCGCAAGCTCGATTATTTTAAACTGATATCCCGCGGCGCCCTTAATATCCGCCCAGGTAGCAGTATAGCCGGAGTTAAGCGCTCTTACCTCGGGGCTGGTAATAACGGTTGCGCCGTTTTCGACGTTGCCGATACGCTTGGTATCCTCATCAAGCAGGATATAGCCCTTGTAATCGCCGTATTGGGTGCGGCCGAATTTGGAATTAACAACCTCGTAAACCTGCATAACCTCGCCCTTGGGGATATTTACAAGCGTGCTTGCGGTAGAGGAAGCGGATTCGCGCAGGTATTTTACACCAAGCATTTCATAGTTGCCCGAGGTCCATACAACCGAGGGCTGCGAAGCGGCGGGAGTGCCCTTCGCAGAGAGCAGACAGAACCAGTCGAGGTCGAGCTTGCCTGTCGAAAGTCTGGATTGGGTAACCCAAACGTTGCCGCGGTTCGAAGCCGTGCCTCTTGCGGTGCTGGGTGCGCTGTCGTAAACGTGGAACTTGTTGGTGCTTGCATCGTAGCCGACGAGCGCAATAAAGTGGCCGGGAACGTGGCCTATTGCAACGCCGCCCTTTGCAAGATGGTTTTTAAGCGTAGAGCTTGCCGCGGTTGCCCAATAGCCTGTGTTGCCGCTGCCGCAATCCACGGTAAATCCATAGGTAGAGCCGTATTTTGCCTGAACGCGCGGGTAAAGCGCGGTACGGTATGTGCCGCTTGCGCCGTATGCACCGATAGAGTGTGCCCACGAAGCGACCGAAACGACGTCCATACGCTTGCCGGTAAGATATCCCACCGCGTTAACGAGCGAGAATATACCGCAACCGGTTGCCGAAAGCGTTCTTCCGTCGTAGTAATAAGCCTTCCATTTAGAATCGGTCTGGCAGAGATTAACCAAAGGCGTTGCCGCCGAGGCCGTAACGGCAGTGCTTACCGCAAAGGCAAACATCATCGCCGCGACGATCAGCAAAGCAAGCGATCTTTTTAGTACTGTCATCGACTGTTCCTCCAAAATACTGCGCGGAAAAGCCCCGCGCCGAATAATATATATACAAAAATATTATACATTACCGCGCCCGAATTGTCAACGCTCGCCCCGGTTTTAAGCCCAATTCGGCATTACCGCCAAAAAACACTTTGTTAATTTGTCGATTACGCTAACGGCAGAATAATCTCGCGCTCGGTCTTACCGAGGAAGAAACCGAGGAAAAGATCCTCGAAGGTTTCTTGGGCGAAAACGCATAATAACAAACAAAGAGCAGGAAACGGAAGTCCCGTATTCTTGCTCTTTTTTGAAAATTTTTTTAAAAATAATGTGACAAAACGCCTTCCTATTACGTCTTAACAATTGAAACAAACACGAGGAGGTACAGTATGAAGCGTCTTGTCATCGCGATAACACTTTTAACCGTTATTATATTTATGCTCGCTTCCTGCACCGAGCAAGAAAACGCGAGCGAGTCTGCCGTTTCGGAGGATAACGCATCGGCAAGCGCAAGCGCTCACGAAAGCATCGAAGCCTCTGCTTCGGAAAATTCCGCCGAAAGCTACGAGGATATGTTCGAGCACGGAAATTATTCGTATAAAAGACTTTCCGGCAACGTTTACAGCGCATATTACGAGCCCGACGGCTTCAGACTCTGGCGAACCGACAGAGAGCTCGGAAGCTTTTTCCGCGGTTCGTATCAAGGCGGGATAGAAGCGATTTCCGAAAATCGCTTTTTGGCCCACGGCAAAACCTCGAACAGCACCTTTTCGATATCGATAATCGACGAAAACGGCGAAGAGATAACCAAGCTCACCGAGGTATGCGGTTTTGAAACCAAAGACGGCTATATTTTAATCAGCTATCCCCATAAGGACAGTAGCTTTTCGAACACACGTACCGTAATATTGGACACCGACGGCAAAGGGAGCGATGAGTGCTATTACGAATTACTTTCCGAAGCCGTTCCCGAGGGAAAAGACTGCGAGCTGCTCGGTCTGCGCGACACCCGTATTTATGAAATCGCAATCGAAAACGGCAAAGCGACCGAAAAAGAGATAAAGCCCTTGCTCGAAACGAAACAAACCATATACGATACCGAAGTTACAATCCGCAAATACGAGCCGCTTTTAACCGAGAGTAAAATGTTTTCGGGCGGTTATTGGGTTTATTTCGGCGACGGTGGATACGATTATACCGGCTCTTCCATTTCACGCGAATACACGTCCGAGGAGCCTATATTCACAAACGGACTTCTTTTGCTCAAATACCGAACCGAGCCCGACGTATACTTTGCGCGCAATATGCTCGATCCGGCGCAGGAACCCACGCTGCTTTTATCCCTGCAACGCAAAGAGGAAAGCGACTATTTAATAGCGAGGGACGGCGGATTTTTGCCGGAACCGTGGATTATTATCGATAAAAACGGAAAATGTGTTTTCTGTGAAGAGCTAAAGGAAGCCGTCGACGAAAACGGTGAACCCTACGTTGTGCAATTACGCTCGATAGAATTCGATAACGAATCCGAAAACTCCAACGCGATAATTATAACGCACAACGACGGCAAAACCGAAAAAACCACTATCGAAAAGTTAATTTCCGAACGATAGCATACAAAAAAACGGAACGTTTTTCGCGTTCCGTTTCAGTCTGTAGACAAAGTCTACAGACTGAAGCAGAGTGAGAGAAATGAGGGTAGTTTGCGCGAAATGCGAGCGTCGGCGTAGTATTCTACGGCAGTCGAAGCATTTCGTGCAAGCCCTTGAAAATACAATAAAAAAACTCTATTCCTTATAAAAAGACAGTGTACCTCCGTTTCATACGGAAAGTACACTGCTTTTTTATTTTTGCTTTTCAAGGGCGCAAATACACCATTTGTCTTCGCTCTGAAACGGAACGTTTTTCGCGTTCCGTTTTTCTTTACTTTCTCGGTAATACTATCTTGCGGTTTTCCGTCTTGCTCGATTGGCGGTAGATAACCACCTTTCTGCCGATAACCTGAACCGCTTCGCAATTAAGCGCCTCGCAAAGCGAAACCATTGCTTCCTTGGGTGTTTCGGGGCAGGTTTCAAGAACGGTAAGCTTAATCAGCTCGTGTGCCTCCAGTGCCTTTTCCACCGTTGAGATAACCGTTTCTCCGATACCGAATTTGCCGATCTGCGTCGTCGGCTCGATAGTGTTTGCGAGCGAGCGCAAATACGCTCTCTGTTTCGTTGTAATCATTTTTCCCTCTTAATATATTTTGCTGTTTGTGCGAATTTGTTTATGCGAAAGTGTCTTTTGAAAAAGCCGCTCTCGCGCTCTCTTCAAAACTTTTAATATAAATACAATAAAAATGCCATAAAAATCGGAAATCGCATTTTCGATTTTTATACCTATGATGACCGAAAGTGCGGACAAGGAACGCAGTGACGCGCACGCACTTTGCGCGAGCGAACGGTCGTCCAAAACCGACAAAAAACCGTGTGTTTTTTGTCGAGAGCGTCAGCGATCAAGGATTTTTTGGGGAAGTATCCGTGCTCCCAAACCCGCCGTGCCGTTCGGCAACACATTCGTCATCCTCGGTTATGCCATATGGCAGGAATATTCCCTGTGCAAAGGCGTCGCCCGCCTTTACCGAATAGGTCTTGCTTCCCCCGATAAGCTTTATTTTTATATGTCCCTCGTTGTCGGCGTTGAAATAATCGGAATCGATAACCCCCGCCGTGTTCGCAAGCCGCACGCCGAATTTAAAGCCCGAGCCCGAGCGCGGCAAAATAACCAGCACCCAGCCGTCCGCAATACGCGCGCGGATACCGGTATCGATAACGATTTCCCCGCCCGATTCAAGCGTAAAATCGTACGGCGCAATAAAATCATACCCCGCAGACCCCGCGGTAGCGCGGCGCGGAAGAACTATATTTTCGTATCCGTCGCGGTTAAACTGCGAGCTCGATACCTTGTAAAACTTTGCAATACGGTTCATATTCTTCCTTTCTCCGCTTTTGAAAAAGCTTGGCAAAACTTTTCATTCCCCGCGTTGCAGGTCGTTCCGTGCCGTTTCCCTATCCCCGCGAGAATTCCACTTACTTTTTTTGTCGAACGCGAAGCGTTATATAATATAAATTTTTCGTGTTTTTCGGGGACACGCGCCTCGAAAAATACACCTATGATGACCGAAAGTGCGGACAAGGAACGCAGTGACGCGCACGCACTTTGCGCGAGCGAACGGCCATCCAAAACCGACAAAAAACCGTGCGTTTTTTGTCGAACGCATAGCGTTATCTCCAGCCGCCGTTAACGTCAAAAACGCTTCCGGTTATATACCTCGCCTTATCCGAAGCCAAAAAGGCAACGCATTCGGCAACCTCGCTCGCTTCGCCCATACGGCAAAGCGGTATCTCGTCGCAAAGCGCTTCGATATCGTCGAACGACAAATCCTCGTTCATATCGGTATCGATAACCCCCGGGCAGACGCAGTTAACGCGTATCCCCGCAGGGCCGACCTCCTTCGCAAGCGCTCGTGTAAAGCCGATAATGCCCGCCTTCGATGCCGAATAATCGACCTCGCAGCTGCCGCCGACTTCGCCGAAAACCGAGGAAATATTTATAATAACCCCGCTTTTTTTGCTTATCATCGCAGGAAGAAGCATTCTTGCAAGGTTTATCGGCGCAAGCAGGTTTATTTCGTAAAGCCTTCTTGCCGCATCCTCGCCTGCCGCATCGAACGGTGCAACCAGCGCAACGCCCGCGTTGTTAACCAAAAGGTCCACCCCTGCACAGCGCGCCGCAAGCTGCTTTACCTCTTCGGCGTTGCCCAAATCGGCGCAAACGTATTCGGCGTTTCCGAGCTCTTCGCAAAGTGCTTTTGCCGCTTCGACGCTTTTGTTGCAATGAATATACAGATAATAGCCCTCTTTCGAAAGCAGACGGCTTATTTCCTCGCCGATACCGCGCGCACCGCCGGTTACCAGCGCAGTTTTTTTAGTTCCCATTATTCTTCTCTACCGCTTTAAGCAAATGCTTTAAATCGCTCTTCGAGTATTTATAAACCGCGTCGCAGAAGCTGCAGGTCATAACCGTCGTTTCATCGCCGTTTTCTATCATATCGGTCAATTCCCTTGCGCCGAGCGAAATAAGCGCGTTATCGGTCTTTTCGCGGCTGCAAACGCATTTATATTCACATTCTATTTCGTCGAAAATATCGTATTCGATACCCTCGAACACCTCGGCAAGCACGTCCTCGAGCTTGCCCTCGGAAAGTGTTTTCGTCACGGGGCGCATTTTCGCCGCGTTCTGCTCGAGCTTTTCGGCGGTTTCTTCGTCGGCAAACGGCAAAAGCTGTACCAAAGCGCCGCCCGCCTCTCTAACCGTATAGTCCCTATCGACAAGCACACCCAAGGCGCAAACCGTGGGTATCTGCTCGCTTGTCGCATAGTAATAAGCTATATCGTCGCCAACCTCGCCCGTTTGTATCTTCGAAACGCCGACGTATGGCTCGCTTCCGCCCGCATCGCGCAGGATATAAAGCTCGCCCTTGCCGATACAGCCGCCCACGTCGAGCTTGCCGTCGGCACGAAGCGGTAAATCCGCCTGCGGATTTTGTATAAAGCCGCGTACGTTACCGCACCAATCGCTTGTTACCACAATCGCACCGCCAACGCCGTCGCCCTTAAAGCGCACCGTCATAACGTCCTCCTTCTCGCCGAGCATCGAGCCCGCAAGCGAGGTTGCGATAAGCGTTCTGCCCAAAGCCGCGGTTGCGGTCGGAGCAGTATTATGTATCTGACGTGCGCGCTCGACTATATCGCGGCCGTCAAGCAGGATAGCTCTCGCCGAGCCGTCCCTTGTCATTGCTCTGATAATTCTTCCCATTTTTTCAGCTCCCGCGGGCGCGTGACGCGCCTGACAATTCCCGCGGAAAAGCTCGGTTTTACCTGCAACGCTTTTTCCGCGCGGGGTTTTTCCTTCTGTAATTTGTTTTTTTATTTTGCTATCGCTTTCTTTTTACCGTCGGCAAGCATAAGCTCGAACTCCTTGCCCTCGGGCAGCTCGTTTATACTTCTTATCGCCCTGCCGTCCTCGCCGAACGCTACCGAAAATCCGCGCCCGAGTATCGATAGCGGATCCAGGCTTTTTAGCTTTTCGTTCTGCGCAAACAGCTTCATTCTTTCGCGCTCGATACGGTTGTTAACAATACCGTACAGCCGCTCCTCGTCCCTTGCAACAGCCATTCTTCTGTCGTCGAAATAGCTTTTCGGGCTTTGAAGCACGGGACGCTGCGAAAGCGCAAGCAATCTTTGCTTTAGATATTCGGTTTTCGAATTAAGGCTGTGCAGCATTCTTTTTTCGACGTTTGCAAACTGCTTTTTTAAATCGCGCACGTCGGGCACGGCAAGCTCTGCCGCGGCGCTCGGAGTGGGCGCGCGCAGGTCTGCAACAAAATCGCATATCGTAAAATCGGTTTCGTGGCCGACAGCCGAAATTATCGGGGTTTTGCATTCGTAAACCGCGTGTGCCAGCGCTTCGTCGTTAAAGCACCACAAATCCTCGGCACTGCCGCCGCCTCTGCCGATAATTATAACGTCGCACTTGCCGCTCGCATCGAGATTTTTAAGCGCCTTTATAAGCTGTGCGGGCGCGGTCGGCCCCTGCACGAGCGAGGGGTAAAGATAAAGCTTTACCGCGGGGAAGCGCCTGCGCGATACGTTTATCATATCTCTTACAGCCGCACCGCCGGGCGCGGTGATAATTCCCACCGAAAAGGGTATTTTGGGTATCCTTTTCTTGTGCTCGGGCGCAAAAAGCCCTTCCTTTTGAAGCTTTGCCTTTAACTGCTCGAACGCAATATACAGCGAGCCTATTCCGTCGGGCTCGATTTCCTCGGCATACAAGCGGTATTGTCCGTCCCGCACGAAGACGGCAACCCGCCCCGTGCAAACCACCTTCATACCGTTTTCGGGCTTGAATTTCAGCTTGCCTGCGCCCCCGAACATCGTTGCGGGGATAGCCGAGTTCTCGTCCTTAAGCGTAAAATATATATGGCCGCTGCCGCCGTAAACGCGAACGTTCGACATTTCGCCCTTTACCACCACCTTGTTAAGCAGCGGCGAGGTAGAAAGATAATCCTTTATATAGGTATTTAACTGCTCTACCGTGAGCGTGCGAACGGTTTGTCCGTTCATTCCGAAACCTCTTCGGGAAGGAGCTCGCGCTCGCTATCCTCTTCGCACTCTGCCGAAAGCGGCTTTTTCCTCGCAAGCGGCTTTTCGACACCCTTTGCATACCTGCCCAGCACGCCGTGAATAAAGCCGACCGAATCCTCCTCGCCGAAATGGCGGGCGAGCTCGAGCGCTTCGTTAACCGTAATTTCTATCGGAATTTCGGGGAAATAATCTATTTCGCACGCGGCAAGACGAAGCACGGTTATCGAAACCCTGTCGATACGGTCGATGCGCCAGTTATCCGCAAAGCGAGCTATTTTTTCGTTTATGTCGCCCAAATTCTCGTCGGCGACCAAAAAAAGCTGTCTTGCAAATTCGCTTATCCTCAATCCGCGCTCCTCCATAGCGTCCGCCATAATCTGCTCGGGAGTGCGTTCGTAATCAAAGCTGCGCTCGAAAAGCAAAGTAATTGCCACCTCGCGCGATTCGCGTCTTGTCATAAAGCCTACCTCGTTATAAAAACATAATAATTCAAGTTATTATATCATCTATTTCCCTCTCTGTCAAATATATAATTAAAGAAAAAATAACAAAAAGCTATTGAAAAAGCCGCAAATTCTGTTATAATTAGAATGTTAAAATATATTTTTGAAACCGAAAGGGTATATATCTTATGTCTAACGGAATTTTCGGCGCAGAAAAGCGCCCCATCGTTACAATCGTTATGGACGGCATCGGCATCTGCGCGCGTGAGGAAGGCAACGCTGTTAAAGCGGCAGACACCCCCACGCTCGATATGCTTGCCGAAAAATATCACTGCTTCAGCCTTAAGGCACACGGCACCGCCGTCGGTCTTCCCTCCGACGACGATATGGGCAACTCCGAGGTTGGCCACAACGCGCTCGGCGCAGGTCAGGTTTTCGCACAGGGCGCAAAGCTCGTTTCGGAGGCTATCGAAACCGGCAGAATGTTCGAAAGCGCTTCCTGGAAGCAGATCGTTGAAAACGCAAAGAACAGCACGCTTCACTTCCTCGGTCTTTTCTCGGACGGCAACGTTCACTCGCATATCGACCATCTTAAAGCAATGGTAGTGCGCGCAAAGGAGGAGGGACTCAAAAAGGTCCGTATTCATATCCTTCTCGACGGCCGCGACGTCGGCGAAACCAGCGCGCTTGAATACGTGCTTCCCTTCGAGGATTTCCTTTCCTCGCTCCGCGACGATAATTTCGACGTTTGCATCGCATCGGGCGGCGGACGTATGGTTATCACTATGGACCGCTACGAAGCAAACTGGGCAATGGTCGAAAAGGGCTGGAAAACCCACGTTCTCGGCGAAGGCAGGCTCTTTGGCTCCGCCGAAGAGGCTATTAACACCCTCCGCGCAGAAACCGGCGCAATCGACCAAGACCTCGCTCCCTTCGTTATCGCACGCGACGGCAAGCCCGTCGGCACGGTTGAAGACGGCGACAGCGTAGTATTCTTTAACTTCCGCGGCGACCGCGCTATCGAAATCAGCAAAACCTTCGAAGCCGGCGCAGACTTCGATAAATTCGACCGCGTGCGCGTTCCCAACGTGGTTTATGCAGGTATGCTCGAATACGACGGCGACGCACACATTCCCTCGAAATACCTCGTTTCTCCCCCCGAAATCAGCAACACCTTGGGCGAATTTTTGGTAAACAAGGGTGTTCGCCAGCTCGCAATTTCCGAAACCCAGAAGTACGGTCACGTTACTTATTTCTGGAACGGCAACAGAAGCGGCAAATTCTCGGAGGAGCTCGAGGAATATATCGAAATCCCCTCCGACGTAGTACCCTTCGAGCAGCGCCCCTGGATGAAGTGCGCCGAAATTACCGACGTGCTTATTGAAAAAATCCAAAGCGGCAGGTTCGATTCGCTTCGCGTTAACTTCCCCAACGGCGATATGGTCGGCCACACCGGCTCGTTTATCGCGGCGAAGATTTCGGTCGAAGCGCTCGACGTCTGCCTTGCAAGAATCTTAAAGGCAATCGACGAGGTCAAGGGTGTTGCGATTATCACCGCAGACCACGGCAACGCCGATGAAATGTACGAAATCGATAAGAAAACCGGTCTTGCAAAGACCAACAAGGACGGCAGCAAGAAGGCAAAGACCAGCCACACCCTGAACCCCGTTCCCTGCTATATCTACGATAACTTCTATTCCGATAAATACGAATTCATCGAGGGCGATTACGGCCTTGCAAACGTTGCGGCAACCGCTGTTACGATGATGGGCTACGAAGCTCCTTCCATGTGGGAAAAATCGATGATAAAGCTTAAGTAATTAAAAAAACTCAAGGACTGATTTTTAATGTTGTTTAACGTTTTAAGCAGCGGCGGCAGCTTGGGGGAAAAGCTTCTTTTCCTCTTCAGCTACGTTATCGCTCTGCTTCCCGCGTTCACTGTACACGAATGGGCGCACGGATATACGGCGTATAAATTGGGCGACGGTACTGCAAAGGCGGACGGGCGTTTATCGTTAAACCCATTCGACCATTTGGATTTGGTCGGCTCGTTAATGCTTTTGTTCGTCGGCTTCGGCTGGGCAAAGCCGGTTCCGGTAAACACCCGCTATTTCAAAAAGCCGCGCCGCGATTTTGCGTTGACCGCGCTTGCGGGCCCGCTTGCGAACTTTATTCTGGGCGCAATATCGGTGCTGCTTTACGTGTTCACCTTTTATCTGTGCGAGGCAAACGAGCTTTCGGGCGTTACCTCCGTAGCGATAGAAAACGTATTCTATTACTCGGCGGTTTGCAACTTCGGCTTGGGAATATTTAACCTCCTTCCCCTGCCCCCGCTCGACGGCTCGAATATCGTTATATGTATGCTTCCGCATAATCTTGCGGCGAAGTATTCGAAAATCCGCTATTATTCGGGCTATATTTTCCTTGCGCTTATTTTGCTTCAGCGCGTTCCGATGCTCGATTTTATTCCCAACCTTTTCTTCTGGCCGGTAACCGCGGGCAGAGATCTGCTTATCGAGCTTTTTATCAATATCGGAAACTCTATCTTTTTCCCTATATTTTTCGGTTAATATTTACGGTGATTTATGGAAATACTCAATTTAAAGGTCGAGCAGTACGAAGGGCCTCTTGATTTACTGCTCGCCCTGATTTCCAAACACAAAATAGATATTTTCGATATCCCCATATCCGAAATATGCGAGCAGTATATCGCATATCTCGATGCGATGCGCAAGCTGGATATGGAGGTCACGAGCGAATTTGTCGTTATGGCGGCAGAGCTTATGCTTATAAAAAGCAAAATGCTGCTGCCCCGTACCGAAGAAAGCGAAGACCCCCGTGCACCGCTTGTCGATGCGTTGCTCGAGCATCAACGTGCAAAGGCGGCGGCGGAATTTTTAAAAATGCAAAGCGCAGGCCATTTCGACACCTTTACCAAGCCTGCGAGCGAGCCCGAAAAGAGCGATTATTCGCGCGGGCACGCGGTCGAGCTTTTAACCGAAGCCTTCGCCCGCATCGCAGACCGTGTCGCTTTGCGCAAGACCGAGGGCGAGCCCGAGCTTTTTAAGCGTATCGAGGAGCGCTATTATTCGGTCGAGGAAAAATCCGAAGCGATTATGGGCTATCTCAAAAGCAAACGCAGCTGTCTGTTTATCGATCTCTTTATCCGCGTTCGAAGCCGCAGCGAAGCGGTCGCCGTGTTTATGGCTCTGCTCGAGCTTGTCCGCGACGGCTTAATCGACGTCGAAGGCAACGGAGAGGACATAGAGCTTTCAATCGCTGACGCTCTCGACTGAAAACCGTGTTTTCAGTCGGTTTTGGATATCCGTCTGCGCCCCAAAAATGCCTGCATTTTCGGGGTCCCCGCGTTCTCGCCAAGCGCGTGCGCGGCATAAATGCCTTGTCCGAGCTTGCGGATATCATAGGAGTTTTTTTCGAGGCACATGTCCCCGAAAAAAACAAATATTTTTATTGTATTTATTCAAACAACGAAAGGTTGGAGCCGTATGAACATAAATCACGAAACACCTGCGGCGCTGGAGGCGATACTGTTTGCCTGCGGCGGTCCGGTAGCGTTCGAACGTCTTTGCGAAATTTTGGGCGTTAGTCCCGAAGGTCTGCGCGAAGCGGCGGCGATATTAAAAAACAAATACCAGGACGATAGAGAAAACGGCATTCAGCTTATAACAGTCGAAAGCGCATACCAGCTTTGCACCAAGGCGTACGTTGCGGAATACGTCAAAAAGGCGTTGGAGCTTCGCAAGGCGCCCCCGCTTTCGAAAGCATCGTTGGAGGTTTTGGCAATAATCGCCTACAACCAGCCCGCAACCCGCTCGTTTATCGAAATGGTGCGCGGTGTCGACAGCTCTGCTATCGTCGCTTCGCTTGTAGATAAGGGCTTGGTTGCCGAGCGCGGCACGCTTGATGCACCCGGCAGACCCACGCTTTTCGGCACGACCGACGCGTTTTTGCGTTGCTTCGGCTTGGAAAGCATCGACGACCTTCCCAAAACCGAGCTGCAAATGACGGGCGAGCAGGTTGCTATCGATTTTACCGCAGAGGAAGCGGCAAGCGGCGAACCCGAAGAGGAATAGCCGTCTATTCAAAGATTTACACGGAGGCTTTTTATGAACAACACAAACGATATTCCGCTTAAACAGATAATCGAATCGGCGCTTTCGAAAATCGGCGAGGTTGTCGACGTAAACACGGTTATCGGCGAACCGATAATATTGGGCGAGGTTACGCTTATCCCATTTTCGAAGGTGGCGGTGGGCTTTGCCTCGGGCGGTACCGAATTCGGCGGCAAAAACCCCCGTGCAGACGGCAAGGCTTATTTTGCGGGGGGCAACGGTGCAGGCGTAACGATGACACCGCTTGGATTTATTGCGGTGGAAAAGGGCGTGGCGCGGGTTATCGAGCTCGGCAACCCCGCAACCTACCAAGCACCGCAGGACCCTGTTAACCGCGTGCTCGACGGTATAAACGGCGTTATCGAAAAGGTGCCCGACATCGTCGATAAAATTATGAATCTTATTAACAGCTATTCCGCAAACACCGAAAGCGAAGCCGAGGCGGTTGAAGAAATTCTTACCGAAAACGAATAAAAAACAAACAGGGATTGCTTTTTTCGGCAATCCCCGCTTTTTTATATCGGTATTAATATTGACATTCGGTTTTACAAGTGCTATAATCAACGCAGAATGAAAATTCGGAGGAATAATAAAAATGAGAATTATTGTTTGCGAAAACGCAGAAGCAGTAGCAAAGGAAGCTGCTAAAATTTTTGCCGCACAGGTTTATATGAAGCCCAATTCCGTTCTTGGTCTTGCAACCGGTTCTACCCCCGTTGGTATGTACAAAATTCTTGCGGATATGAACAAAAAGGGCGAGATCTCCTTCAAGGATTGCAAATCCTTCAACCTTGATGAATATTACCCCCTCGCTCCCACCCACGATCAGAGCTACCGTTACTTTATGAACGTTAACTTCTTCGATCACATCGATATCGACAAGGCTAACACCCGCGTGCCCGACGGTCTTGCAGAGGATCCCGCAGCTATGGGCGCAGAATACGATGCGGCTATCGATGCAGCGGGCGGCGTAGATATTCAGGTTCTCGGTATCGGTCAGAACGGTCACATCGCGTTCAACGAGCCCGATGAAAAGCTCGTTGCAGGTACCCACCTCACCGGTCTTACCGAAAGCACTATTAACGCAAACGCTCGTTTCTTCGAAAAGAAGGAAGACGTTCCCACCCAGGCTGTTACTATGGGTATGGCTTCTATTATGAAGGCAAAGACCATTATCCTTCTCGCTACCGGCAAGGCAAAGCATCAGGCTGTTTCCGAGCTTCTTGACGACAAAATCACCACCCAGAACCCCGCAACCCTTCTTAAGCTCCACCCCGACACCATTATTCTTGTTGACAAGGACGCATACGAAGGCTAATATCGCTTCGCTCTCGACACAAAATGCAGGCATTTTGGTCGGTTTTTGAGATGACCGTGCGTTCACACAAAGAGCGTGCGCCTCGTTTCACTCGTTGTCCGCTCTTTCGGTCATCATAGGTGTATTTTTCGAGGCGCATGTCCCCGAAAAATACCTCGATTTGAATCATAAAAGCCTGCCTTTGGGTGATGCGCCACAGTGAGAAAACGGTTTTGCGCTACCGTTTTACCCTGTAACTTAGTCAAAAACCCTTGAAATACGTTGGTATTCCTTCGTTTTTCGCCGTCGTTACAGAACAAATCGCATACGCGCAAAACTGCTACGCACCTTAAAATCAGATAGTTTTGTCGCAAGACAAAGAAGAAATC
>JAFTTN010000034.1 GCA_017466805.1 Clostridia bacterium
ACGGTTCTTCTCGGATTCTACAAATAAATTATACAGCGTGTTGTATAGGTGTGTCAAGGGGGAGCGAGAGCTTTGTGCGCTTGCATAAAACGACAATGCCGTTTTTGTGTATGGTGCATAGCACAGAAAAAAGAGCCTTAAAGCTTGTTTTGGTCACTTTAAGGCACTTGTGTTTATGTATTTAAAGGTTTTTGGGAAAAGAGCACGAGAAAAACCGCTTTTTGCAAAAAGGGTTTTTCTCGTAAACAACCCAGGGTTTTTCTCGTAAACAACCCAAAATCAAACAATCATTCGTTAATAACGAAAACGATGCCGTTGATTTCCTGCGCCTGCTTTTTGAACAAATCGACGTCCTTTAGGCTTGCCGAGATGATAAGCAAACCAAGATTGCCAGCAGTTGCGCTTTTCGCGGGGAGAATGTCGATGTGTGCGTCGTCGGGCAGCAGCGATTTTATCGATTCGGTTATAGTACCGAGCGACGACAAATCGTCGATTTCTATGTAAATGCAAGCCGCCTTTTTGCGCTTGCGCTCGATACGCGTTAGGAACGCCGCCGTGAACACACAGGCGAGCACTGCAAACAGCGCACCCGAATAAAAACCGATGCCGACTGCAATGCCGATAACCGCGGTCGTCCACATTATTGCCGCGGTGGTAAGACCGGTTATCATTTTGTCGCTTTTAACAATAATCATACCCGCGCCAAGAAAGCCGATGCCCGAAACCACTTGCGCCGCAATGCGTAACGGGTCGCTGTCGAAGCCAAGCACGGTTGCCGAATATACCCCGATAAGCGCGGTCAGCATACCGCCCAGGCAAACAAGAATGTGGGTTCGCATACCCGCTTGGCTTCCGTGCCTGCCGCGCTCGATGCCGATAATGCCGCCGAAAAGCACGGCGATAATAACACGCACGCCAACTGTGATAAGGTTTAGCTCGCGCTCGTATTCGATAAGATTGTTCAAAAATTCAGTCATATCCGTCACCTCGCCAACAGTATATGCGTATTATAGCACATCGGTGCGGCTTTGTCAAAGGGGGGGCGCGTGTAATTAATAGATAATAGATAATAGATAATAGATAATAGATAATCGTCCGTTGCCGAAAATTCAAGACATCGCGACAATGATACACTATAAAAATTTTTGCGCTAAAAATTTTTTGGAAAGAGCGCGAGAAGACCTTTTTGATAAAAAAGGTTTTCTCGTAAAAATCCCGTTGCCTCTCGAAAACGAGTTTTCGTGTCGAAAGCGAAGCGACAAAAAAACACCCGAAAATCAAACGATTTTCGGGTGAAAGCGAAGCGTAATTAGTCGCCGATTTTTGCAGAGTTGATCTTAAGACCGGGGCCCATGGTGGAAGCGATAACGCAGGACTTAATGTACTGACCTTTCGCTGCAGCGGGCTTAGCCTTGATGATCGCGCCGAGAAGAGTGTTGAAGTGTTCAACAAGCTTTTCGGTACCGAAGGAAACCTTACCGATAGGGCAGTGGATGATGTTGGTCTTGTCAAGACGGTATTCGATCTTACCTGCCTTGGCTTCGGTAACTGCTTTGGCAACGTCGGGGGTAACGGTGCCTGCCTTGGGGTTAGGCATTAAGCCCTTGGGACCAAGGATTTTACCGAGACGGCCGACGAGGCCCATCATATCGGGAGAAGTAATAAGAACGTCGAATTCAAACCAGTTTTCCTGCTGGATCTTCTGGATGTATTCTTCTGCGCCAACGTAGTCTGCGCCTGCAGCGGTAGCGGCATCGGCCTTGTCGCCCTTTGCGATAACAAGGGTGCGAACGGTCTTACCGGTACCGTTGGGGAGAACTACCGCACCGCGAACCTGCTGGTCTGCGTGACGGGAGTCAACGCCCAAACGAACGTGAACTTCAACGGTTTCATCGAACTTTGCTTTGGAAAGCTCGCATACCAAGCCGAGAGCTTCGGCGGTATCATAGAGCTTTGCCTTGTCTATTGCAGCAACAGCTGCATTGTAATTCTTTCCTCTTTTCATTGTCAAAACCCTCCTTAGTCAACAACGGTAACGCCCATGCTGCGTGCAGTACCTGCGACCATGCTCATAGCAGCTTCGATGCTTGCTGCGTTGAGGTCGGGCATTTTGGTTTCAGCAATCTTGCGAACCTGTTCCTTGGTGATGGTAGCGACCTTGTTGGCCTGGGGCACGCCCGAGCCCTTTTCGATACCGCAAGCCTTCTTTATAAGAACTGCTGCGGGAGGAGTTTTGGTGATAAAGGTGAAGGAACGGTCTGCGTAAACGGTGATAACAACGGGGATGATAAGACCGATGTCATTCTTGGTACGCTCGTTGAATTCCTTCGTGAACATAGGGATAGCTACGCCGTACTGACCGAGTGCGGGACCGATAGGCGGCTGGGGAGTAGCTTTACCTGCGGGGATTTGAAGCTTAATATAGCCTACAACTTTCTTTGCCATGCTGATAATACCTCCATTGTGGTAATTTTGATTTTCGGGATCTTAGTCCCTCCCACTTTTCCGTTCTTTGAACGGTTGCACGGTTTTTGGCAATGTAAAAGCCGTGCAGGGTTGAATTATTCGTCTAAAGCCGAAACCTGATTGCTGTTTAATTCGACCTTCGTTTCTCTTCCGAAGAGGGAAGCGGACACCTTAACGGTCTTAAGATCTGCGGAAATTTCCTCGACCACGCCGATAAAGCCCGAAAGGGGACCGTCGGTGATGCGAACGCTGTCGCCGACTGCGAATTTGATTTCTATCGTTCTTACTTCAACGCCCATACGCTCTACCTCTTCCTCGGTAAGAGGAACGGGGCGCGATCCGGGGCCGACAAAGCCGGTAACGCCGGTGGTGTTGCGGATGATGTGCCAGGTTTCGTCGTTCATCACCATCTTAACAAGAACGTAGCTGGGGAACAGTTTTCTTTCGATTTCCTTTTCGCCTTTTTCGGTGGTCTCTATAACCTTCTCGACAGGCACGTTTACCGCGAGAATCAGGTCATGGAGTCCGCGGTTTTCCACGATTTTTTCGATATTCGTGGCAACTTTGTTTTCATATCCCGAATAGGTGTGCACTACGTACCAAAGGGGAGTGCTTTCCTGTGGTAAACCCATATAAACCGTCCCTTATAATTAATTGAATAGTTCGGCAAGTTCCTTGACACCCCAAGTGAAGAGAAGGTCAAGCAAGCCGATAGCCAATGCCGCCGCGATAACGAAAACAAGAACGACTGCGGTTGCTTTAAGGGTGTCCTTGGGGGAAGACCAAGAAACCTTCTTGATTTCACTCCAGTATTCCTTAAAGAACTTTGCGATCTTTTCGCCAAGTGCGGTTTTGGTTTTCGCAAGAATGATCGCTACAATAATAAGTACAACGATCACGATAAGAGTAATAACTCTTGCCCAAGGGAAGTCACTTTCTTCGGGAACAGTCACGTTGTTAGTGCTGTTCGAGGTTTCGCCCTTGGAAGTTTCGCTCTTGGAAGTATCTGCTTTGGAAGCTTCGGTTTTCGAAACTTCTTTGGATTCTTCTTTGGATTCTTCCTTGGATGCTTCTGTCGATGCTTCTGCGCTTGCTTCGGTGGAAGCTTCAACCGATTCCTCGGTGGAAACAGCAGATTCGTCGGCAGTGCTTTCTTCTGCAAGAACAGAGAAGGAAAGTGTCATCGCAAGCAAAACGGCAAGAAGAACGGATAGCGATTTCATAAGTTTTTTCATCGTTGCGCCCTCCTTATTTGCTTTCCTTGTGAAGAGTGTGCTTGCGGCAGAAACGGCAATACTTGTTCATCTCGAGACGATCGGGGGTATTGCTCTTATTCTTTGCCGTGTCATAGTTTCTTTGTTTGCATTCGGTGCAAACGAGAGTAACCTTGACTCTTTTTTCTTTACCCGCCATATTTTTCGGCACCTCCATATTAATGTTACCTCCCTCTGCTTTCGTTCGGGAAAAATTTTGCGACAAAAGGAGGAAATCGAAAACCTTTTGCACAACAAAAAGACCCCCAAACAACAGAGGTGCGACCATTATAACAGAAAAATCGCCCTTTGTCAAGAGGGAAAGAGGGAAATGTTAATAGATAATAGATAATAGATAATAGATAACAGATAACCGCCTTTGCCGCAATTTCAAATTCAAGCAACAATGACACACTATAAATATTTTTGTCCTAAAAATTTTTGGGAGAGAGCGCGAGAAGACCTTTTTTATAAAAAAGGTTTTCTCGCAAAAAACTCTATACTCCAAATCCCTGCAAAAAACGCTTACTCGACGAATTCGCCGTTCTCCCAAGTGCCCTCGAGCACTTTTCCGTCGGCGTAAACCATTTTTCCGTTTCCGTAGGGCTTTAACGCCATCGCATTGCCGGTGTAAATGTCGCCGTTGCGGTATCGGATAACCACGTTTCCGAGCTGCATACCGAGCGTGAATTCGCCCTCGACCGATTCGTATATGCTTTCTTCGCTGAAATAGGTTGTGCCGTTGCCGTTGTATTGTCCCTCCACCCAAACGCATTCGACGCGTGTGGCATAGGGGAACTGATAATTCACCTTGCCGTGATGTGAGTCGGTCCAATAACCCTCGGGATCGACGTTCGCCCAGTGCATAGTGCCGTTTCCGTTGGGCAGATCGTTTTCCCAAAGCCCAACGTATTCGTCGCCGTTGGTGTAGCGCATTTTGCCGAATCCGTCGCGCTTTCCGTTTGCGAATTCGCCCTCGTAGGTGACAAAGGGTGTGAAATCCTCGGGTAAAAATGCACCTGCGTTGCTGTAGTGTATAATTCCGTGCCCGTTGAATTCGCCGTTTTCGAAATCGCCGGAATAGTAATCATAGCTGCGTGAGGATGAGATTTGTATTTCGTCGAACGCCATAAAGGTTATTTCGCCCTTGCCGTGAAATTTGCCTTTTTTGAATCCGCCGACGTAAACGCTGCCGTCGATATGACGCTCGATGCCGACACCGTCGAATCGGTCGTCCTTAAAATCGACCTCGTAATCGTATATAAAATAGATTTCATCTCGGTCGGTCGGGTATTTTAGCCTGCCCTTGCCGTTGAATCTGCCGTTTGCGAACTCGCCGTTGTAGGTAATGCCGCTTTTGTAGCAGAAAACGCCGTTTAGCATATGTCCGTTTTCGTAAACGCCCTCGAAATAATCGAAAGGGCTTTGCGCGTGGTAAATATATTTGCCCTTGCCGTGCTTTCTGCCGTTTTTGAATTCGCCGCGGTAAGAGGCACCGTTTTCGTAGCGCATCGTTCCTTCGCCGTTAAACTCGCCGTTTGACCATTCGCCAATATATTCGTCGCCGTTGGCGTAAACCATTTTGCCGTTTCCGTGGCGTAGTCCGTATTGCCATTCGCCAATATATTCGTCGCCGTTGCGCCAGCGCATAGTTCCCTTGCCGTTTCGCTTGCCGCGCAAAAATTCGCCGTCGTAATATTCGATAGGGCTGCTTTCGGAATAGGTGTATTTTCCGTGCCCCTGCAAAGATCCGTCAACCCAGTTGCCGACAATAACGTCGCCGTTTGGAATCCGTAATACACCTTTGCCGTTCTGCTTGCCGTTGGTAAAAAAGCCTTCGTACCTTGCGCCGTTGGTGCTGCGCAAAACACCGGTGCCTTCGGGCTTGCCGTCGGCAAAAAAGCCTTCGTATATATTGCCGTTTTCGTAGCAAAGCTTGCCGTAGCCGTGCCTTTTGC
>JAFTTN010000035.1 GCA_017466805.1 Clostridia bacterium
ACAAAGAAAAGAAAAAAGAAAAAGAAATTTTTTTTGGTTGTTGTTGTCCTGAAGTCCAACACCAACACAAAAAAAGACAACAACACAACGTAATTAAAGCCTTGCGAGCTTTTTGGCGATGTAAATTCGATTCGGCTTTGTTGCTCTTACAAACAACAACGACACACAAAAATATATAAATTTTTTTAAAAAAACAAAAGGGCTTTCGCTGTTAAACGAAAACCCTGTATATCGCTTAATAAATTGCCAACACCGTTTTTTAACGGTTTTCTTACTCGGTATATTCGAGCTTGACGCGGTGCTTTAGCGAGCAAAGAATTTCGTAATTTATCGTGCCGAGCGCGCTTGCGAGCTTGTCGATATCCTCGCTCGATTCGAAAATAACCGCTTCGTCGCGCACCGAGCATTCGAAATCCAGCCCGATATCGACCATACACATATCCATACAGATTCTGCCTACCGTTGCAAAGCTTTTTCCGTTTATGCGAATAAGCTCTTTGCCCGAATACACTCGTGAGAAGCCGTCGGCATAGCCGATTGCGATAACCGCAACGCGTGTGTCGCACTTTGCGCGGTATCCGCAGCCGTAGCTTACGCAATCACCTGCTTTTAGCGTATGAACGGCGCAAACGCGCGCCGAAAGCCGCATTGCAGGGCGAATATTTTCGTCCTTTATATTTTCCGAGGGCATAAGACCGTAGAGTATAATGCCCGCGCGCACCATATCGAGATGCATTTCGGGGTATCTTATCGTCGCCGCGCTGTTACAGCAATGGCGGGTGCCCACGTTTATATTGCGCGATTCAAGCTCGGAAAGCAGTGCGGTAAACATTTTGTATTGCCATCTTGTAAACTGCTCGCCTTCGCCGTCGCTGTCGGCAAAGTGGGTAAAAATTCCCTCGATGGATATATTTTCGAGCGATGCTATGCTGCTTATTTCGTCCGCGCAGGGCGAAATATAGCTTTCGCTGTGGCAATAGATGCCGAGGCGGGACATACCGGTATCGACCTTGATATGCACTCTCACCCTGCCGCGCTTCGCAAGCGCTTTTGCATAATCAAGGCTATCGATCGTTTGTATAAAATTGCCCTCGATAACCTCGTTAATAAGCTTTGCGTCGGTCGGGCCGAGTATAAGAATATTGCCCTTTATTCCTGCAATACGAAGCTCCTGCGCCTCGCTTAAGCAGGCGACTGCAAAATCGCTGCAGCCGAGCTTTTCGAGCTTTTGCGCTATTTCGCACGCGCCGTGGCCGTATGCGTCTGCCTTTACTACAGCCATAACACGCGCATCGCCGACGAGCGATTTTATATAATTGTAATTGTTTTGAATAGCTTCAAGCTTAACCTGCGCCGTTACTCTGTGCTTCATTTATCGCGAGCGACGTGACGGCAAACAAAAAGCGCCGTCCGTTCTCCTCCGTTTCGATATGTGTTACCGTTTCGGTATCTATATCATAATACACTATAATCGTCGTTTCGTCAATAGTATACTTGGCTTGGTTTTCGTACTTTTCGCCGTCGTATTCGCATTTTTCAAGCAGTAAAACCGCCTTGTAAAGCGATTCCTGGGCGGGAAAACAGCCCTTTGGCACCTCCCGCTCGAAAAAACCTTCTATCGCGGCGGTGTTCTTTTCTTCGCCAAGGCAAAGCTTGGTGGAGGAAAGCGAATGCGAGCCCGAAAAGCTTATTTCGCAACGGTCGGGGTAAACGCTTGCCGTGAATTCCGATCCGCTCGGCAAAAGGCGCGCGGTTATCCTCATCGGTATTTCAAAGCTTTCGCGCGGGTCGTAATTATTGCCGCAGGAGGCAAGAGCGAGGGTTAAAATTATAAATATTGCAAGCAGACTTTTTTTCATAAGCGTCCTCTTTATTGCGGCAAAAGCAGAATGCCGTTTACGTATATCGGAATTATATGGTTGTATAGATAATTTCTGCCGAAAAGCCCGTATACCTTGGCGTTTTCGCAAAACAGCATACGCAAAACGTATTTGCGCGGAAGAACGCCGCTGTAAACACAGCCGTTTTCGGAAACGCTAACCGTTTGGGCGCCTTTGCAAAGCGTGGCAAAGGCATACGAATCTTCGCCAAGGGTTATAAAATCGGTAAGCATTTCTCCGCAATCGGCTTTGCACAGCCTGCTTAACCGCTCGCCGCTTTTGTTGAACAAATAAGCGCCTTTGGCAAACGCGGCGGTAATAAATATTTCGCCCCCGCGCAAAATCAGCTCGGCATCGGAAATTCCGTTTGTTCCGCTTTTTGCGCAATCGCAGGGGATATCGAGCGTAACCCGCGCAATTTCGTTGAAGCCGCTGTCGAGCATATATACGTCGGGGCTTTCGCAGCAGGACAGCGCGCTGTAGCCTATATCGTTTATATGGCGCAGTCTTCGGTATGCGCGTGTTGCCGAAACACAGTCGGTCTGCACGCCGTCGGCATTAAAAACAAGTATTTGACGGCTTTGACCGTCGGTTGCGGTTATTGCTTCGTTGCGCTTCACCGCCGATATTGCGGCAAGGCTGTTGTTAAGCGTAAATATCGTTCGGTCGTTGAATATCACGGCAATCACTCTCCGTTTTAAATTATATTCTTTTAGTTTGGCGTATGCCTATTGATTTTTGTGTTAATTATAAATATAATATAGATTGTGGTAGTTTATTTATATTGCAAAGGGCTGACGGATATGAAAAAAATTTTGGCACTGATATTGCTTTGTGCGCTTATTCCCAATTTTTTGCTTGCCTGCACGCAGGAAAGCGAGGAAGGCGAAATCGCTTCTTCGAGTACGGAAGAAAGCATAACCGAAAGCAAGCCTGAAGGCGAAGCCGAAAAAAGCGACGCTCCGACGCTTACTCGCCCCGAGGAAATTTCGATAGTAGTGCTGGGCGATTCGATAGCGCGCGGCGCAACGCTTGGTGACGTTGAAAACGACCGTTATTCCGCGCTTCTTGCGGAAATGCTAAAAAAGGATTATAAAGCCGTAAGCGTTGCCAACTACGGTATCGACGGACAAACCGGCGCCGAGCTTTTGGAAAGCATAAAAGCCAACCCCGCAAAAGAGCTTTCGGATTGCGATTATATTATAATCAGCATCGGCGGCAACAATATTTTGCAGTTTTTAAACACGCTCGAGGGCGCCGAGGAGTTTA
Organism: Clostridia bacterium; assembly: GCA_017466805.1. Classification (GTDB taxonomy): domain Bacteria; phylum Bacillota; class Clostridia; order Oscillospirales; family CAG-382; genus Coliplasma. The sequence goes on from JAFTTN010000035.1 coordinate 3,150, forward strand.
CCTCGGGCATTAGCCCCGAAATCTTTGCAAACTATTTCAGATATATAATTGCCGAAACCGAGGAAGAAAAGCAAAGCCTTGCATATACCTGCGAAACCATATCCAACGCGTTCGGAATGCTTAACAGCGCATATGCGAGCGAGCAGTTCGATGCGCTTATCGATTCGGCAAGCGCGAAATTAAGGCAGGAAATTCCCCAAATCGTTTCCGAGCTGAAAAGCATTAACGGCAACGCCGAAATTATAATTCAAACGGTATACAATCCTTATAAGGATATGATAGTAAAGCTTACCGACGTTAAAGAAATTCTCGATATGGACAAAAACGGCGAAAGCGCTGTTTCGCGGCTTAACGCACCGATAAAGGAGCTTGCCGAGGAAAACGGCTATACCGTTATCGATATATATTCGGTGTTCGAGGAATCGATAAAAACGCTTACCTTTGCGGGCGTTGATGTAACCAAAGCAAGCTTCAGCCTCGACCCCCACCCCAACGAAAAGGGACACGCGCTTATTGCGGAAACCTATTATAAATACCTAACGGAGAAATACGATGGCTAAAAGATTGATCGCACTGCTGCTTATTTCTGCTTTTGCACTTTTTGCAACCCCTGTTTACGCCGAGGAATCGGGCATTAACCTTGTCGAAGGGCTCGGCTATACTATTGAAACCGGCGAGCCGGTTACTATGTCGCACGCGAATTTTGTCGAGAACGGAGTTAAGTTCGATACCGATAACGGTCAGCTTACCGACGGCAAGACGGCAACCAATTCGAGCTCGTCTGACGGCTGGTACAAGGCGTTCCGCGCGCAAAGCCGTATTGTAACCTTCGATCTTGGCGCGGTATGTGCGATAACCCATATCGAAGCGGGCTTTTTGCATCAAAAGGCGGCGGGTATTTATGCGCCGCGCTATATAAACGTATATCTTTCGGACGACGGCGAAAGCTACGGCACCGCCGCTTTGCATAACACGGGTATCGATTTGAGCGACACGGTAACATCCCGCCGCGCGATTTCGGTAACGCTTTCGAAGGTGTATTCGGCAAGATACGTAAGAATTGAATTCGCAAGCGATATTTTCGCATTTTGCGATGAAATACGCGTTATCGGCAGTAAAACGGTAACCGGCGACGAGGCAAAGGTAAAGCCCGATAAAGAAAAAGAGCCGCAGGGCTATTTCAAGCAGCTCGACGGCGTTTCGGATATTATAAAGCTGTATAACGGCTACTATAAGCCCGACGATACGGTTGGGGTATTAAGCGAATCGGATATTCTTCCGTATATCGCTTATATCGATACCAACGGCAATATTGCGGGCAAAATGTTCGATGCCGTTGCTTTCGTGCCCTGCCACGGCGATTATCCCTCGGGCGGAAGATTGGTTAAGACCAACGGCAAGCCCGGCGCGGTAATGTCGGATTGGGAGCTTTACTTCGATTACACCTTTAAAGAGGGGCAGGACCTCGATGCGCTCGATAAGGTTGTCGGCAGGGTGTATTCCGAGCTGTCGTTAAAGGGCAAATACAAGGTTTATCTTACTTTGCCGTACCCGACTGCTTCGGATAAGCCGTTTGGCGATATAAACGGCGACGGCTCGCTCGAGGGCTGCCAAACCTTAGAGGAAAGATTTAATATAGTTAAATGGTATATAGATAAATATATCGAAGCGTTCAAGGAAAGAAAATTCGAAAATATCGAGCTTGCCGGCTTTTATTGGCTGCGCGAGGAGATAAATTATTCCGATTCCGACCACGAAGCAGAGCTTGTAAAGCGGGTTAATTCCTATGCCGACAAAAAGAAATATGAAATAATCTTCGATGCCTTTTATCTTTCCATCGGCTTCGACCATTGGGAAGAGCTCGGCTTCGACGGCGCGGTTATGCAGCCGAACCTTGCGTTCAGCGATACCTACAGCTATTTCGAAATCGGTATGCTCGGCGAGTTTGCCGAATCGGCGTTCAATAATCATATCGGCGTCGAAATCGAAACGAACGAGCCATCGTATTTCCGCGGCGACGATTATTTAAAAGCAGGATATAATTACGAAAGCTATTTGTATTACGGCGGCAAGACGGGGTATATGAACAGCTTTAAAACCTATTATCAGGGCGCAAACCCCGGCAGCTTTTATGATTTTTGCTATGCCGATATAAGCACCCCGAAGGGAATTTATCTGCGCAGGCTTTACGACCTTACCTATAATTTTATACACGGTACTTACAAAAACGAGGCTCCGAGCGTGGAGGTAAGCGATATCGAGCTCGTTTCGGGCGACAGCCGAGTAACCTCCGATATTAAAATAACCGACGCCGATTCCTATTGGGGCGATATAAGCGTAGAGTTTGTAAAAATGCCCGAGCATGGCGGCGTAACTGTTGCGGCAAGCAAAAAAACGCTGATTTTCCGCGCCGACGAGGGCTTTGTCGGCAACGATTCGTTCGTGCTTCGGGTAAGCGACGGCTTTAATTATTCCGAGGAAATAACCGTGAACGTAACCGTAAACGAAAGAATTGCAAACGAAAGCTCGCAAAGCACAGGCTCCGAAAGCTCGCAGAGCGATAACGATAACGAAAATGAAGGCGCTCCGCTTTGGCTTATCGTACTTCTTTCGGTGCTCGGTGTTGCTATAATCGCGGTTGCCGTTGCCGTGGTGTTAAAAAAGAAGAAGGCTTAAAAAATAAGAATGCTTAAAAAAAAACTCGATGATCGGCTCATTGGCTCATCGAGTTTTTTGTATTATAGTAATCCGAAGCTTATGCCGATTGCGCTGTTAACCTGCTTCATCGTCGTTTCGTCGAGCTTGCCCATTCGCTCCTTTAAACGCTTTTTGTCGATAGTTCTTATCTGCTCGAGCAGTATAACCGAATTTTTCGCAAGCCCGCAGTCCGCGCGCCCTATATCCACGCCTGCGTTTACCTCTATGTGCGTTGGCAGCTTGTTTTTGCCGGTTTTGCTGGTTATCGCCGCGGCAATAACGGTTGGACTGTATTTGTTGCCCATATCGTTCTGCACGATAAGCACGGGGCGTATTCCGCCCTGCTCCGAGCCGACCACGGGACTTAAATCGGCGTAATATATGTCGCCTCGGCGTATTGTCTCTCCGCCGTTTTGCATCTTCAACGTTGAACACTCCTTTTGCTGTAAGTATATGTAACCGCTACGTGTTTAGTGTTGCCAACGCAAAAGAATATTATAATATAAAAACAATATAAAAACCGCATAGGACGAAAAATAAATTCGGCTATGCGGTTTACATAATTATTTATCTTTTTCTATTCTGAGGAGATATTCGCGGAAGTGATTGGTGGTTGCGGTGTTGGTGTAATTAAGCTCTGCTTCGGGGTGGAAAAGCGGGTGGTTCGGGTCGATGGAAATATAGCGGCGCTGCCAGTTGCCTATGCCGCTTTTAAAGGTGAGCCTTGCATAGCCGACGCCCGATTCGTCGATAGCGTTTATATACGCGCGCGTGGTCTTTAACATATCCTCGCCGGTTTGAATACCGCTTAAATAAATCTCGTAGCAGACGTTGCCGTTAAGCTCGCCGTCGGCAGAGGAAAGTATTGCTTCGCCGGGGAGCGAAATAAAACGCTCGTAGCTTACCTCGAAATCGCCGTCGGGAAATGCTTTTCTTAGAGCCGCAGCCATTTTCGCAACGTATTGCTCGCTTATTTTTTGCTCCATAATGCTTTTAAAGCCGTCGCAGATAACGTCGTCGCCCAGAGAAAGCGAAGCGCTCTCGGTGGGGTATTTATCGCTTACCGCATCGATAACGTACGCTTTGGTATCGTAGCGGTAATATACTTTCGAAAATTCGAATTTGCCAAGCGTTGCGTTTTCGTTTTCGGGGTAAATTCTTTGGGTGTATTCGTCGAAACGCTGCTGTGCTTTATAGGCGGAAAACGGGTTGCCGATAAAGAAAATATTTAAACCGACACACAAAACCGCCGATATGCAGAACAGCGCCGTGCCAAGCCCTTTCTTTTTCTTAATCAGCCTTGCGGTATATCCGAAAAGCGCGCAGGGGAGTATACATAATGCGGCAAAAAGCATTGCATCGCGCGCGGACGGAAGCTCTAAAGAATTCAGCGCGAACGCGGTGATTCCGAATATAGCGCACTTTATCGGCACCGAAAGGCTTATAAAAGCCGAAGCACCGCAAAGTATAAGCATTAACGGTGTCATTGCAAGTATGCCCGCCGAGCGCCGAAACAGCAAAGCCGCGGCAAACGCAAGCATTATAACTGCAAAAAGCTTTATTGCAAGCATATCCTTGCTTTTGCTTTCGTTGGTCATTGATATTCCTCCAGATTATAGGGGTTTGTAAGCCTGATAAGCAGGGAAGTGTCGTCGTCCTGCTGCATTTTGTTGTTTCGGGTTGCGCCGCATTTTATGCATTTGTGGGTAATAACAAAGCCTTTTTTTGCGTGCGAGGTTACCGCAGACGGACGCATAAGACCGCCGCATTCCGAAGCGCGATCGCCGGGGTTTATATCGAGATGCCTTGAATAAAGGCAATATGGGCAATGATTGCGCGAGCTGTAGCCAAGCGGGGCTACCTCCTTGCCGCAATGCCCGCATATAAATCCGCTGTCATTTTTAGTGAAAGTTTTTTCCTGCATTCGTAAATTCCGTGAATTTCTTGTAAATTTTATAAAAAAGGGTTTTATTTTTCGTTCGAATATAGTATAATACAAAATCGAAAGAAAATCAACCGCAAGTGAGGATAAAATGAGCAAAAACAAAAATAAACCCGAAAACAACGTCTGCGGACTGTCGGAGCGCCGCGGTGCTGTGGGCGGTCAGGCTATTGTCGAAGGGATTATGATGCGCGGCAAAAAGCACACCGCTATTGCCGTGCGCAGAATGGATAACAAAAAAATATCGGTTTCGAGAAAGGGCAATTCCTCTATCGCCGATAAATGTAAAATACTTAAATGGCCGTTAATTCGCGGCGTGGTGAATTTTATCGAATCGATGAAGCTTTCCTTCACCACCATTGCCGAGGGCACCGATATGCTTGGGCTCGATGCCGCCGAGGAAGAGCAAAGCAAGCTCGATAAATGGCTTGACGAGCATTGCGGAAAATGGCTTATCGGAGTAATTTCGGTTATTTCGATGATTCTCGGCGTGCTTCTTGCGGGAGCGCTGTTTATCTTCCTCCCCACCTTTATCGGCGACCTTGTTTTCGATAATCTTTTAACGCTCGACGGCGCGGCGGCGAATATTTGGCGCAATATTATCGAGGGCGTTTTAAAGGTAATTATTTTTATCGTTTATATTTGGCTTACCGCGCTTATTCCCGATATGAAGCGGGTTTATATGTACCACGGTGCAGAGCATAAAAGCATTTTCTGCTACGAGGCGGGCGAGGAGCTTACGGTCGAAAACGTTAAAAAGCATTCGCGCTTCCACCCCCGCTGCGGCACCAGCTTTATGTTTTCTATGATAATTCTTTCGATCGCCGTGGGCATAATATTCCTTTGGGCTGTCGAAACGGTTTGGCTGCGCAGCTTGTTAAAGATCGCTCTGCTTCCCTTAACGGTGGGTATCGGATATGAATTTATCCGCTATGCAGGCAGACACGATAATCTTTTTATCCGCATTCTTGCAAAGCCGGGCTTGTGGATGCAAAATCTTACCACGCGAGAGCCGTCCGACGATATTATCGAGGTCGGCATAACCGCGCTTAAATGCGCGCTTCCCGATGATTTTCCCGGATTTTATGAGCAATGCTTGGAGGATTTGAAGGAAAAAGAGGAAGCCGCCGATGACGAAAACGGCAAGGACGAAACCCCCGAAAGCGAGGAAACCGAAGTTGACGCTTAGACAATACAGAGCAAAGCTGCGCGAAATGCTGCTCGAAATCTCGCCGGAGGGCGACGTTATTGCCGATATGCTTCTTTGCGAGGCGCTTAATATCGAAAGAGGCTATCTTCTTGCACATCTCGACGACGAAACACCCCGCGCGATCGATGGGTTTATAAGCGGTGCGGTGTTCGAGCTTTCATTGGGAAAGCCGTTGCAGTACGTGCTCGGAAAATGTAATTTTTACGGCTACGATATAGTCGTGGGCGACGGTGTTTTTATCCCGCGGAGCGATACCGAAATAGGTGTAAAGGCGGCACTCGGTCTTTTGAAGGACGGCGCGCTTTTTGCCGACATCTGCAGCGGAAGCGGCTGTATTGCAAAGGCGATTGCAAAGGAAAAGCCGACTGTGAGCGGATACGCGCTCGAGCTTTCGCGCAAGGCGTTGCCTTATACCGAAAAAAATCTTGCCGATTGCAAAAACGTATCGGTGCGCCGCTTCGATGCGCTTGACGAGGACGATTATATCGAGCTTGCGGGTATACTCGAGCGCCCGCTCGATTTGGTTATCTGCAACCCCCCGTATATCCCGACCGACGATATTCAAACCCTTTCGGCGCAGGTTGGCTTCGAGCCGGATACCGCGCTCGACGGCGGCGAGGACGGATTGCGCTATTACCGCATCGTTACCTCGCTCGTTCCGCATATTTTAAAGCGCGACGGTATTTTGATTTACGAAATCGGTATAGGTCAGTGCGAGGACGTTTCGAGCATCCTGCGCAGCCACGGATACAGCGTGGCGGTGCTGCGCGATTACGGCAAAATCGACAGAATTTTGGTTGCACAGCGGAATATACAGTAGAAAAAGAGGCAATGCTTGGGCGATGCGCCACAGTGAGAAAACGGTTTTGCGCTACCGTTTTGCCCTGTAACTTAGTCAAAAAGCCTTGAAATACGTTGGTATTCCTTCGTTTTTCGCCGTCGTTACAGAACAAATCGCATACGCGCAAAACTGCT
>JAFTTN010000036.1 GCA_017466805.1 Clostridia bacterium
TATCAGCATCGAAGATATTAATTTCGAGTTTATATCCCTCGAGCTGGTAAAACCAGAGCAGGGTTTTGAAAAACTGTTTGCCGTATTTGCCCATACCGATAATAAGCACGGAAATGATTTTATCGTTTTCATCGGCTGATTTTCTTACTGCTTCATGTACCGTTTCATTGTCAAGCGTATTTTTAACAAGTGCCTCGACACAGTTAACGCGCCTTATATAAAAGCCGCCGTCAACCTGAATATCATCTTTTTTCCAGCTATCGCAGTAAAGAAGTTCGCGCGGCTTTTCGATAATATAATCTTCGAATTTATCGTCAAGTGTGTTTTCGCCTTTATCGAGCGAATCGATAACGTAGCCTGCGCCCGCGGAGGTGGCGAAAACGTATATAGATACGTTTTTTCTGGTTTTATAGGATTCGGTAAGCTTTATCGAATGCTCGACGTTTTCGGATTCGTTTTCGCCGATGAGGAAAATTTCTATTTTAGAGCTTTTTTCGGAAAGATTAAGGTGAGATATATCCTTTTTAAGGCATATTGCGCCGAGCGAGCGGGCGCGAACAAGAAGTTCGTAATCATCTTCTTCGTTCTGTTCGAAAACGTCGGTGAAAACGATTACCGGTTTCAAAGCACGGGTTTTCTTATCGGGGCGTTTTTTGTCCGATTTTTCCAAAAGAGCTTTCCATTGATTAACAATACTTTCTGCCATCGCAAGCGAGCAAACGTTGAGCTCCGACATAATATACATCGGGCGTTTTTTTCCGAAATAGAGCTTTGCTTCGCCTCTTATATTCTTGAACAGCGAGAGCACGTTACCAAAGGTAAGGATGGGTGCAGTGATGTAAAGCGCCGCCGAATAGAACGAGAACGGCACTCTTACCCATTCATTATCAAATCCGTTTATTGCATCTGCAACGGTATCGAAATCGCCGTCGAGAATAAATACCCTTATTGTATTGTGAACGGCGATAAAGAAGGGACGAAAGATACTGTATTCGCCGAAAAGTTCGTAATCATAATAGAACACGGGGATAAAAATAAGCAATACGGCGACGAAAATACCCGCAGTATAGAGCTGAAAGGACGAGAATATATGGTTTTCGCGGTCCTTTCTTTTATAAAGCACCAATGCATAGTAAAGCGAATAAACGGCAACTGCGAAAGAAAGCAGTCCGAATATCGAAAATACCGTTTTTATATCCATTTTTATTCCTCCTCTGTAACGCTTGCGGCGACGCGCGAATCCTTGCGCTTATCCGATTCCGAAAGCGACGAATATTCAACGAGATTGTGATGCATTTTTGCCAGATCGTTACGGCTGGACTTTTCGGGAGATCCGCTGTATACGTATCCCTCGGCTCGCATATATGCATTCCAGCGGCGATGCTCGAGCAGCTCGATTGTGATTTTTTCGTCACCTTCGAGCTCTTCTTCTTTTTTGAACGCGCCTTTTATGCCGCACTTCTTTCTTGCTTCGGCGTGGATAGCCGAAGCGGTAGAGGAACGGTAGCAATATTCGTAGCGCCAAAATTCCTCTTCCCTATCCTTATCGCCGTTGCAATAGGCACAATGGCGTGCAAACGCATCGTTTTCGACAGCAGAATCGATTATAACACGTTCGCTATAGAAGGACGCGGTATCGCCGATGAATTTTATATCATAGCTTTGATTTGCATAATTCTTTGCCGATTCGAGCGCAGGCTTTGCTTCGCTGCTGCCAAGCACCGCGTTTATTACAGGCTTGATGCCCATACGCTCGGAAAGCATACGCAGTTGCACGGCGGTTTTTATATTCAGTTCGTCCGAGCCGAGCGAAACGAAGATATAGGTTGCATCCTTTATACCGGAAAACGTATCCGCGAAGCATTTTGTCGAAACGTCGATACCTGAATGGATTTTTATAGTATATTCCGCCTCGCCCTGCTGCGAAACGCCGTTATATTTCGGCGAAGTAAGCTCGGGACAGAGTGCCGAAAAGCGTTGCTCTGCAAGCGAATCGCTATCGAACGCGTTGATTTTGATTTTATAACCATCCATCTGGCAGTACCACGAAAGTGCTTTGAGCATTTCGGTACCACGCTTACCCATACCGACGATTACAGCCGAAATATTTTTTGTTCCGTTTGATAAAGGCTTTGCGCTATTGAAAATACATTCGCCGTTTTCGTAAAGAAAATTTGAAATCAGCGAGCGAACCTCATCGACGCGGCGCACCTTCATCGAGCCCTTTTCCCTACCTGCCAAAAGAAGCTCGCTTTCGACACCTGTAGAGAAAATATAAAGGCGGGTGTTTTCGCGCTTATTGAACTGCGATATAAGCTTTAGCGAATGCTCGACGTTTTTCATTTCGTCCTCGTGCATTGTGAAAAAGCTTATCGCACGGGATTTACTGTGAAATCCGAAATTCACAGCAGTTATATCCTTTTTGAAAAGTATTGCACCGAGTGCTCTTGCAGACCAGATAAGGTCGGCGTTTTTACCCGATTCCTTTTCGGCGATATCTGCAAAGACTATTGCCGCTTTTTTGTTGTTTTTAAGTATATCGGTTGCAAGCGAAAGCGATTTTTCGTTTAGCTCGGCAAAGGCGTAAACGTCCTTGAAATACGAACGTAAATATCTTAGATTTGCCGTGAAGTTTTTGAAGAAGGACAGCACCAAGCCAAACGAAAGCAGAGGCGTAAAGAACTGCAAAGCGAGTACGATAATCTGATACGCATCTCTTATCCTTTCGGGCGCATTACCGACCTGTTTGAACACGGTTTGATATATTTCGTCGGCACCGATAAGGCGTATAGCCTTTCTTACCGAAAACACGAAAGCCTTTGCAATATCTGCAGTTTCGCCCTTATGCTCAGAAAAAAACGCGGGATACAGCAGCACTATTGCCGCAACAAAGCAGAGAGGCGTAAGAAGCTGAAGAGGCCTAACGTGTTTTTTGTTTTTAATAAGGAATTGCTTTGCCGACAGCGCTAATGCAAACAGCAGCAAAAGCGTTGCAATAATGAATGATATTGTCCAAAGCATATTTATACTCCTTGATTTTTATATCAGTTTGAAGACCAGAGATTGCCCATAACGGCACTTAAGGCTTCATCGCTCTTATCCTTTAAATCTTCGATAACTCGAATACCCATATCGCGTGCTCTTTGACGCAATGCCTCGTTGCTTTTACTGTGTCCGAGCGAGGCTGCAACGAGCACCTTTTTGGCGTATCCGCCGCCAAAGCGTTCGGCAACCGAATTGAGCTTATAGAGCTCCTCGGTTTCGATTTTTCCGTTTTTGCAGGACACGAATACCGGAACGATGCCGTGCATCATAAGTATATCTATTTCGTTATCGGTGTCCTGTGTTTTACCGTCGGAATGTATTTTTCCGTCCCAATCGATATAAACACCGTTGACAACGTCGTTATAAATAAGCTCGCCGTTTTCATCACGCGCTTCGAGTGCGGACAAAAACATTTTCATTTCAAGCACCTGACCGGCTTTTACAAGGCAACGCTTAACCTGTTCGTTTTTAAAACCGATATACTGTCTGCCGTTCTTTTCGCCGTATTCGGTAAGAAGTCCCTTTTCGAGCAGTGCCGCAATTATCCATTGCTTATACACCGATTTCATATCGTGCTTTTCGTAATAAATATCAAGCTGCTTTCGAGTAGCGCTGTAGCTTAGTTTATCCAACGATTCATCGCCGACGGAAGCAAGCGCGGCAAAGCCGTTAATTTGCGAATTCCAAGATCCCGGCTTTTTACGGCAGATTTCCCACATATCGCGAATATCCTGCTTGAATTCGTCGTTCATATCCCATTTATAAGTTGCATCCGACTTGATTTCGGAGGTTACGACGTCGCCGCCGTATATACGGATATTTTCCGCAACCGTAAGTTTGGGCAGCTTGCCTTCGAAAACGGTCTTTCCGTCCTGGTCGCAATCGTAGATGGTATTGTTGCGCAGGTTGAAGCGATGCATTTGAATATTTTTGTGCTTATAGCGTTCTTTAACTATACCCATAGCAACGAGATACAGCTCTCCGCCGCCGGTTAATCCGAAAACGCAATCGTCGTATTCCTCGACGATTTTCGACAGAGTTACGACAATTTTATCGAGCTGATACTGATTTACAGAGCGGTATAGAAATTCGACGTTGCAGTTCCGTTCCTCGCCGTTGAACAACGCTTGATAGCGTTCTATATGACGCTTTATTACGTTGGGGCTGCCGCCGACTAAAACGACTCGTTCCGGCGGGTTTGCAAGGCAAGCACAGATATTTTCCGCGGCATTTTTATCAAAAAATTCTATATATGTCATCGTTTTTTCCTCTCTGCAAATGGGATTTTATTGAAGCGAAACGAACTCCTCTAAAGAAAGCTCGTTATTCAAAAGCGCCAAAAATTTATCGTTGTATTTTTCGATCGCCGAGTATGCTGTATCTACAAGATTTTTTACCGTAGCCGACGTTATGGAGGTATTAAACACCGAAACGGTTTGCTTAAACATTATATTGCCCTCGTTAATATCTACCGAAAAGCAACCGTTGGCAAGCTTATTCGTCGCACTGCACGCCGCAATACACGCATCGGTTATTCTGTCGGCGGGGAAACAAAACGGCATAAAAGAAAGCAACTTTACAACCTGTCTTTTTTCATCGACGGATATGTATATTCTTATCGGAACGTCTGCCGAAACCGTACTAAATTTGATAAATCTTTTTTCATCGTTCGTCGAGCATTCGAATTCGCCGTTCAAGGATTCACAAATAATATTGAATATTTCATCGGCGTGAGCTTTTTTTACTTCATCAGACATATGCTCTTTCTCCTTAATATCCAAAATTTTTGACAAATTCTTCGAGCTCGATTTCTTCCTTTAAAAGCTGTTCGAGCTTATCGTTTACCGCGTCGACCGTATTAAAGGAGCAAAGAATTATATATGCAACCAAATCGTTTGTGACCTGTCTTTCCTCGAAGCTGCAGCTCAGCTTGAAATCTACCGTTCCGTTTAAAACGTCGAGCCCAAAAGCGCCGTCGATAACGTTGAAATTAACCGCGTTTATTGCAACTGCGGCATTAACGATTTTTTCGGGCGGGAACACGGTTTTTAGGTTGGATTGAAAAACGATAAGCTTATTTTCTATATCCACGTACAATTTTGTATCGATAGGTATATCCCTGCCGAAGATAACGCATTTTACGGAAAGATCGACATCATTCTTTTCGTACTTGATCTTTAGTTTATCGAGCGAGGAGCAAATCATATTAAATATTTCGCTTGCGGTAGCAGTATTAATTATTTCCGCCATATTCACACCTCTGTTCACTTCTTTTTGACATTATATCACATTATTCACCAACGGTCAAGAAAAAACAAAAGCCGTACAAACGGCTTTTGCTGATTGCGGTATTAGTCTTTTTTATAGAAAAGCTCGATAACAGCGCTTTTCATAGATGCATCGCTGGGATAGAATTCCATAAACTGTTCGCCGACGATCGATTCGCCTTTGATTTCGGTTATTCCGCCGAATTCGTAGGTGGAGAATTTTTCGAAGATGGTTTGCATTTGGTTTACGGTACAATCAGAGACGGTATATTCCGAAAGCTTTGATATTGCGTCAAGCTGAAATCTTTCGTTCGTTTCGGCAGCAGATTGGGTTTGTGCATACAGCGATTCAACATACTGACGCTGACGCTTCATACGGTTGATATTGGTATTATCACCAACACCGTAACGACCGCGAACGTAAGTAAGTGCGTGTTCACCGTATAGGACTGTTTTTTCGCCCTTTACGAGTGTTTCATCGATACCGGTGAAATCATCGAGCACGGTGACCGGAACGCCGCCGACAAGGTCGTTATATATCGACACCGCTTCCATTGTAACCGATAGGTAGTGCTTTATATTTACACCATAGAGCAGTTCCGAAACCGAATCGACGGTATTTCGGCAGCTGACTTCTTTTCCGTTTCCATAGGTATGCGAAAGTGCGATTTGCTGTTTTACGCTGCCTATTTTATCGCCCGCCACACCGAGAACGTTCATTTCTGCAATAGTGTCGCGGTTAATTTGTATTCCCTTGCAGGTTTTGTTGGTATTATCGAAAACCAAAAGCAAGAGAAAATCGGCGCTTTTATCGTTATTATACGCTGTGGAATCTTCCACGCCTTGAAGTTTATCGAGACCGATGAGAAGCATTGCTTCGACATCGTCGCGGGCGGTATATTTTTCGCCGTTATATTCAAGCGTTTCCTTAAAGCTGTCGGAATAATCGTAATCGTATTCCGAATTATTCTTTTCCCAGAGCGCCATAACGAGCAAAATGGCAGACAGACAAAACACTACCGCGAGTGCAATAGCCGCGTAGCGCAGATATTTTCTTTTGGTGCTGCTGTCGATTTTACTCATATTGCAGATTCCTTATATTATTTCTCGCAGGTTTTAAGCTTGTAGCCAACTACACCGAGAGCAACCGCAGAAACAGCCATAAGGGTTGCATAGATCCACCAATGGAAGTTATCGCCGGTTTGAGGAGGAACGTGCTTATCGGTTTCAACAACGATCGCAAAGGGAGAAAGATCTTCTACATAAAAGGTGAGAACGTCGTCTTTTACAGTAGCGTTATCTACGTAATCCCATTCATCACCATTTAAGTGAAGCAAGCCGACAAAGCCGCTCAGGGTATCCGCGCGGAGCGAGATTTTGAAGCCGCCGTGATATTCGTGATCATCGCAGCCATAGTAGCTTACGTCGAAGAGATCGCTTACAGCAAGCTTATCGCCGGTAAGACCGATTTTTTCAACGTAATCGGAAAAATCAACGTTAAAGGTGGTTATATCATCAGCGTTAACGATAACCTCGTAGGCATATTCGATCTTAGCCTTTTTTTCATCGTTGAGCGTGTGACGATCCGCATATGCGGTAATTACAAGCTTTGCGGTACATTCATGGCTATCGTTGGTGCCGTCGATAATTTCGGGTGCTTTGTTTTTAGAAGGGCTGGTAATAAAGTTGCCCGGTTCCGCAAATGCGGTTACACCCAAAGTAACGATCATTGCAAATGTAAGAAGGAAGAACAAAAACTTTTTCATAACAAAAGTCCTTTCCGTATAAAATAATATATTTCTGTAATTATTATACTCGGTATTTTGCGAGCAGATTGTTGGAATATTCGATAAAATCGTTCAAGAAATCCACTCCGAATTTTTTCGCGATGGCTTCACGAGAAACGTTGATGGTCGGCGGCCTGTGCTTTATATTATGGCAATCCGAACCGATGAAATCGATATATCCGTTTTTAAGCATTTTGAATGCTTTTCTGCGGGAAAGCATTGATTCGAAGAAGCTCGCGTTGACCTGAACGAGTATTCCCTGTTCGCGAAGACGTTCAAGCAAGCCGAATTCCTGCATATGCAGATATCTTTCGATATGAGCGAGTACGATTTTGATTTCGTTCGAGCATGACAGCTCTACAAGCTCGTTGACCGTATATTCGGTCCAGCGCGAAAAAGGCATTTCGAGCAGAAGCAGCTTGGTTCCCTCGACGCAAAGTGAGGAAAGCTCTTTCATACGGCTTATGCCGCTATAAAAACGCACCTCAGCTCCGAGTAATATATTCGGAAAGTCCGAACTCAAACAGAGAGAAAGCTCATTATAGGCTTTATTTCGCCGTTCGAGAAAACTTTCGGGCGATTCGAAATCGGCATAGAAATGCGAGCTGGCCACGACCGTTTTAACTTCTTGTTCAACCAAGAGCTTTAGAAGCGCCATGCTTTCTTCGATATTTTTGCTTCCGTCGTCGATCGACGGAAGAATATGGCTATGAAAATCAACCATAATTATTTTTGGCCGGCATCTTCGTAATAATCGCCGGATTTATAGTATTTGTAATACTTTTTGTACTTACTGTATGAGCCCTTTCCGTCCTTCGATTCGTTCAGAACGCAGCCGAGCACTTTGACGTTTGAAAGCGAGAGCTGACGGAAACACTGCTCGAGCTCTTTCTTTTCGGTATAGTCCTGACGCACAACGACGACCATACCGGTTATAAAGTTCGAAATTGCAAGCGCATCGGAAACGAGGTTAACAGGAGGAAGGTCGATAATAATATAATCAAAATTTTCTGCAAGAGTTTTGAGTGCAAGCTCCATTCGACGCGAGCCCAAAAGCTCGGACGGATTGGGAGGAAGCTCGCCCGACGGCATTATATACCAATTATCGAGCAAGGAAGACTTGAAATCGCCGAAGCGCTGGGTTTCGTACCCCATCAGCAAATTTGTAAGTCCGGGAGAGCTTTTAATATTCATTTTCTTCGCGATGCTGGGTATTCTTAAGTCGCCGTCTATAAGAAGAACACGTTTGCCGCTTTCCGCCAAAACGTAGGAAAGGTTAATGGCAGTGGTGCTTTTACCCTCGCCGCGCATAGAGCTGGTTACGCCGACTATCGCGCACTTCTGGTCTGCGGGAAGAGTGAAGTTGAGATTGGTTCTTAAAAGCTTATATTGCTCGGTGGCACTGAATTCGAGGTTTTTGTGAAGCGTTTTTTCGCTATTGCTTGCCGCAAAAGCCGCGGCTTTACGGTATTTGTTTTTAATTCCCATTTATTCCGCCGCCTTTACTTATTATTTTTGTTTTTGCCGCTACTGTAATAATAGCCGTAGCGTTTGTTGCCGCCGCCCAGCAGATCGGGTACCTTCGCAAGAATAGGATAATCGTAATGCTTAAGGATATATTCCTCATCGTGAATAGTATCGTCAAGTATTGCACCCAATGCGATTATCGCCATTGCGAACAAAGCGCCGAGCAATATACCGACTGCGGTATATTTTGTTATACTGGGAGAGATTTTTTGAAATTCGGGCACTGCCGCATCCACAACCTCCATAGAAGCATTATCGATGATTTCGGAAATTCTTACGGGAAGCACTTCTGCGATGCAGTTTGCGATTTTTGCCGCTTCGTACGGATCGGTAGAAGTAACCGTAACCTTCATAATTTCGGTTTCGTTGGAGGGAGCGGCAACGATCATATCCGAAAGCTCACGGTAGGTATATTCAACGTCGCACTTATCGATAACACGCTCGAGTGTCGTGCGGTTTTTTAATATTTCGGTATAGGTCTTTACCAAGCTTTGCGCCGCACTGATTTCTGACGAGCTGATTGAAAAGCCGGTGTTGCCAAGAGAAATATTACCGTTGTTTACATAGAGCATAATCGAAGACGAATACTGCGGTGCGATAACGAATGATGCTATAGAAAATCCCGCCGCACCCGCTATAACTGCCGCAAGAACGATTGCCCATGCCTTATGCCAAAAGGCTTTGAGAATCTGCATTATATCTATTGTATAATACTCTTGATCGAGCTGTTCGTTATTGTTCTTCTTTTTGGAATCCATTATTTTCTCCTAGGTATTCCTTGAATTTTGGGCAAAATACAAACACTTACCCATACTCGTATTGATTTTAACACAAACGATTTCGAAATGCAATAGATTTTAAAACAATTTTCATTCTTTATACAGCAAAAGCCGACGGGATTTAGCCGTCGGTTTTGTGTGAATTCTCTAAATATCTTTACGCCAGACCATTTTATTAACGATACCGGTATAGCTTTGGATGATTTTTACAACCTTGGTCGAAACGTTTTCATCGACGTAATCCGGCACAGGTATACCGTTATCGCCTTCAGAGTTTAATTCAACGGCTGTAGCCACAGCTTGAAGCAACGAGCCTTCATCAATACCGGCAAGCACAAAGCAAGCTTTATCGAGTGCTTCGGGGCGTTCGGTAGAGGTACGAATGCAGACTGCAGGAAAAGGGTTGCCGATACTTGTGAAATAGCTTGATTCCTCGGGCAGAGTGCCGCTATCCGAAACAACCGCGAACGCGTTCATCTGCAAGCAGTTATAGTCGTGGAAGCCAAGAGGCTCGTGACGGATAACCCTGCTATCAAGAACAAATCCGCTCTTTTCGAGCCGATTACGGCTGCGCGGGTGACAGGAATAAAGAATCGGCATATCGTAGGTTTCGGCAAGCTTGTTTATAGCGCGGAAAAGGCTATTGAAATTCTTTTCGGTATCTATATTTTCTTCGCGGTGAGCCGAAAGAAGAATATACCTTCCTTTTTCCAGTCCAAGTCTTTTATGAATATCACTGGCTTTGATTTTTTCGATGTTTTTGCTCAAAACCTCTGCCATAGGAGAACCGGTTACATAGGTTCTCTCCTTGGGAAGCCCGCAATCCGCAAGGTATCTTCTTGCGTGCTCGGAATAAGCCATATTAACGTCCGATATTATATCGACAATACGGCGGTTTGTTTCTTCCGGCAGGCATTCGTCTTTACATCTATTCCCTGCCTCCATATGAAAAATGGGAATATGCAGGCGCTTTGCGCCGATTACCGAAAGGCAGGAGTTCGTATCACCGAGAACGAGCACGGCATCGGGCTTAATATCCGCCATAAGCTTATAGCTTTTGGAAATGATATTCCCCATAGTTTCGCCCAAATCATCGCCGACAGCGTTTAGATAAATTTCGGGCTCGTCTAATTCGAGATCCTTGAAGAATATTCCGTTGAGATTATAGTCATAGTTTTGACCGGTATGAGCAAGCAGAGTATCGAAATGCTTTCGGCATTTTTTTATAACCTCTGCAAGACGTATGATTTCGGGACGCGTGCCCACGATTATCAACAGCTTTAATTTGCCATTGTTTTTAAACATATTAATACCTCACTAAACGGTTTCGCCGTACGTATCGGGATGGTTAGGATCAAAAGCCTCGTTCGCCCACATTACCGTCACCAAGTCCTCGTTTTCGCTCAAATTTATTATGTTATGCGTATATCCCGGAAGCATATGAACGGCTTCGATTTTTTCTCCGCTGACATAAAATTCGAAAATTTCTTCGCTGCCTATTTTTCTTTGCTGTATGAGCGCTTTTCCGCTTACAACTATAAAAAATTCCCATTTGCTGTGATGCCAATGCTGCGCTTTGGTTATACCGGGCTTGGAAATATTCACCGAAATTTGTCCGCATTTTTCGGTCTTCAA
>JAFTTN010000037.1 GCA_017466805.1 Clostridia bacterium
GAGATTTATTTCTCTCTGTCGCCGCTTTCGTTTAATTATAGATTATATCGTGATTAATAATCTCTGTGGCTCTACTACGGATGTTATTCATCTGAGCAACCCTATCCTTAATAAAAATCGTAGAGTCTTTAGACCCTAACGCCGTTATCTTAAAATAAGAAAAGACAGTATAGCATTTGCCATACTGTCATCTTCTTAGCACTCTTCAATCGGCTTGTTTCATAGGATATATAAAACATCCTTATGACAACCCGCCTTCGACCTGTCGTTTTTTCAACGAAATTCGCCTTGCGGCGAGTGAAATTTGGCTTCGCCAAGTGAAATAGCTTCGCTGTGAAATATTTGCTTCGCAAATGTGAGGAGGCGAATTTCATTTCACATCGAACAAAGTGAGATATTTCACAATTTACGGAGTAAATTATTTCACCGTGAGCGTAAGCGAACGATTTCACTAAAAACGAACGGTTATGTAAGAGTTCGAATTCATACCCAAAACTGCCGAAAATATCTTTTTTATAGTCCTTACACAAACAAAGAAGCCGTGCGAAGTACGGCTTTTTGAAGCCTTCTATTTTGCGTTATTTATAAGAGTCGACCGTTCGTTAACGATTTCGCCCTTGATTACGTGATTTAAAAGGCGCAGGAGTGTTTCGCCGACGCATTTACCGCTTATTCCCAATTTCACGAGGTCGCTTCCGTCTATTGCGAGGTCGGAGAGAAAAAGCGGGGTATTTGACGCTATTAGCTTTTCGATTTTATATTCGGAATCCTCTCCGAAAAGGGCGCGGCGGTATACCGCAACCGAAAGCGACGCTTCCCTGCCGATCGCCGAAATATACAGCTTTAGAGCGATTTCGTCTTTGGGTATCGGCTTTGAATTGATAAGCAGGTTACACAGCTGCTTCGTTTTATTATCGGCGCGAAGAAAGCGCAATGCTTCGCCGACCGAGCTTCCGCAAAGGCAGGAAAGCCGCATTGCAAAATCGGCAGGCAGCTTATTTATGCTTTTATAATCGCCGTTTGTATTGATTATTTTTGATATTACCGAAGCATAGTTATTTACAACGCTTTGCGCATTTTTACCGCAGAGCAGCTTTTTTAGCTCGGTATAGATACGCTCGGGCGAGACCTTTATAACCGTTTCGGCAAGCTTGATTATTGCGTTTGACGTATTATGCTCGATTTCGAAGCCGAGCACCGATGCAAAACGCAACGCACGGAGGATACGCAGAGAATCCTCGGAAAAGCGTTTTTCGGGGTCGCCTACAGCGCGTATGATTTTATTATTTATATCTTCGGCTCCGCCGAAATAGTCCTTAATTCCCTCTTTATGAGAATAGGCTATCGCATTCATTGTGAAATCGCGGCGTGCAAGGTCTTCCTTTAGGCTGCGCACGAATTCGACCTTATCGGGATGGCGTGAATCGGTATAACCCGATTCGATGCGGTAGGTCGTTATTTCATAGGGGATATTTTCGACGAGCACGGTTACCGTGCCGTGCTTTATTCCGGTTTCGAGCACTACGTTATGCTCGAAAACCGACTTCGTTTGTTCGGGGAGCGCATTGGTGGTAATATCGGTATCGCCGCAGGAAACACCCATAATGCTATCGCGCACGCAACCGCCGACGGCGTATGCCTCGAAGCCTGCGGAATTTAGCTTATTTATTAAATATTCGGCGTGCTTATGCAGTGCGATATACATTATTTCACCTCGCTTTTTTATATTATACACCAAGCGTTATTTTTTTGCAACAATACATTTTTGCGTTTAGTTTGTAATAGTAATGTTATGGGTGATAAAATTGAAGAGGTTATATTTTATATTTGCGCTATGTATTTTACTTTGCTCCTGCGGCGTAAAGGCAGAGCAGAAAGATGATTTTTCGCAAGCGGACAGGCTTTTTTATATTTCGCGGTTGGATACAGCGGCGGAAGAGGCAGAAGCTTTGGAATTTATGAACGCGGTATGGGTTACACAGTTTGATATGCACCCTATATACCGTGACGGCAGCAAGCAAAGAGCCGAAGGCGAATACCGAAGGCTTACCGCGACGATGCTTGACAACCTGAAGCGCGACGGATTCGAAACGGTATTTTTGCAGGTGCGCCCGAACGGCGACAGCGTTTTTGAAAGCGAGGTATACCCAAGCTCGAAATATATTGCGGGTGTATACGGCGGGAAAATAGAATATGATGCGGTTTTAATATATTTAGAGCTTGCCAAGGAGCGAGGGATTTCGGTACACGCCTGGATTAACCCATACCGTCTTTGCTACGAAAGCGAGCTTATATTGCTTGGAAAAGGAATTTTATACGAATGGTACTGCGAAGGAATAGGCAAAAGGATTGAAAAAGGAAGCGACGGTTTACTTTACCTCGACCCGAGCTACGAGGAGGCAACCGAGCTGATTGCAAAAGGAGCAAAGGAGATTTTTGAAAAATACGATTTTGACGGACTGCATATTGACGATTATTTTTACCCTACCGAATTTGAGTTTGACGATGAGCAGGAATTTAAAACAAGCGGTTACGGCGACAAGGGAGAATTTCGCAGAGCGAACGCCGACCGCACGGTGAAGGCTTTATACCAAACGGCGCACGAGCACGGCAAGGTGTTTGGCGTATCGCCGGCAGGAAACATTTACTCGCTTGAAAACGGATGGTATATTGATATTTACAAATGGTTATCGACAGAGGGCTACGTCGATTATATTATGCCCCAGCTTTATTTCGGCTTTAAAAACGCCGTATGCCCTTTTGAACGCGTGCTTGATGATTGGGCAAGCGCAGTGAAGTGCGACAAGATAAAGCTATACGTGGGGCTTTCTGCCGCAAAATGTGCATTGGGCGCGGAGGGGGTTGCCGACGCTTTTGCAGGCTCGGAAGGAAAATTCGAATGGCGCGACGACGAAAAAATACTTGCACGGTCGTATATTGCGGTGCGGGAAAAAGGTGCTTGCGGGGTTTGTATTTTTAGTTATTCATCGTTTTACGATTCATTAACAGGTATTGAAAGCGAGCTGACCGACAGCGAGCGCAGGGCTCTTTTGGAGGAGATGAAAAAGCAGGTTGGCGAATAACCGACCTGCTTTTTATTTATTTCTTTTTGCGCTTGATTAACGCTATTGCGACCGCAGCCAAAACGGCGGCACCTGCAACGGCAAGCGCGATATAGGGAGCTATATTCTTTTTTGGAACCGCGGCGGAGGGAGATTGCGGCTTGGGAACGCTTTCGGAGGTGCTTTGCTCGGGCGCGGGCGCGTTTAATGCTTCGGCAAGCGAATTATAGAGCTGATCGAGGTTGCCGATAAACATTGTCGGCTCGGCAAGATAGGATTCGAGCTCGTTGCAACGCTTGCGTACCTCTGCGCGACGCGGATCGCTTTTTTCGATTTCCGAAAGGAATTTTACCGCTTGGTCGACTATATCGGAAAAGCGTGATTCATCGAAGGAGTAGGCTCGGAATTCCGAAATACCGCCGCTGTAATAGGTGTTCCATTCGGACGCGTACCAGCGCTTTAGCTGAACGTATTTAATATAGCGCGCCTTTACGCTTTTATCGAGTCGGATTATATCGGTCTGCTTTACCTTTTCTACACCGTCGGAAACGCTATAGACCTTTGTGAAGCTTTCACCGTCCTCGGAAACATAGATTTCGTATTCCGAAACGCGCTCGAAGAAGGAGATTTCGATAACCGATATATCGTACAAATCACCCAAATCGAGAACCAACCATTGATTATCGTTATCCTTTGCAAAGGATAGGCGGGTGCCCTCATCTCCGTCGACGGCAAGATTTGGGGTGAAACGGCCGTCGTTCACCTCGAGTCCCGAAACGGTTGCAGAAGCATTAAGCGCGATATTTTGCTTTGCGACGAAGCTTTTCGGATCTACTGCGGTCGGGGAGATTTTAATATTATCGATACTTCCCTTTATCCCCTTGCCTATTTCCTTTAGCGGTATTGTAAGAGTTGTAAGCTTGGTTCCGTTGGGGAAAAGCGGATTTTTCGGAGCGTAGGAAAGAGTATTGTTAACCGTTAAATAGGTGATTTTATCATCGCTTGTGAGGCGTATATGGGTTTTTTCGCCTATTGGAAGCTTATAATCGAAAACAAAGCTGTACACCTCGGTTTTAAAGCCGAAATGACCTTTTCCGTCTACGTCGGTATATATTTCACAGCCGTCGCCCGAAAATAGCGGTTTATCGGTTGGTTCGGAAAGGGTTATATCGAATTCAAGCGTATTCGGGAAGCCGAAGCGTTTTTCGCCGAGTGAGATAAACGAGCTGCCGTCGAGAACAAGCTCGCCGTTTGCGGAAGCGTATTCGCCAGATTCGAAATCGAGATTGATTTCGGCTTGCGCACGGCCTGCGGGGTCGGAATCGCCTGCGCGGACCGAAAGAATATTGAAGCGCGAAACAAAATCCGAGGATTTTATATTAGCGGTATCCAAACCGCACCAGGTTTTTTCGGCAACAAGGCAGACCATTCCGCGAAGTCTATCGAAAATATCAAAGCGGGTTACGCCGTGGTAACGGGTATGCAAATCGTTCCACAAGGCGAAGCTCGCACCGAGAAGGCGTTCATCGTCGGCGGGCATAGAGTTTGCCGAATTATACAAATCGAACAGATTGACCTGCCAATTCGTATAGAGATAATCGAGGTTGAAATAATCGGGGAACGCGTAGTTCGTGGTTGGTACGGTATAAAGAATCATATTTACCGTATTTATAACCTCGAATTTGCTTGCAAGGGTTTCCTGCACACCCGAAATACCCACGTCCCAGAAATTAAGCTGTGCTTTTTCGGAAATCGGGGTTTCGCCTTGGAAGCCGTCCTTGCCCAACCCGCCCCAGAAGCGCGGGGTATATCCGAGCGAATTAACGTGCTTGATAAGCGCATCGGTATAGGCGCGCATCTGCTCGGCATATTTACGCGGATATTCGTCGGTGCCGATATGCACTACCTTACCGACGAAAACGGGATCGTCGCCCGTCATATACTCGTTAAAGAGATTTTTTACAAATTCAAGCGTTTCGGGCTTGGAAATGTCGAGGCAACGAGGGTTATCCGGCAGGTAGGGCGGAGGGTTATCTGCCGAAGCATAGCAGGAGGAGTGGAAGGGGGTATCTATTTCGGTGACGACCGAAACGCCGTATTCGAGCATTTTCTTTTGGTAGGCGCGGTAGTCGGATTTTGAATAAAACCCGTCCTTTGCGGTAAGACCCGGCACGTCGCTTTCCAAGCGGAAGGCGGAATAGCCGTTTTCGCCGTCATCGTTGATATGAAGGTGTATTTCGTTCATTTTGAAATACGCCATATAGCGAGTTATTTCCTCGACGTAATCGAGCGGAATCCAGGCTCTGCCGACGTCGAGCATACCCGAGCGAACGGGATACGCGGGGTAATCGGTTGCATAGCCGCAAGGGAAGGCTTTATCTGCAGTAACTGCCTGAACTACCGTGATACCGCCGTAGAGCAGACCTATATCGATTGCGGATTTGATTAATATACGGTTTTCGTCTGCCTCGAGCGTATAGCCCTCTTTACCGAGCTTGGACGAAAGGCTTTTATCGAGCACAAAAGCTATTTCGTTTTTGCCGAGCTCTTTATCGGTTATTTTTAGATCGAGCGAAAGCATTTCTTTGAAAAAGCTTTGCACCTTTAGCACCGAAGCGGAGCCCGAGAGATTTACCAAGGAAGTATTGCTATCGGGCGTGAAATACCCGCTTGCACCGTTCCATTCGCGCAGTGCCGGTATAACCTTGGGCGCGGAATTTGCTTGCACGGCGGGGGTTGAAAGAGAAAGTGTATTTAGCATAAGCAAAATTACAAGCAAAAAAGTAAGCGACTTTTTCATAGCTACTCCTTTTATTTATTAAGCTTTGCGTAGGTTTTTTCGGTAAAGCGCTCGGAATAAACCGCGAAGCGCTCGTGTGTTCCCTCCCCAATTATTCCGCATTCGTCGGACGCGGTAACCGCGAACACGAATTTTCTGCCATCGCGCTCGACAAGCTCGGCGGTTGCGCTGACAGCCATACCAACCGGAGTTGCGGCAAGGTGCTTTACGTTTAACAGCGTGCCGACGGTGGTTTCGCCTTCGGAAAGCAGCGGGGCGATTGCCTCGCAGGCTGCTTTTTCGATAAGTGCGAGCATTGCGGGGGTGGCATAGACCGCCAAGCTTCCGCTACCGACGGAGATTGCGGTATTTTGCTCGGTAACAGTTTCGCTTACCGTAGCTTTTATATCGTTCATATTATATATTCCTTTCTTGATTTCTTTATGATAATATACTAACATAGAACTTTTTGGCTGTCAACAAAAGAGTTGAAAAAATGTAATTTATATGCTATTATAAATCC